>JAEZDP010000177.1 GCA_023418055.1 Acidobacteriota bacterium
AGCTGAAGGTGAAGGCGACGCTGCGTGTCGTGCCGTGCTGCTCGTACTCGTACTCCGGGGCCATCCGCGTCTGTGCCTGGCGCAGCGTGTGCACGAGGGTGCGGCCCGGCTGACCCGTCATGAGCGCCGCGACGCTGCAGGTGTCGACGCGGTAGGCGCTCGTCTGTGCCCCGAAGGTCGCCTGCAAGAGTTGCGTCAGACAGAGGACGACCCGGTCGAGCACGGACCTGTCGTGCTCGCGGGCGATGGCGTCGGGCTGGTCCACACGCAGGAGCAGCAGCGTGCAGGTCTCGGACGGGTCCAGTGATGCCAGCCGTCGCTCGAGGCTGGTACGGCGGGGCAGGCGCGTGGGACGGTCCTGGTCGGCCTCATCGTCCTGCAGGCGGTGTTCGAACGGCCGCATCCGCCCCGACAACTGCTCGAGGCGGCTCTGTTCGCGCGTCTCGTGCTCCTGGACGTTACGCCGCAGTTCGTCCACCTCGCGGCTGAGGGCCTTGCGCAGCGAGCGCACATCGTCGATGCGCGCGAGGTCGGCGACCCGGTCGCTCGACTTCGTGATGTCGGTCCGAAAGGCGCGGGCGTCGCCGCGCAGCGCGTCGAGGATCTCGCGCAACAACCGGATGACGCCATACAACTCCGACTCGCGGCTGGCCACGTGGCCCGCGATGCGCGCGTGGGTCTGAGACGCGTCGCCCACGAGACGAAAGCCGGCCTCGTGCAGGTCGTCGGCCGTTTCGGCGGTCCGCACGCGCATGCGGCTCTGCTTGAGGCGTGCCCGCAACGGTTCGGCGGGGAAGTCGGCCTCGTCGGGCATCTGCGTCTCGAGCAGGGAGACGAGGTCTTCGACGATGCCGACCAGTGACGGGCGGGCATCGAACGACGAGCCGAAATCGAGCTTCGAGAGATCGAGGGCGATAGGGCGGCCGGGCATTGCTCTCGGCAGAATCGGCGTGCGGGACACGATCTTTATCCCAACTCGACCGTGGACAGGTCGAGCTTCAGGGCCCACCGGCTTGCAGTACGATGGCCCCTGACCGACAGCGGTCGACATCCGGGGAGGGCGCGTGCGTAGGAACGTCTTGAAACTTGGCCTGTTGTCTGGCGGGCTCGTCTGCGGCTTGGCCGCTCACTCACAGGCGCAGCCGACGGTGCGCGTCAGCCTGACCGAAACCGGGGCGCAGGCCGGGGGCGGCACCTACTCGCCGACGCCCGTCATCAGCGGCGACGGCACGACCGCGGCGTTTGTGAGCGCACTCAGTTCGCTCGTGGCGGGTGACACCAATCAGGCCCTCGACGTGTTCGTCGCGAGCGGTGGGGTGGTCACGCGCGTGGTGGGCGACGGCGGCGTGCAGCTCAATTGCAGCACCGAGCGGCCCGCGCTGTCGGAGACGGGGCAGTTCCTGGCCTTTGATTCGTGCGCCTCCAATGTCGTGGCGGGCGACACCAACGGCAACAACGACGTGTTCGTGCTGGACAGGGTGGCCAACACCATCACCCGCATCTCGCTGGCCAACGGCGGCGGCCAGGCCAACGGGCCCAGCTTCAGTGCCGCCATCAGCCCGAATGGCCGGTACGTCGCCTTTCTGAGCGGCGCGTCGAACGTGGGCGGCGGGTTCACCGGCGTGCAGGTGTACCGCCACGACCGCAACACAGGCACCACCGTGCTCATCTCGCGTGCCAACGGCGGGGGCGCTGCCGGCAACTCGTCGGCATCCGGCCGGCCGGCCGTGGACAACAGCGGCCTGGTGGCGTTCACCTCGACGGCCTCGAACCTCGTGGCCGACACCAACGGCGTGGCCGACGTCTTCGTCGGCGATGGCACGACGACGGCTCGGGTGAGCGTCTCGAACACAGGCGCCGAGCTCGCGGCGGCCTCGGGGAGCCCGGGCATCTCGGCCGACGGCCGGCTCGTGTCGTTCACGACCGCCGCACAGGCCGCGGCCAACGACGCCAACCCGGTGAACGACGTGTACGTCCGCGACCGCACCGCCGGCGTCACGGTGCTCGTGTCGTTGACGGCCGCCGCACAGGCCGGCAACGGCAGCAGCTTCGAGCCCTCGATCAGCCCGAACGGTGGGTTCATCAGCTTCACGTCGCTTGCCACCGATCTCGCGGCGCCGTTCGACGCGCTGCTCGACGTGTTTCGGGCGTCGCTCGACGTCGGCGGTGGCGCCGTGGCCGTGACGGCCGTCACCAAGATCAGCGTGGGCACCCTGCCGAGCACGGGGGCGTCGACCGAGTCGGCCGTCGCCAGCACCGGCGCAGTCGTCTTTGCGTCGAACGAACCGTCGCTGGTGGCGGGCGACTTCAACGGCGACACGGACGTCTTTGTCGCCACCTCGCCCGGCAGCCTCCAGCGTGTGTCGGTGACGGCCGGCGGCGTGAGCGAGACCTACTCCGGTCAGAGCTATCGTCCCGTCACGAGTTTCACGGGCAACGTGGTCGCGTTCCTGTCCACGGCAACCAACCTCGTGCCCGGCGATGTGAACGCGCGTGCCGACGTCTTCGTCCGCGACGTGGCGTCGGGCACCACTACCAGGCTGCCGGTGCCGGCTGGCTACGACAGCGTGGACGCGTCGTGGGTGTCGATGAGCCACGACGGCCGCTGGGTGGCCTACTCGCGCCTGGTCACTTTCCTGCATGACCGCGCGACGGGTACGACGATCCCGGTCAGCGTGGGTACGCCAGGGGGGCCCCCGGCCCAGTCGTCGCAGCCGGCCATCAGCGCCAGCGGCCGGTATGTGGCGTTTGTCACGTCGGTGGCCCTGGGCACGGGCGACACCAACGGCCAGCCCGACGTCTACGTCTACGACCGCATCGCCAGCACCACCACGCTCGCAAGCCGCACCGACGCCGGCGGCTTCGGCAACGGCGCATCGCTGACGCCGGCCATCAGCGGCGACGGACGCTTCGTGGCCTTTGCGTCGCTCTCCAGCAACATGGCCCCGGGCGACACCAACACCGCGAGCGACATCTTCGTGCGCGACATGGTGGACGGCAGCACCCGGTGGCTCAGCGGCGTCCCGCCCGAGCCCGACACCGACTCGCGCGACCCCGACATCAGCGACGACGGGCAGTATGTGAGCTTCGTGTTCCTCTCGTCGGTGCTCTCGACCGAGGGGTCGGCGCCGTCGCGCGTCTACGTCTCGCGGACCGATGGCGTCGGCGGCCCTCGCGGCTCGCTGAGCTCGATCAAGGGTGAGGCCACCAACGACGACACCGCCTACGATCCGACGCTGTCGCTGTTTGGACGATACCTCGCGTTCCGCTCGTACAAGGCCGACCTCGTTGCCAGTGACACCAACGGCGCCGCCGACGTCTTTGCCCGGCGCGTGCTCGACGGCACGGGTGCTCCGGTGCTCGACGCGGCCGTCCTGGTGACGCAGTCGTCCGGCGGAGGCAGCGCCACGGGTGGCGGGGCCACCTCGACCGAAAATCCCCAGATCAGCCCGAACGGTCCGGTGGTCGCCTATCAGTCTGGCTTCACCACCCTCGTGGCGGGCGACACCAACGGCATGGTGGATGCCTTTGCGCGCCAGAACGTCTTTGCGCAGGGCGAGTGCCAGTTCTACGACGTCGAGTTGCCCGGCTACACCGCCTGGCTCGGCGGCTTCGGCCTCGACCCGTGCAGCGATGCCGGCTCGCCGTATGCCGACCCCGATGGCGACGGCTTCACGAACGACGACGAGCGGACCGGTGTCGGCGGCGACGGCGATCCCATCCTCGGGGCCTTCACGCGATACTTCGCCGAAGGCGCGACCAAGACCGGCGGCCTCGACTTCGACGTGCGCATCGCGCTCGCCAACCCCAATGCCTTCATCGTGCGCGGCGAGTTGTCGTACCAGCTGCCCTCCGGCACGCCGATTGCCCCCACGCCCTTCGAGCTGGCGCCCTACGAGCGCACGACCATCGTGCTCGACGAGCAGCCGGGCATCGCCGAGAACGGCCCGGAGGTCGCCTACGAGTTCGCCACCACCGTCAGGGCCACCGCCCCGATCGGCGTGGACCGCACGATGACGTGGGACAAGAACGTGTACGCGGGCCATGCCGAAGTCGGCGTCGTGAGCCAGGCGCGCACGTGGTACTTCGCCGAGGGCGCCACCATCTCGGGCTTCAACCTCTTCTACCTGCTGCAGAACCCCACCACGGAGCCCGCCACCGTCAAGGGACGTTATCTGCTGGGCACCGGGCAGACCTATGAGAAGAGCTACGTGCTGCCCCCCAACAGCCGCACGAACGTGTGGGCCAACGTCGAGGACATCAACGGCGGCAGGCCCCTGGCCTCGGCCGAGTTCTCGGCCGTGTTCGAGGTGACCAGCGGGCCGGCCATCATCGCCGAGCGCGCGATGTACCGCGGGTCGGCCCCGTTCTTCAAGGCGGGCCACGAAAGCGCCGGCATCACCGAGCCGGCCCTCGAGTGGTTCCTCGCTGAAGGCAACGCGGGCGACTTCTTCGACCTGTTCGTGCTCATCGGCAACACCACGGGCAGCGATGCGCTCATCGAGGCCGAGTACACCGTCGGCAGCCCAGGCACGGTGTACACCAAGCAGTACAACGTGCTGCGCAACTCACGCTTCAACATCTGGGTGGACCTCGAGGAACTGAGCCCCGGCGTGCGTCCCTTCAGCGCCGGCAATACCGACGTGTCAGTCCGGATCCGGTCGCTCAACGGCGTGCCGCTCATCGTCGAGCGAGCCATGTGGTGGCCGGGCGGGCCGTCGACCTGGTACGAGGCGCACAACTCGCCGGCGACGTCACGCACCTCGTCACGCTGGGTGCTTGGGGAAGGCGAAGCGGGCGGGTCGATGAACTGGCAGACCTACGTGCTGGTCGCCAACACGGGCGTCTCGGCCGGGCAGATCCAGATGCGCCTGCTCCTGCCGGGCGGGGTCAGCGACGTGTTGACGTTCGACGTGGCTGGCAAGTCGCGGCAGACGTTCGCCCTCGTCGATCTGCTCGAGCGCGTGGGCCTGCCGCGCGACACCCAGGCTGGCGTCCTGGTGGAGTCGCTGGGCGGGCCGCTGCCTCTCGTCGTGGAGCGCGCGATGTATCGCAACGCGAACGGCCAGACGTTCGTCGTGGGCACCAACGCCCTCGGCACACCGCTGCAGTGACCGAGCCGACCGACCCGCCGTCGGTCTTGCGCTACGCGTGGGGAGGTGCGCTGGCTGCCGCGATGGCGGTGGCCGGCAACCTCTGGTGGCACTCGGCCTTCACGCGTCTCACGGGCTACCCGCGGCCCGACGTCATCACGACCGAGGCCATCGTCGGCGCGACGATGGCCTCGGTGCTGCTGGCGGCAGGCATCTATCTGCTGCTGTCGCGGGGCCTCGTCATTGCGACGCCGCTCTATGTGATCGGATCACTGGCCGTTGCGGCCGCCACCACGGTCGCGCCGCTGACGCCGGTGATGCCAGACGGCACGGCCACGCCCGAGGGGTTTGCGCAGCTCGCCATGCCCATGCACATGTGGGCCGGCATCTGCGCGGCCATCGTCGTGCCGCTGGTGGTGCACCTCGGCCGGCGGCGGATCAGTACTCGCTGAACATCCGCTGGATGTCTGCAGGGCCGGCACCGACCGCGAGCGCAAGCATCAGCAGCACCCGCGCCTTGACCGGCGTGTGGTCCTCCCCGGCGATGAGCCAGTCCGGCTCGGGTGACGGCATCGCACGCCGACGCGAGCGCGGCTGGATGCGCCCCGCGCCCGTTCGAGTGGTGCTGACGACCGGCCGCCCTCGGGCGGCCGCATACGCCATGGCCTCGCGCTGCGCGCTGCTGGTGGCGCCCGCACCCGCCGTTGCGATCACCAACCCCTGCGCGCCGAAGTCGACCGCCGCACGAATGAGATCACCGGGCGCGTCCTGATACACGAGCAGGACGTCCACACGCGGCAGCGTCTCGATGGCGCCGACGTCGAACTCCGACGCCGCCGTGTGGCGGCCCTCCACACGCCGGTGAAAGACCACCCGATCGGCGTCCACGGTGCCGAGTGTGCCTCCGGTCGGGGAGACGAAGGTGTGCAGGCGCAAGGCGTCCGACTTGGTGACGTGGCGTGCGGAGCTGATCTCGTCGTTCAGCACCACCAGTACGCCGCGATTCCGAGCCTGCGCGTCGCCCGCCACCCGGAAGGCGGCCAGCAGGTTGGCCGCGCCGTCGGGCGCGACCTGGCTCGGCGTCCGCATGGCGCCGGTGACCACGACGGGCCTGTCGTGGCGCACCGTGAGGTGCAGGAACCAGGCGAGTTCCTCGAGGGTGTCGGTACCGCTGGTCACCACCACCCCGGCGAGGTCGGCCTCGGCGTCGAGGAGGGCGTTGATGCGCCGCGACAGATCCAGCCATTGCGCCAGCGTCAACGACGCGCTCGAGGTGTTGGCGAACTGCTCCGACTCGGGCCGCACGTAGCGCTGAAGGTCGGGCACCTGCGCGACGAGTTCGTCAGCCCTGAGCCGGCCGCCCCGCCTGTTGCTGATGGTGCCGCCCGTCGCGATCAGCCGTACGCGGGGCAGCGCTGCGGCCGTCTCGTGTTGCGGCGCCGGGGCGACCGCCTGCGCCCAGGCCACGTCGAAATGCGGCGCCAGCGCACACGCGCCGGCCAGGGCGAGAACGATCAGGTCATGACGGTGCCGTCGCATTTCGCTCCGCCGTGCAGGCGCACCAGCCAGTCGGACAGCCGCCGAGCGGCGCTGTCCGGCGTCGAGTCGTAGAAGGGCATCAGCGCGGCAGGCGCACCGAACTCGTTCACCACATGGGCGCGCCAGCGTTGCTGCACGCGCGCCACTTCGATGCGGTACGTTCTGCCGTTGATGTGCTGGTCGAATCGTTGCACGGATTGCTTCACGGGTGCGCCCCACTCAGGCAGATGACGCGCTCATCGGGCCGACGAGCGAACGCCATTCTAGTCGTCGTGGCGCGCCGCGCAAGCGAAGCGACAGACGAAGACGCATGCACATTCTGCGATGGGCCGCGGAGCGCGATCCTGTACCGGGATTCGTCCTCTTCTGCGAAATCGATGCACACGATATGCACCGTCCATCCGCAGCTTTTCCACAGGCCCTCGTGGCCGGAGGTCGCCGAAGGGCCGCAGCGTCCCCGCGCGCGGCAACAGGACACCCTCGACAACACGCGCCAAGCAGGGGAAGATCGACCGGTGAGGCGTCTGGTCTGGTGCGTGGGTGTATGGCTGGCGTGTGTCGTGGCCGGTGTCACGGCGTCGGCGCAGTCATCGCCCCAGCCGACGCCTGTGCCCCAGTTCCGCCTGTTCCTCGTCGATGGCACCGAGGTTGTCGTGCACGGCGAGCCGGCCCGGCTGGATGACCAGGTCATTGCCACCGTGCCTGTGGGTGCCGTGGACGCCGACGCGCCGCAATTACAGGCCGTGAGCCTTCCGCAGGCCGCGGTGAACTGGACGCGTACCGACGCCTACAGCGCGGCGGTGCGGCTGGCGCGCTACACGGCGTCGAGCGCCGAGCGCGATTACGCAGCGTTCACTGACGACATCGCGCAGACGCTCGGCCGCGTGTCCTCGACGCCTGATCCTCTCGAACGCATCGCGCTCGTCACCCGGGCCCGCGACCGCCTGTCGGCCTGGCCGCGCGAGCACTACGGCTACAGGCAGCGCGACGCCGAGGCCATGCTCACCGTCCTCGACGATGTACTGGCAGGATTGAGGGCGGCGGCGGGCCAGCAGCACTTCACGCTGACGCTCGCCAGCGGGGTGGCGGCTGCGTCGGCCCCTCCCAGGCTGCGTCCGGTGCCATCCACGCAGGACCTGGCCCTGCAGGCCCTGACGCTGTCGCGTCACGTGGCCGACCCCGCCGAACGTACCGCCCTGCTCGACCATGCCCTGCGGCTCGTCGGCGAGGCCACGGGCGCACCACGCGGGTGGGCGCGGGACGTTCGCCGCGACATCCGTCGTCAACTGGAGGCCGAACGCAAGGTGGCCCGTGCCTACGGGGCGCTGCGTGTGCAGGTGCTCGAGCGCGCGCAGGCGTCGCTCGAGCGGGCCGACGTGAAGGCACTGCTGGCCTTGCGGGAAGAGGTGAGCACGCGCGATCGGAAGCTCGGCGCGCGTCGCCCTGCGGCCATGCACGCGCTGCTGGCACATCTCGAGTGGCAACTCGAGGAGGCCCGCCGCTGGCGCCTGGTGCTCGACCGCTGGCAGGAGCGGCAGCCCGTCGTCTCGAAATATGTGGCCAGCGTGGGCGAACTGCTGGGCGGCGTCGGCTCCGTGCGGCAGGCGCTCGAGGACATTCGCACCCTGGCGGGGCCGTCTCTGTCCGATCTCGACAAGGCAGACGCGTTGCTGGCCGGCATGCGTGTGCAGACCGAACGGCTGGACGTGCCCGCAGAAGCCATGGACGTCCATGCGCTCATCTCGTCGGTGCTCCAGATGACGGGGCGTGCCATCCAGACGCGTCGCCGGGCGACGCAGGAAGGCAGCCTGGCCCGGGCGTGGGAGGCGTCCGCCGCGGCGGCCGGTGCGTTGATGACGCTCGACCGGACGCGCAGCGACCTGGCCGACCTCGACGCGCCACCGCGCCGCGCGGCTGCCGCGCAGAGCCCTCCACGCTGATGCCATCCGCGGTCCGCCTGATACGCGCTGCCGACCTCGACGCGTGGCAGCGCGCGCTCGTGTCGCTCTGTCAGGCGGGCGCGCCCGAGACGCACCTGACGCGTGTGGTCCTCGTGCCCAGCCGGCAGGCCGGCGAGCAGTTGCGGCGGACCATCGAACATCGCGTCCTGCACGAAGGGTGGACGACGCCGGCGGCGCTTGCCGTGCCGCTCGGGCTGCCCCTGGCACCCGCCGTGCCGCCCGCGACCGTGGTGATGGCGCCGCGCACCGTGACGCGCGAGGGCTGGTACGCATTGGTGCATGCCTTCAGCGGCGACCCGCGACCGCGCGTGACCCCCATTGCGCAGGAGGTGCTGATGGCCGCTGCCGCGCGCGAGGCCGCGGCGGCAGGCACGTCCGCGCCGTTCCTCATCCGTCCCGGACTGGTCGCCGAGATGGTGCGCCTGCGCGAGGCGCTCGGGCGCCTGGGCCACGGGCTCGACAGCGCCGCGGCGACGCTCCTGCCCGACCTCGAAGCCGAGGCCGCCTCGGACCGCGGCGCGGCACGCCTGCTCCAGCAGACACATTTCCTCCTGGCGGCCTTCGGTGCCTACGACGCGAGCCTTGCCCGCGCGGGGCTTCTCGACGAGGCCGCGCTGAGGCGTGCGGTCGTGCCCGCCACCGCCCGATTGCCCGTGCGGCACGTCGTCGTCACGGTGGGCGATCACCGGTCCGACCCTGACGGACTGTGGCCGGCGGATCTCGAACACCTCGACAGCCTGGATCTCGATCGCCTCGACGTGCTGTACACCGGCAGGGAAGGGCAGGTCGGCTTCGAGCGTCGCTGCCGGGAGCGCTGGCCCGACGCGCTGGCTGTGCGGGTGGACTCCCAGCGGCCCTTGCGAGGACGGCTCGAGACGCCCTCGTCGGACGCCACCTGGTTCACCTTCCGCGACCGGGAAGAAGAGGTGATCGGCTTTGCACGGCGGCTGAAGGCCACTGGCGACGAGGACGTGTCGCACACGGCCCTCGTCTATCGGCGCCCACTGCCGTATCTCTACCTCGCGCAGCAGGTGCTGACGACGGCTGGCGTGCCGTACGAGGCTGCGGAGACGTTGCCGCTGGCTGCCGAACCCTGGGCCGCGGCGCTCGACGTGCTCGTCGACAGCGTCCTGGCCGATTACACGCGCAGCACCCTCGTGGCATGGCTGCGGCATCCCTTGTTCCTGTTCGTCGATGCGGCAGGGGTGGAACTGCCGCCTCGGGCCGTCGAGGCCTTCGACCGTCTCCTGGCCCGCGACCGCTACCTTGGGTCGCCGGCGCGTCTGATCGAACTGGTCGAGGCATGGCGCGACGGGCACACGGTCGGATCTCCACGCGACCTGCCAGGAGCGTTGCACGTGGCTTCGACGCTCCTGCCGCTGCTGGCCTCGCTCGAGCCGCTGCGACACGAGGCCCCGGCCGCCCTGCACCTCGATCGGATTGCCGACGTGCTCGAGCGGCTGGCAAGGCCTGTCGAGGGCGATGCGTCGGCCGTCAGCCGGAGTCGTCGCGTGCGTGCCGCCGTGCGCGACGTGATCGAGACGCTGCGCGCCGCCCTGCGCGAGTTCGACCCGAGGCCCGTGCACGCGCGCGAGGCGTGTGCGGTGCTGCGCCGCTGGATCGAGGGCCACACGTTTGCTGCCCGCCGTGGAGGCCACGGTGTGCAGGTGCTCGATGCCGCCTCCGCCCGCTTCGCCGTCGTGCGCCACATGCGGCTGGTGGGGCTCGTCGATGGCGAGTGGCCCGAAGCCACGGCGCGCAACGTCTTTTATCCGTCCTTCCTGCTGGCGCGGCTCGGATGGCCGGACGAACGCGAGCGCACGGCCGCCACTCGCGCGGCCTTTGCCGACCTGCTCGAACTTCCCTCCGAGGCCGTCGGCGTCTCGGTGCCCGAGCTCGAGCAGGACGCCGTGGTCAGGCCCTCGGCGTTGCTCGACGAACTCGCCGTCTTCACGCCGCCGCGCCGTCTGCCTGTGGCTGCCGACGAGGCCACCCGCATCGTGACGCCCGAAGGCGCGCTGCTTGCGCCGGAGATCCCGGTGCCAGCCTGGGAGGCGCATCCGGAGACGCGCGAGTGGCTGCAGTGGCGCATCACTCGCGGCCAGCACGCCACGCCCTCGGGGCAGACCGAGCCGACCCGGGCGGCGCGCTACAGTGTCACCGCGGTCGAACGGTATCTGCAGTGCCCGTTTCAGTACTTTGCGGCCAGCATCCTGCGTCTCGGCGAGGAACCCGACGACGAAGACGGCTTGCCGTCGCGCGATGCGGGCGTGTTCGTGCACGACGTCCTGCGTGCGTGTTTCGCCGCGTGGGAGCGCGCGGGCCACCTGCGCATCACGCCGGACGACCTGCCTGCCGCGCGGGCGCTCTTCCACGAGGTCGCGCAGCACGCACTGCTGCGGCTGCCGCCCGCGGACCGTCCGCTCGAGCGGCTGCGGCTGTTCGGGTCGTCGGTCGCCTCGGGACTGCTCGAGAAGGTGCTGCGTGTCGAAGTCGAGTCGTTCGGCGACGTCGCCAGCCGTGAGCTCGAGCTCGAGTTCGATGGGCACGTCACGGTGCCCGTAGGCGACGGCGAGCGCCGCGTGCCGATTCGCGGGCGTATCGACAGGGTGGACCGCACCGATGAGGGCGGCGTGCGCGTCATCGACTACAAGAGCGGCCGGCGGCCGCAGCAGGACGGCCTGCAGCCTGCCGTCTACGCGCTCGCGATGGTGGAGCGCGACCGTGATCTGGGCCGGCCCTCCACCGTGGCCCAGAGCGGGTACGTGGCCCTGCGCGAGGTGTCGCCCTGGGCAGCGACCGTCAAACGCGCGGACGATGCCGCGGACGACGCGCGCACGTTCGGCGAGGCCGTGGCGTCGATCGAGGCCGGCGAGTTCCCCGTCCGCCCGGCCAGCATCTTCCGCTGCCGGTTCTGTGCGTACCCCAACGTCTGCCGGAAGGACTACGTCGGTGACGACTGATCGGCCGCCCGTCGACCAGCCCGTCCGCGATTGGGCCACGGACCCCGCGCACCATGTCGTCCTCGAGGCGTCGGCAGGCACGGGCAAGACGCGCGTGCTCGTCGACCGCTATCTGGCCCTGCTCGAGGCGGGCGTCGACCCGTCGCACATCCTCGCGATCACCTTCACGCGCAAGGCCGCCGCCGAGATGCGTGAGCGCATCCTGACGGATCTCGTGGCGCGGTCGCCTGGGCGATGGCAGCTGCTGCGCGACCGGGCGCAGGACATCGCCGTCTCGACCATCGACGCGTTCTGCTTCTCGCTGTTGCGTGAGTTCCCGCTCGAGGCCGGGCTCGACCCGGGCTTCAGCCTCGCCGACGAGACCGAGATTGCGCGACTGACCGAAATGGCGGTGGATGCCGCGTTGCGCGAAAGCCGCCGCCGTGCCGCGCGCGACGAGTCGCTGCGCCTGGCCTTTGCGCAGCTCTCGATCTCACGGCTGGCGCAGGGCCTGCACGCACTGCTCGCTCGACGGTACGTGGCTCCCGCGGCACTGCGCACGTACTTGCGGGGGCGTGTGCGTGCGGTGCGATCGGAGGTGGCGGTGGCCGACGCCGTGCGGGAGACCCTGCGGCGCGAACTGGACGCCGCGCCAGGCTGCCTGGCCGCCTTCGTCGATGCGGGGCCCGTTGGCGTTCCCGGCTACGAGCTGTGCCGCCGCGACCTCGACCGCCTCGTCTCGCAGGGCCCGATGGCGCCATCCGAGGTGCGTGCCGCGATCGATGGCGTAGCCGGCTGGGTGCTGACCCGTGCCGGAGAGGTACGGCGTCGCCCGAACGCCCGCAAGGACCAGTTCCCGAGCGCGCAGCACTGGACCACCTGCTCGGCGGCGCTGCCAGCCGTCGGCAGCGCGGTGCGGGCCGCCCTGGCGCGCTTCGACGACGGGCTGAACGTGCTGCTGGCGCGCGGCATCTACCGGATGTTCCGCATCGCGCTGCGGCGGTACCGCGAGACGTTGGTGCTGCACGACGCACTGGACTTCTCGGAGGTGCTGGCGCGGGCGGTCGCGCTGCTCGGGCAGATGGACGAGTTCTCGCGCAGCCGCTTCCGGCTCGAGTCACGGTACCAGCACGTGCTGGTCGACGAGTTCCAGGACACGAGCCGCCTGCAGTGGGCCCTCGTGGCCGAACTCATCCGCTCGTGGGGCGAAGGCGACGGCGCCGCCGATGCCTCGGGCGTGCCGCCCTCGATCTTCGTGGTCGGAGACAGGAAACAATCCATTTACCGATTCAGGGACGCCGACGTGGGCCTGCTCGACGAAGCCGCGCGCTACATCGCGCAACTCGGGTCGAACGACAGGGTACGCGGGGCCATCGCGCAGAGTTTCCGGTCGAGGCCTGCGCTGCTGGCGTTTGCCAACGACGTGGCTGCCGCCATGGTGGCTCCGGACGCCCCGGGCGCCGTGGCCTTCCGGTACGCCGACAGCGACCGCTTTCCCGTGGACGCCGGCGTCCTCCAGACCGCCCCCGCCGAGACGTCTCCGCTGGGGCTGGTCATCGGCGAAGACAGCGAGGGCTGTGCCAGGGGCGTGGCCGACGAGGTGGTCCGTCTGCTCGAGCACGGCACCGTGGACGACCGCGACACGCGCACGCCGCGCCGGGTGCGTCCCGGCGACATCGCGATCCTCTTCCGGTCGCGGGAGAGCCATCGCGACTTCGAGGAGGCCCTCGCGGAGCGGCATGTGCCGAGCTACGTCTACAAGGGGCTCGGGTTCTACGACGCGGACGAGATCAAGGACCTCGTCGCCCTGGTGCGCTACCTGGCGGTGCCCGAGTCGGACGTGCGTGCAGCGGCGTTGCTGCGGTCGCGGTTCGTGGGTCTGTCCGATGAGGCCTTGCGGCGCCTCGCACCCGCGCTGGCGTCTGCGCTGCGAGAGCCGCGGCCGGACCTGCCCGCTCTGCCTCCCGAAGACGCCGGGGCACTTGCCCGCTGGCAGGCCGCCCTCCCGCGCTGGACGACGCTGTCGTTGTCGCTGCCGCCCGCCGAAGTGATCGACAGGGTCATCGAGGAGACGGCGTGGGCGTTCGAATGGCGCGGCACGCGCAGCGACCAGGCGCGCGAGAACGTCAAGAAGTTCCGTGCGCTCGTCCGGCGCATCCAGAACCGCGGCTACGCCACGATGGCCCGCATCGCCGCGCACATCGACCGGCTCTCGGCCGGCGACGAGTCCAACGCGGCCCTGCACGCGCTCGACGCCGTGAACCTCATGACCATTCACGCGTCGAAGGGCCTCGAGTACCCCATCGTCTTCGTCGTCAACGTCACCCGCGGGACCGGCGGCATCCCGCCGGCCATGCGCGTCGTCTCGTCGCCCGACGACGACCGGCCGCTCGTGGCGGTGTCCACCTACGACCGCGACACGGCGCGCGTCGAGGCCGGACAGGATCGCGAGGAGTCGAAACGGCTCGTCTACGTGGCACTGACGCGGGCCCGCGAGCGCCTGTACCTGAGCGCGCCCGTGCCGCGCTCGGGCCGCCAGGTGTTGCGGGGCAGCCTGGCCGAGGTCCTGCCGGCAGACCTCGTGGGGTTGCTGACGACGCTGCCGGAACCCGGCTGCGCCGACGCGTACTGGCAGGGCGAACGCGTCAGGCATCACTTTCGCGTATGCCACGCCACGCCACGTGCGGCACACGCGAACCAGGCGACAGACGACGTGCGGGTCACGAACGACGTGCCGCCGGGCCTGCGGCCGATCGACGCCTCGCGTGGCATACGGCAGTCGGTGACGGCGCTCGCGCTCGGCCATGCGCCGAGCCCCCACGCCGATCCCGACCACCGCCTGGTGGACGATGAGGTGATCGTCGGGCGCCTGGTGCATCGTCTGCTGGCGCGGGGTCGTGCGGCGATGAGCGACGACGACCTGCGCGCCCTGGTTCGCCGGCTGGTGATGGCCGACGAGGCCGCCGGGGTCAGCGACGACCATGTCGATGACGTCATCCGCCTGTTTCGCGTCGTTCACGCCGACGCGGACCTGCGCACGTGGCTGGCGCATCCGCAGGCGCAGTTCGAAGTGCCGATCTCGCTGCGCGAGTCGTCGCTCGCCGGACACGACGTCACCGTGCGGGGCACCATCGACTGCGTGGTGCCAGATACGGACGTGGTCGTGGTGGTGGAGTTCAAGACCGGCGCGCCGCGCCGATGGCATCAGCGTCAGCTCGACATCTACAAGGAGGCGGTGACCAGGCTGTGGCCAGGACGGCGGGTGGACGCCCGGCTGGTCTACGCAGCCGCACCGCGCGAGCGGACGGCCGTGGCCGCGCGCCTGCCGTTCGACTGACGCCCGTGCCTTCCATCGGCACGCGTCACCGGCGCGAGCCCCGCCAGTCGTCGTCGGGCACCGCCGTGCGGTCGGCCTCTTCGAAGTAGTCGCACTCCGGACACACCCACTCGAGCACCATGCGCCGCGAGTCCTGCAGGGTGCCCGGGATGCGCTGCACCTGCTCCACGTCACGCAACCGCATGTATTCGCCGCACATCGGACACTCGAGCTTCACGGGACACCCTCCGATCGGCCAATCGGCAGCCGCCTGCGCGGCTTGACAACGTGGGGAGCGCGTCCCTACGCTAACCGCTCCATGCGCCGGCGGGCGCTGCCACAGGATGCACGATTACTACCGCATCGCGGACGTCTGGGACGGCTCCCACCGAGCCAGCCGGGTGCAGGTTCGCGCGCCGTGGTGGCGTACGCTGCCGGGCACGCCCGAGTGGCAGTCGCGCACACGCAGCGGTCGGCCGCCGGTGCTCGATCCCGATGGCACCGCGTCGATGTGCTGGCGAGACGACGCGGCCCTCGACTTCCCGTCCTTGCATGGTCCGGCCGAACGCATGCGGCGCGCCTTTCTCGCCCAGGACGACCCCATCGCCCGACTGCCGCTCGTCGTGGACGTGCCGCAGCGGCGGACGGAACGCGCCTCGCGTGTTCCTGTCGAAGTGGTCGTGCCGTCCCTCTGTGCGGCGTGCGGCGGCCGGGGTGAGGCGTGGGGCGATCCGTGCGCCGGCTGTGGCGGCACGGGCGTGGCGCCCCAGCGCCGGTATGTCGTCCTGCGCCTGCCCATGGGTGTCCGTGACGGCGCCCACCTCCGGTACCCCTACGACGTGCCCCACGCGAAGCCGTTGCTGCTCGACGTCCGCGTGCGCGTGCGGTGACTCGCATCGCCCTCCACATCGATCTGCTGGGCCGCCTGTACCTGGTGGCCGGCTGGCTCGCCCTGCTCGTCTCGCTGTCGCTGGTGGCGCTCGGCCTGGCGGCGTTTGGCCTGGCCGGGCCCGCCGGTCCCGACGTGCCCACGAGCCTGGCCGCCTTCGTGTTCTTCGGACTCGCGCTCGTGTTCGTACTGTGGGCCGGCACGCTGGCGCTCGTCGGCTGGGCCTTGCGGGCCTATCGCCCCTGGGCGCGCCTGGCGGCGATGGTGCTCGCCGTGGTCAACCTGTTCGTCATCCCGTTCGGGACGGCACTGGCCGTCTACTCCGCGTGGGTCCTCCTGCAGGCGGCGGGCAAGGACGCCTTCGAAACTCATCAGGACCGTGTATGATCGCCGCTCGCACGCAACGCGTTGAGAGACCCGACGGCAGGTGCCGACGTCGCGGTTGGCGCGACGCGTATCGTTCGCCGCATGCGTTGATCGACGTTTGCTTGATGTAGTGAAGGACAGCGGCGCAGATGCCGATGTCTACCGACAAGTCATCCAGAGGAGCACAGCGCGCATGAACGTCGTACAGGAAAAGTCGTCCACCGGTCTCGACGCCAATCTGGCAGGTCTGCTGACGTACGTGGCAGGGTTCATCACGGGAATCGTGTTCCTCGTGGTGGAGAAGGACAGCAAGTTCGTCCGCTTCCACGCGATGCAGTCGGTGATGACGTTCATTGCCCTGTTCATCGTCAACATCGCCTTCACGATCGTCGGGTTCATCCCGGTGATCGGCTGGATTCTGGCGCTGTTCAGCCTCTTCCTGATCCCGCTCGGGCTGGTGTTGTGGATCGTCCTGATGCTCAAGGCCTACCAGGGCGAGTGGTTCAAGCTGCCCATCGTCGGGGACATGGCGATGAAGCAGGTCGGCGTGCTCTGACGACCGGATGTGGGGGCGGCGGCGTCCGCCCCCGGCTTCGACCCTGCAGGGGCGGGCGCAGGCTGATAAGATCGCCGTCGCGCCATGCCGATGCCCACCCCAGAAAATATCCTCGACGCCCTCCGCGTCGTCCAGGACCCCGACTTGCGCCGAGACATCGTCTCGCTCGGCTTCATCAAGCAGCTCACCATTGCCGACGACGGGCGCGTGGCGTTTGCCATCGAGCTGACGACACCGGCCTGCCCGGTGAAGGACCTGCTCCGCGACCAGGCGCATGCCGCCGTCTCGGCGCTGCCGGGCGTCACCGAGGTCGCCATCGAGATGACCTCGAGTGTCCGCACCACGGCGGTGCCGCAGGGCTCACGACAGCCCGTGGCCGGCGTCAAGAACGTCATCGCGGTGGGTGCCGGCAAAGGCGGCGTCGGCAAGACGACCGTCGCCGTGAACCTGGCGATGGCGCTCGCGCAGAAGGGCAGCCGCGTGGGCCTGCTCGACGCCGACATCTACGGCCCCAACGTGCCCATCATGCTCGGGGTGCAGGCCCGGCTCGAGACCGACGGCCAGCGGATCATCCCCGTCGAGAAGTTCGGCGTGCAGTGCGTGTCGATGGGGTTCCTGACAGGTGATGCCGACGCGGTGATCTGGCGGGGTCCCATGCTTCACGGCGTCATGCGTCAGTTCCTGCACGATGTCGCCTGGAACGACCTCGATTACCTGGTGATCGACATGCCGCCCGGGACCGGCGACGTCGCCCTCAGCTTGAGCCAGCAGGTGAGTGTGACGGGCGCGGTGGTCGTGACCACGCCGCAGACCGTGTCCGTGGCCGATTCTCGGCGTGCAGTGCAGATGTACCTGAAGCTGTCGGTGCCGGTGCTCGGCCTGGTCGAGAACATGAGCTACCACACGTGCCAGGGATGCGGGCGCGAGAGCGACCTGTTCGGCAGGGGCGGCGGCGCGCGGCTCGCCGAGGATCTCTCCATCCCGTTCCTGGGCGCGGTTCCGGTGGCCGAACCGGTGCGGACGGGTGGCGACATGGGTCTTCCCATCGTCATGAGCGATCCCGCAGCCCCAGCGGCCCGGGCCCTCGTGGCCGTCGCCGAGCAGATTGCCGCACAGGTGTCGATCAGCTCCTTCCGCACCATTCCGCTCACGCCGGTCTCGTGACGGCATGCTCATCCCCTACACCCGGCAGACCCTGCCCAACGGGCTCGACGTCATCGTCCACGAGGACCACGGGCTGCCGCTCGTGGCCGTCAACCTCTGGTACCACGTCGGCTCGAAGAACGAGGTGCGCGGGCGCACCGGGTTCGCGCACCTGTTCGAGCACCTGATGTTCGAAGGGTCGGCGCATCACGACAGCGGGTTCTTCGCGCCGCTGCAGCGCGCGGGCGCGTCGCTGAACGGGTCGACGAGCGCGGATCGCACCAACTACTGGGAAGTCGTGCCCGTGGGCGCGCTCGAACTCGCCTTGTGGCTCGAGTCGGACCGCATGGGGCACCTGCTGCCCGCATTGACGACGGCCAAGTTCGAGACGCAGCGCGACGTCGTGCTGAACGAACGTCGCCAGAACTACGAGAACCGGCCGTACGGGATGGCGAGCATCGCGGTGGCCGACGCGCTGTACGACGCCGCGCATCCCTACAGCTGGCCCACCATCGGCTATCCGGCGGACCTGCACGCGGCGAGCCTCGACGACGTGCACGCGTTCTTCCGGACCTACTACCATCCCGGCAACGCCTCGCTCGTGCTGGCGGGCGACATCGACACGTCCGAGGCGATGGCCCTGGCGGAACGGTACTTCGGCGACATTCCGGCAGGCCCTCCGGTGGATCGTGTCGTCGCGGCCGAGCCCTCGCTGACAGAGAACCGGCGGCTGAGCCTCGAAGACCGCGTGGAACTGCCGCGGCTGTATCTGGCGTGGCATTCGCCCGCCCTGTTTGCCCACGACGACGCGGCGCTCGACCTCGCCGCGGACATCCTCGGCGGCGGCAAGACGTCGCGGTTGTACAGGCGGATGGTGGTGGAGCGCCGGTTGGCCACCGAGGTGACGGCGGTGCAGGCGTCGCGAGAGTTGACGAGCATGTTCCAGGTGGTCGCCACGGCAGCGCCAGGCGTGACGCTGGACACGCTGCAGGCGGCGGTGCTCGACGAGATGGCGGCCCTGTGCGAGGGGGGCGTGGACGAGGACGAGCTGAGCCGGTCGCGCGTCCAGACCGAGGCGCATTTCGTGTACCGGCTCCAGACCGTCGGCGGGTTTTCGGGCAAGTCCGACCAGCTCAACGCCTACAACACCTACCGGGGCGACCCCGGGTACCTGGCGCACGACCGCGCGAGATACGTCGAGGCCTCCGCCGACGACCTGCGGCGCGCGGCCGTGCAGTGGCTGCGGCGACCCTCGGTGGCCCTGGGCGTCGTGCCGATGGGGCAGCGGCAGCTGGCGCTCTCGGACGCCACGCCGGCGGTGGTGGCATGACCGTGGATCGGCAGCGGCTGCCAGAGCCGACCGAGACGCGTGGCCTCCGGTTCCCCGACATCACCCGCAGCACGCTGGCGCCGGGCTTCAACCTGTGGACGGTGGAGCGGAACGACCTGCCGCTGGTCCACCTGCTGTGGCTGTGGCACGCCGGCAGCGCGGTCGATGCCGCGTCGGCGTGCGGGCTGGCGTCGCTGACCGCCGACATGCTCGACGAGGGCACGGTGGACCTCACCATGCCACGGCTGCACGATGCGCTTGCCCGCGTGGGCGGCCAACTGGACACGGACATTGGCCACGACGCCACCGTGCTGTCGCTCACCGCGTTGTCCGCGCATCGCGCCCGCGCCGTGGGGCTGCTCGTGGGGATGGCTGAACATCCGCGTCTGGAGGACTCGGACTTCGAGCGTGTGCGCAGCCTGCGCTTGAACCGCGTGCGGCAGTTGCGGTACTCGGCGTCGGCGCTGGCCGACCTCGTGACGATGCGGCACCTGTACGGCGCACATCCGTATGGCCGGCCGACCATCGGCACCGAAGAGAGCCTGCCCGGTTTCGACGTGGACCTGGTGCGCGCGCGGCACGAGTTGTACCGGCGGACGCCGGTGACGCTCGTGGCCGTCGGCGACATCACGCACGCCGAGTGCGAACGGCTCGTCCGGGCCGAGCTGACCCCGGCCGCACGCAGCACGGTGACGGAGCCGGAGGGCGAGTTGCCGGCTGCCGGACCTCGGATGGTGTTCGTGCCGCGCCAGGGGTCGGCGCAATCGGAGGTGCGGGTGGCGCGGGTGGGCGCTGCGCGCGACACGCCCGACTATCACGCGCTCGTGGTCACCAACACGCTGCTCGGGGGCGCGTTCGTCAGCCGCATCAACTCGAAGCTGCGCGAAGAGAAAGGCGTGACCTACGGGGCCCGCAGCAGCTTTCAGTTCTACAGGCGGCCCGGGCCGTTCGTCGTGCAGTGCAGCGTGCAATCGGATGCCACGGCGGCGTCGGTGGTGGACATCCTGACCGAACTGGAGGACCTCGGCGGACAGCGTGCCGTGACCGAGGCCGAGTTGCGGAGTGCGCAGGGCGCGCTCACGCGGGGATACGCCCGAGGGTTCGAGACGGCCGAACAGGTGGCGCGGTCCGCCGCGCAACTGGCGCTCTTCGATCTGCCCGCCGACACGTTCGACCGTTTCGTGGACCGTGTCGAGGCGGTGACGGCCGCCGATGTGACGCGGCTGGCACGGACCTGGCTCGACCGTCAGGCGATGCGCGCGGTGGTGGTGGGCGACCCGGTGAGCGCCCGGCAGGGGCTGGACGAGGCGGGCATGGGCGTGCGCGAGGAGCCGCCGCCTGGTGCCGCCGGTCCGGGCTGACCCCCCGTTCCCGTGGCGTTGTGACGGCCGGCCCGGCACGTGGGATGATGGGGGCTGGCGAACCGGCGCGTGGCGGCGTTCGTCCTTGTTTCCCTGGAGGGGGAAGCACCATGAGTCTGGTGAGGGCCGGGTTGAGCCTCGCCGGAGTCATCGCGGCGGTGGCGGCGACGCTGGCCGTCGCGACGCTCTGGCTGCTGCTGACCGATCCCGTGACGGTGGCCGACGCTGTCGCGAGTGGCGACGTGTCGCCGCTCGTGAGTGCCCTTGCCAGCGTGTTTGCGACGGCGATGCGGGGGATTCTGAGCTACCTGTGACCTGGGGTCAGACCTGCGGCGTGATGGCGGCGGGGTCAGACCTGCCAGGCG
>JAEZDP010000213.1 GCA_023418055.1 Acidobacteriota bacterium
GCTTCGAGATCACCGAAACCGACCCGGCCTCATACGTGCGATGTGCCGACTTCCTGAACGCCAACGGCGCCGAACTGGTCTGCCTCCAGCACGAGTTCGGCATCTTCGGCGGAAAGGCCGGCAGCCACCTGTTGCTGTTGCTGCGGGCACTGCGCATGCCGGTGGTCACGACGCTGCACACGATCCTGAGCGCGCCGAGTCCGGCTCAGCGCCGAGTGATCGACGAACTGTCGACCCTCTCGCGGCGGCTCGTCGTGATGAGCAAGCACGGCCGTGGCGTGCTCCACGACGTCTACGGAGTGGCCTCCGATCGCATCGTGGTGATTCCCCACGGCATCCCCCTGGTGCCTGAGACCCTCGTGAGCAAGCAGCGCCTCGGCGTCAGCGGACGCGCCGTGCTGCTGACCTTCGGGCTGCTGTCGCCCGACAAGGGAATCGAGTTTGTCATTCGCGCGCTGCCAGACATCGTCGCCGCCCACCCGGAGGCGCTGTACATCGTGCTCGGGGCCACCCACCCGCACGTGCGGGACCAGCACGGCGAGGCGTACCGAATCATGATCCAGACGCTGGCGCGTGAACTCGGCGTCGAGGACCACGTCATTTTCGACGATCGGTTCGTCAGCCAGGAGGAGCTCAACGAGTACCTGGGCGCGACCGACATCTACATCACACCGTACCTGAACCCGGAGCAGAGCACGTCGGGCACGCTTGCCTATGCGGTGGGGTCGGGCCGCGCGGTGATTTCGACGCCGTATGTGTATGCCCGCGAGCTGCTGGGCGGTGACCGCGGCCTCATCGTGCCACCGCGCGACGCCGAGGCGATTGCCTCCACCGTCATCGACCTGCTGGGCGACGAGGCGAAGCGCGAGGCCCTTCGCCAGCGCGCGGCGCTGCACGGCCGTACGATGCTCTGGCCGGCGGTGGGGCGGCAGTACGTCGAGTGCTTTGAGGACAGCGTCCGCACACACGGCAGCGTCGCTGGCGAACTGCGCGCCGCGCGCACCGCGTTCACGCGGCTGGCGAGCCTGCCGGAGGTGGATCTCCGGCACCTGCAGGCACTCAGCGACGACACCGGGCTCCTTCAACATGCCAGCTTCTGCGTGCCGCGCTACGGCGAAGGCTACTGCCTCGACGACAACGCCCGCGGCCTGCAATTGATGGCGCGACTGGAGGATGCCGGCACGGGCGACCTCCCCGCGGTGCGAAGGCTCGCCGCGCGGTACCTCGCGTTCACCTACGCGGCCTTCGACGAGTTGCAGGGACGCTTCCGCAATTTTCTCTCCTACCAGCGGACGTGGCTCGAGTCGGTCGGCTCGGAGGATTGTCACGGTCACGGCATCCAGGCGCTCGGCACGGTGATTGGCCGCGCCGCCGACCCGGGCAGCATCCACCTGGCCCTCCGGCTGTTTCACGCGGCACTGCCGGCTGCGGACGCCTTCACCAGCCCTCGCGCGTGGGCCACGACACTGCTCGGCATCGACGAGTACCTCAGGGCATTCGGTGGCGAATCCCGAGTGCAGGAGGTGCGTGGCCGCCTCGTCGATCGCCTGGCGGCGCTGCATCAGCACGCGAGCAGGTCCGACTGGCCCTGGTTCGAGGACCAGCTGACCTATGCGAACGCTCAGCTGCCACACGCGCTCATCGCGTCGGGCGCTTCGATGAAGCGTGACGACGTCGTCGCCACGGGCCTCGGGGCGCTCGCGTGGGCGATCGACCTGCAGACGGCGGACGGGCGATTCGCGCCGATCGGCACCAATGGCTTCGCGGTCCGCGGCGGCGCGCAGGCGCAGTTCGACCAGCAACCCATCGAGGCGGCCACCACGATCGCGGCGTGCCTCGATGCGGCACGCGTCACCGGGGACACCGCGTGGCTCGACCGGGCTAGTCTCGCGTTCGACTGGCTGCTGGGCCGAAACCACCTGCAGCAGCCGTTGTACGACGCGGCCACTGGCGGCTGCCGCGACGGCCTGCACCGCGATCGTGTCAACGAGAACGAAGGCGCCGAGTCGACGCTCGCGTTCCTGCTCGCGCTCACCGACATGCGGGCCCTCCATCCGTCCGTTCTCAGCCGCCCTCTGCAGGCAACCATCTCGTGACTACTTCGTCCCGCTTCCCCGTGGTCTTCCATCGCCACCACGCCAACCCGATCCTCTCTGCGGCCGACTGGCCCTACCCGGTGCATTCCGTCTTCAACCCGGGGGCGACGCGCCTGCAGGATGGCTCGACCCTCTTGCTCTGCCGCGTCGAGGATCGCCGCGGGCTGTCGCACCTGTGCGTCGCCCGCTCCGCGAACGGCATTGACGAGTGGGCGATCGATCCTGAACCGACCTTTCCGTCCGACCCGGAGCGGTATCCAGAAGAGCTCTGGGGCATCGAGGACCCGCGCATCACCTATGTGCCCGAGCTCTCCCGTCATGTGATCGCCTACACCGCGTTCGGCCGCGGCGGCCCGGGCGTGGCGCTGGCGCTGACTGAAGACTTCCGCCACTTCGAGCGCCTGGGCGTAGTGATGCAGCCCGACGACAAGGACGCGGCCCTGTTGCCTCGACGCATCGACGGCCATTTCGCACTGCTGCACCGGCCGGTCGCCGACTCTGGGGCACACATCTGGATGTCGTACTCGCCCGACCTGCGCAACTGGGGTGGCCATCGCCTGGTGCTCAAGGCGCGACGCGGCGGCTGGTGGGATGCCAACAAGATCGGCCTCTCGCCGCCTCTGATTGAGACGCCCCGCGGCTGGCTGATGATCTATCACGGCGTGCGGCGCACCGCCTCCGGCTCGATCTATCGCCTCGGCCTGGCACTGCTCGACCTCGAGCGCCCGGAGGTCCCGCTGCTTCGCAGTGATCCCTGGGTGCTTGGCCCGGAGGCGTCCTACGAGCAGCAGGGCGACGTGCCCCACGTGGTCTTCCCCTGTGGGGTCACGGTCGGGGACGACGGTGACACGCTGTCGCTCTACTATGGCGCGGCCGACACGTCGGTGGGCTTGGCGCGGGCGAGCACCCGTGAGCTCCTGGCGTGGCTGGAGGAGAATGCCGCCCCCGACCCCGACGCCGACACGATGGGGCCCGAGCGGTGACGACCCGGACCGCCGTGGTCGAGCCGCGTCACGTCCCCACAGTGGCGGTGCTCGACCTGCTGCCCGACCATCACCTCCTGCTCACAGCCACGTTGCGAGCGCTCGGATGCGACGTGTATCCAATCGACTGCTCTGGTCGCTGCCCGGAATCGCTCGCCGATCAGCTCTCATTGAAAGGGCCGTTCGATGTCGTGCTCTGGGACCTGTCCGCTGGGACGCCTGCACATCCGTGGATCCGGGCGCTTGCTGGCTGCAGTGAGAGCATCTTCGGCCGCAGTAGGCTCGTGATAGCCGCCAGCCAGGCGCAGGAGGTTCCGCGAGCCTTTCGGCATCCAGGCAAGCAGATCCTGACGCTTCTCAAGCCGTTTACGCCGATGACGCTGATGGACGCAGTGAACGCCGCGGTCTCGTGCAGCCGTGAGACCCAGATCCGCATCACAGCGCCTCTGCCCGAGGCCTCGGATGTCGATGGAAGCGGCCAAAGGCCGTGACCTCCCACGCCGCGCAGAAGCCCACGGCGGCGAGGTCGCCTTCGAGCGTGCTGCGGCTGTTCGATTGGGGACGTCGCCAATCTGGCCCGAGGGCGTAGAGTCTTCCCGTGGTCTGCCATGGGTGATGCGCCGCACCGCTCGACGCCGTGGCTCACGTTCGCCGGCTGCGTACTGGTGATCGCGGTGCTGTACTGGGCGCAGGCCGTCCTGGTACCGATCGCACTGGCGATTCTGTTGACGTTTGTGCTCACCCCGCCGGTGAGCTGGCTCGAGCGGTGGGTGGGCCGCGTCCCTGCCGTGCTGCTGGCCGTCACGCTGCTCTTCTCGATCCTTGGTGTCGCCGGGTGGGGGTTGTCGCGTCAACTCTAGACCATCTGGCCGAGGACCTTCCCCGCTACCGGGTCAACATCCTGGCCAAGATTGCCGACGTGCGCGTCGCCGGACGGGGCGGGTCCGTGCAGAAGTTGCAGGAGACCATCGAGGGCATCAGGAGCGATCTCGGGAAGTCGGACATGCTGCCAGAGACGACCTCGCGGGCGGTCGTGTTTGCCCCTGAGCAGCTCGCAGGCTATTCGACCTTCGCATGGCTCGGCCCGGTCGTCGGTCCGCTGGGAACAGCCGGCCTCGTGGTCGCGATGGTGGTCTTCATGCTGCTCGAGCGACGGGACCTTCGCGACCGGCTGATCGGCCTGTTCGGGCACGGTCGCCTCACCGTGACCACAAAGGCGTTCGAGGAGGCGGGGACGCGTGTCAGTCGCCAGCTGCTGATGCAGTCGCTCGTCAATCCGGTGTATGGCATCGTGGCCGGGCTGGGACTGTACATGCTGGCCGTTCCCTACGCCCTGGTCTGGGCGACGCTCGGCGCGACGCTGCGGTTCATTCCGGACGTCGGTCCGGTGGTCGGCGCCGGCGCGCCGATCCTGATCAGCCTCGCCGCGCTCGAGGGCTGGACCGGTCCGCTATCGGTGATCGGGCTGTTTCTGGTGCTCGAACTGTTCACCAACCTCGTGCTCGAAACGATGCTCTATGCCGGCGCCGCTGGTGTCTCGCAGGTGGCCCTGCTTGCGTCGGTGGCGTTCTGGACGTGGCTGTGGGCCCCGGCAATCGAGCGTGGCGCCGGGAACTACGGGACGGCGGCGGGCACCGCGACTCGTGGCAAGTCAACGGTGAAGACACATCCCGTTCGGGCCAGGTTGCGCGCCGAGATGCGGCCTTTGTTGGCTTCGACACCCCAGCGGCTGAATGCCAAGCCCAAGCCCATGCCGGTCCGATCGGCACTGCGCTGTGCGAACGGGCGAAACAGCTCCTCGGCGTGGCCGTCTGGCAAACCGTGACACTCGTCTTCGATCTCGATCAGCACGCGCTCTGCGCGTGCCGACACCCGGAGCGTCACTGTGGTTCGAGGCCGGGTGAACTTGAACGCGTTCTGGAGCAGGTTGCCAACGACTGCAGCGAGCACCTGGCGGTCGGCCTCGATGACCACATCGGGCTCGATAGGCAGCACGGTCAATGTGAGGCCGCGCGCGTTGGCCTCCAGACTCGCGGCCGGCGCTAGGTCGCCGATGAACTCGGTCACGACGAGCTGCTCGAGGTGCTGAACCGCCTGTGTCAGGCGGATTTCGGCGAGCGACCGGCCGACGAGCGCGCGAAGGCCGGTGAGGCTGCGTTGCAGCACCGCGCCCGTGCTCCCTGCGACTCCGACGTTCCCGGTCTTGAGCACCTCGAACGCCACGATCGACGTGTTGATCAGGTTCCTGAGTTCATGCGCGAAGTACCCGAGCCGCTCGCTGGCGCGGCCCGTCTCACTGTCGAGTGTGGACTGGTTGCGTTCGCGCCCATACTCGGTCACGGCACCCGCAATCGCGTCGTCCAGGCAGCGGTTCAGCACGCGGAAGTCGTCGGTGCTGATAGGCGCGTCGGTCTCCACCGCGAGTTCGGTAATGGCCTGACACACGTCGCCGTACGCGTGGACGACCTGTGAAACGCTGAATCCCTGGAGCAGGAGATCGTGTCCATGCTGTGCCGCGGTCCGACCGATCTCGGCACTCGAGCTCAGGCGCAGGCGCAAGGTGGTGGCCAGTTGATCGAGGAAGAGCGGCACGCCGTTGTCGACCTCCGGATCACTGCGGGACGGCATCGAGCGGTCCCCGACCTTCGCGCGGCACCGCATGATGAGTTCCGCACGGTTGACGAGAATGAACTCATGCAACATATGGCCCCCGGCGACTGGTGCCGCGGTCCGAGCGGAAAGGATGTCCTGAATTGCAGATCGCTGCCCCACGAGTGCGCAGTCGCGGCTCGGTCGCGCTTTTCCATGGTTCCCCGTAACACGTGATTCTCCCCTTCGAGGCGGTGCATCTCGGCGCTGAGTTCGTCATGCTCGCCCAGCCGTCACGCTGGATCCTGCGAGTGTGCTTCGTCACGCGACCGTTGCTTGACCACGTACACGACGCAGAACAGAAGGAACAA
The DNA here is from genome assembly GCA_023418055.1 of Acidobacteriota bacterium. GTDB lineage: Bacteria > Acidobacteriota > Vicinamibacteria > Vicinamibacterales > Vicinamibacteraceae > JAEZDP01. The sequence goes on from JAEZDP010000213.1 coordinate 6,040, forward strand.
CAGGACAATGACACCAAGCGCACCATTGATGGACATAGACCCTCCGACACAGGCTGGAGCCTCCCCCGCTCGAGCCGTGCAACGGCGCAGGAAGGCCGGCTGTGCAGCGCCCGTGCTGCCATTGCGCGGCGTCGTGCCGAGCTATCCCAGCATTCTCTGCGTAGAGCCAGCAGGGTCAGCACCGACCGAAATGGTGAGGCGGCGAGTGGGTGGCCGCCGCGCTTGGCAAGCGCTGGCTAGACATCGTCTGGCCGATGGGTCGCCAGCTTGATCACGTGGATCCGGTCCTCGGTCAACCACGCATCGACAGCCAGCTCCTGCGCCTTCGCCGTGGCCTGCACGACCGCCTCTTGGTGCGTGGCGACGGTCGTGTGCGGTTTCTCCGGAACGATGCTGATGTCGTGCTCGCGCACGGCGCTCGGATGCGCGACGAGCACGTCCCCTTCTTGCAAGTTCGACAATTCCGCTGACTCGTTCGGGGGTGCGCCGGCATCCTTCATGTGTGACATGGTCCTGAGTCTGACGCGTGGTGGCAAGACGCGATGCCCTCTTCAGCACACCCGTCGAGCGTCGTTCGGTCTGGGTGATGAGTCTTGGCGACTGGGGCGATGCCCTCGCTGCAGCCGGACGCGCTCCACGAGGCTGCAGCGACAGGAACCGAGACGGCCCCGCGCGGCGAGACACCACATGCCCCAGGGTGCAGTTATGCACAGATGCGTGGGGCACTCCCGCGATACCGTGGTGGCATGCAAGACCCGCCCACGGTGCCATTCCCTGCCAACGTGGGCGTCCCACACTTCCCGGGGCGGACCCCGAGGACTGGTCACGCCGCCCGCGCTTCTGTTGCCGTTGCCGCGCCTGCTCCCGACACGGCGGCCAGACCTGCTGTCCACGCGGTCTCTCCGGTAGCACCGTGGCGCCAGCATTGGGCGCTGGAGCGACTGGACGATGCGTTCCTGTTGCTGCTCATCGTGCTCGCCGTGCCCGCCGTGATCCTGCTGCTGGCGGCGCCCTTCGCACTGATTCTTCGCGTGGCCGCGATGATGATGCGAGGGTAGTCCAACCGCGCCTGATCGGCGTCGATCGGTACCCGGGGCTCGCATCTCGTTGATGAACTAGCCGCGCGAGGCCGCGATTGCCTGGCCATGCTCGACGTACCTGGCGCCGCGCTCGACCGCGCGAAGGCTCGCCTCGGCACAACGGCGCGGATGCTGATCTGGGTTGAAGCCGATGCCGCGCGCGAATGGTCTCTCAAGCCATGGGCGAGCCAGCCGTGCAGCAGTACACCATTCGGCCGATGGCTGACGACGTGGCGAGAGTGCCATCGACTCGTACGCAGTTCGGTCGTCCTTGCGGCCCGTGGGCGGTATTGATCACATGAGCCGCGTGACGTCGTGCGCCCCGTCGAAGAGGCGGAGCGCCAGCGCGCTCTCTAGAGGCGCCCGCTTTCTCGAGGGTCGTCAGGGACGACATAGAGGATCCCACGGCGCAATGCGCCCCGTCGGGGAGCGTCCCAGTACCAGCTGGGATGTGGGTGCTTCAGGCGACCTGGTCCTGCAGGCGCGACCCCCACGAGACCGGATGCCACGCTGGTCGAGGGCCCCCATGAGCGATTCGCCCCACGGCCCCGCAG
>JAEZDP010000294.1 GCA_023418055.1 Acidobacteriota bacterium
TGCACCGCGCGCGAGCGCGACGCCACCGCGCACGCATGTCGCCGTCGCTGCCACGCACCCAGAACGCGGTGGCGAGGATGACGAGCAGACCGGCCCAGGCCGCCCAGTAGCTCGTGAGCCAGAGCCAGGGCGCGAGTGTGGGGCCGAAGCCGCGCATCTCGGTGTACGACCACCTCGGACTCGCCCCGTAGACGAGCAGGTCGTGTTCGACGCCGAACATCGGCGCCAGCGCGATGCAGGCGAAGACGAGGCTCGCCGCGACATGCGCGACGTAGCGGTGGCTGACGAGCACGTGCACGGCGAGTGCGAGCACCGCAAACAGCAGGTACTCGGGCAACTGCAGCCCGAACAGCACGACGAGATACAGACCCAGGTCGAAGCCCTGGTAGCCGAGCACGGCCTGCGCGGTCAGGCCGGCTGCCATCAGTGCGGCCATGAACATCGCCAGCACGAGCGCCAGGCCGAGCAGCCTGCCGCACACCTGCACGACCGTCGGCACCGGCAGGGCCCCGGTCACGCCGTCGAGACGCGCGTCGCGCTCGCGCCAGACGAGGTCTCCCGCAAAGAGGACGATGAGCAGCGGGACGACCGTCCAGCGGCTCAGCTCGTTGGTGAGCGAGCCCGTCAGCTCGCCGAGCACCAGCACGGTCGCCGGGGTCATCCGCACGCCATCGGAGACCAACTGGTCGAGGAGCACCGGCACGGTCAACAGGGGCACGACGACGAGCAGCCCGAGGCCGGCCCAGCTCTTCGCGACCGCCGTGCACGACGTCCAGGCAATCGCCCACAGCTGGCGCAGGCGCACGGATGGCCCGTGCGCAGAAGCCGCGGCAGGCAGTGGCGTCAACGTTGCCGTGCCGCTGTCGTGACGACCTGTCGAGGCGGGGCGTGCACCTTCACGGCGCGCGCGCCATCGCAGGCGCCCACGCCGATCGTTCGAGACCGGATGCCCAAGCTTCACGCGCGTGTACGTCAGGCCGGCGACCGCGACGGCGATGCCCATCCACAGCACACGGTTCCACAGCAGCGTGCCCTCGAGGCGTACGAGCCGCGTCTGCCTTTCGATGGGGGTCCAGAGCGTCATCATCTCGCTCGTCAGGGTCATGATCCCCACGGGATCGACGAGCTTGGCCAGTTCCGGACGGCCCTGCGTCCACAGGAAGGCGCCCAGCCCGAACGCCATGACGAAGAGCACGACGCTGGCGAGGTAGGCGGCCATCGGACGGCCGCTGAGTGCGGCGCAGGAGAACTGCAGCGCGGTGCCGATGCACACGTTCGTCAGCGCGATGGCTATGTACGCGCTGAGATACGCCTCGGGGCGGAACGGACCGATGGCGTCGGGATGAACGCCGGGCAGGTAGACGGCGAGCAGTTGGCCGACGACGGCGCCCAGCATGATCGCGGCGTTCAGCGCCAGTGCCGCCAGGAAGCGTCCCGCCAGAAGCTCACGCTTACGCACGGGTGCGGTGTAGACGAGCGGCGACATGCCGGTTGACACATCGCGAGCAGCCGCCTCGCCGGCCACGGGCGCCGACAGCAGCAGCCAGAGCAGGCTGCTGAACACCATGGCGCCGGCGACCGTGAACGGCGCGTTGAGGATCGTGTCTTCGTACGTCGCGGCAGACAGGCTGCCGTCCCGCGTGAACAGGAACGCGTAGGCGACCAGCGCGAGGACGGAAAGCCAGGTGGAGGCCTGCCGCACCTGGTAGCCGATCTCGAAGCGGAAGATCTCGAAGGCCCGTCTCATGCCCGAGGTGTCCCGGCGGCGCGCGTGCCGGTGTGCCCGGCCATCGTGGTGAAGTACACGTCCTCGAGCGACGCAGGCGCCGGCTCGAACCCTGCAGCCGGACACGTCTCGCCGTAGACCCGTGCGACGGTCTGGCCGGCGAACAGCTTCGTCGAGACGACAGCGTGGGAGCGTTCCAGTGCGGCCAGCTCACTTCTCGGCACGACACCGCGCCAGATGCGTCCCTCGAGCCCGGCGATGGCGGCGGCCGGCTCGCCTTCGAGCAGAATCTCGCCGCGGTCGATGATGGCCATCCGCGTGCACAGCTCGCTCACGTCGTCGACGATGTGGGTCGAGAGCAGGACGATGGCGCGCTCGCCGAGCTCGGCGAGCAGGTTGAGGAACCGCACGCGTTCGGCCGGGGCGAGGCCGGCGGGCGGCTCGTCGACGATGATCAGGTCGGGGTGGGCGAGGAGGGCGACGGCGACGCCGAAGCGCTGGCGCATGCCGCCCGAGTAGCCGCCGAGCTTCTGCCGGCGCACGTCCCACAGGTTCACCTGCCGGAGCAGCGTCTCCACGGCGCGATTGCGGCCGCGGCGCTCGTCGTAGCCTTTCAGCACGGCGAAGTGCGTGAGCAGGTGCTCGGCGCTGACCCTCGGGTACACGCCGAACTCCTGGGGGAGGTATCCGAGCCTGCGTCGCACCTCGCCCGGGTTGCGGAGCACGTCGAGCTCGCCCAGGCTGACGGTGCCGCGGTCGGGTTCCTGCAGCGTCGCCAGGATGCGCATGAGCGTCGACTTGCCGGCGCCGTTCGGGCCGAGCAGGCCGTACATCCCGCGCGGGATGGTGAGCGTGACGTCGTGGAGGGCCTGGACGCCGCTCGGGTAGCGTTTCGAGACTCCGGAGATTTGCAGGGCCGTGGACGAGTGGGTGTCGGGTGCGGGTGCGGGCATGTCAGCGTTCGTTCGAGTGGCGGATGCGGCCGCCGGACCCGGACGGGCTGCCGGCGCCGCGCCGGTGTCTCGAGGACGATACGGGCAGTGCCGCCGGAAGTGGTCAGCGGGAATTGAGGGTTGGGTGAGATGCGCGTGAGATCTGCGGCGGAAGGCACACGTGGCGGGCCGGTTGGCGGCGGGCCGCCGCTGCTCTACCCCTGCGGACGGCGTCGCCGCCGGATGTCGACGATTGTCAGCCCCGACGCCTCAGCCACCGCGAGTTGGCGAGCATCGGCCGAGACGAAGGTGGCACACGCCGTTGCGCGTGCCGCAGCCACATGCAAGAGGTCGAGGCTGCGCGCCAGATGCTGTGCCGTGTACGTCCGTGACAGCAGCTCTGCGTCCGCGAACACGCGGTCGTAATCCAGCACGAGCCTGCGCAGGCGCTGTTCCTGAACGTCGGCCCTTACCTGTGCGTGGACAGCTCGGCCCTCATCGGGCGTCATCACCCCTCGGCCGACCAGCAGCTCGAAGGCGTTGGTCACCTCGAGCTCGTGAAGCGCCGTGAAGGGCACCTGTCCGGCCGCACGCACAGCGGCGCGAGCCGCTGCAGAGAATGCCTCTGGCACGTAGATCGGGATGAGTGCGCTCGAATCGACGTAGGTCTTCACCTGTCGCCCCGACCGTCGATGACAGCAGCGGAGCCTGGCATGGAGACTCGCCGTCGGCCGAAGATCTCGCGTGTCCGTGCGTCCAGATCGGGCCACGGGCTCGGCTGTTCGGTCGGTTCTGGAGGCAGCAGTCTTGCGACGAGGCGGCGATGCTTCGTCACTTCGACAGTCTCCCCCCGTTCGACCCGTTCCAGGACCGACTTGAGGTTCTGCTGCAGCTCGCGCACGGAGACGGAAGAACTCATGTTGTCATACATTTTGTATGACAATCGGGCGTTCCGTCAAACGTCTCGGTGCTGAGACTTGAACCTCACGTCCCAGTCGCCGACCTTATCCAGCCACGACCTTGGCATCCCTGAACAACCCAGCCGGCATGGGCCGCCGCAGCCTCCACACGAACGCGATCGGGCGGTCGCCTTTGTGCGACACATAGTCCGCCGGCCCCAGGAACGTGTACGGCATCGTCCGCCCATCCTGCTCGCGTCGCTCGCGCACGAACAGCAGGATATGCCCGCCGCGCTCGCGGTGACGGATGTAACGCTGCCCCGTCGCCGACTGCTGCGACGTGCCCACCTGAGATTCCCAGTGAAAGAGCTCAGGCGAGATCGCATAGTCCTTGTACAGCGTCGACGGCGAGTAGTCGCGCTCGGACTTCTCGAGCGTGACCAAGAAGAAGTCGCTGTTGCTGCGATCGTCGCGGAACACGCCCTTCTGCTTGTACACGCTCCCCGCAATGTCCAGCATGCCGAACGCCGTCAGGATCTCGTCGACCGAGTGCCGTGCGTGGACCGAGAGCGGGACGTGATGCGCCCAGCCCATCTCCTCGTCCAGCGGGAACGTGACCCGC
>JAEZDP010000336.1 GCA_023418055.1 Acidobacteriota bacterium
GAACTGCAGCCGTGTCTGGCGGGGTACGAGGTCCTCAAGCGCTCACGAGGCGCTCTCGACTTCGTCGACCTGCTGGTGCGCACGCGAGACCTGCTGGTGCGCGATGGCGCGGTGCGCGCGTCGTTCCCGCCGCGGTTCGGGCGGATTTTAGTTGACGAGTTCCAGGACCCCGACCCGATGCAGGCCGAGATCCTCCTGTTGCTGGCAGCCGACGATCCCGATGTGGCCGACTGGCGGCAGGTGCGGCCGGTGCCCGGGAAGATGTTCATCGTCGGCGACCCGAAGCAGGCGATCTATCGATTCAGGCGGGCAGACGTGGCGACGTACTGGGCCGTCCAGCGGCAGTTGCTGGCACAGCCGTCGACGCGCCTGTGCCGGCTGCGCGCGTGCTTCCGTCTGGTGCCGTCGCTGCAACACGCGGTGAATGCCGCGTTTGCGCCCGTCATGACGGGCAGCGAGGACGATGCGCAGGCTGCCTATGTCGCCCTCGAGCCCGTACGGCCGGAAGCGGAGGGGCAGCCGTCGCTCGTGGCCCTGCCAGTGCCGCGGCCGTATGGCGCCCGCAACGTCAGCGGCAAGGCCATCGAGGCCAGTCTCCCCGACGCGGTGGGCGCCTTCGTGGCGTGGCTGGTGCAGGAGAGCGGCTGGACGGTGGGCGAGACGGGGACCGACGGGGTCGAACGACGGGTGCCGATCCAGGCGCGCCACGTGGCCTTGTTGTTTCGGCGCTTCGTCTCCTGGGGCAGTGACATCACGCGGCCCTACCTCGAGGCGCTCGAGGCCCGGCAGGTGCCGCACCTGCTCGTGGGCGGACGCTCGTTCCACGCGCGCGAAGAGGTGGAGGCCATGCGCGTCGCGCTGTCGGCCATCGAATGGCCGGACGACGAGCTGTCGGTCTATGCGATGCTGCGCGGGCTGCTCTTTGCCATTCCTGACCACGTGCTGCTGGCGTACCGCGAGACGGTGCCGTCGCGGCGGCTCGATCCCTATCGGTTGCCGGACGTGGACGACGTGCCCGCAGAATTTCGCGACGTCGTGGATGCGCTCGCGCTCGTGCGCCGCCTGCATGCCGGTCGCAACCGGGTGCCGGTCCATGAGACGGTGCAGGCGCTGCTCGCGGCCACGCGGGCGCACGCCGCGCTCGCCCTGCGCCCCGGCGGCGAGCAGGCGCTGGCCAACGTGCTGCACATCACCGAGATGGCCCGTCAGTACGAGTCGAGTGGCGGCTTGTCGTTCCGCGGGTTCGTCTCGCAGCTGCTCGACCAGGGCCTGTCCGAGGTTGCCGAGGCGCCGCTGCTCGAGGAGGGCAGCGACGGCGTCCGGCTGATGACCGTGCACAAGGCCAAGGGCCTGGAGTTCCCTGTCGTCATCCTGGCCGACATCACCTGCGGGCTGACGGGCCGCGCGGCGGGCCGGCACCTCGACCCCGGCCGCGGTCTCTGCGCGCAGTGGCTCGCCGGCTGTACGCCCGTCGAATTGCTCGAACAGGGCCCGCGCGAACTCGCACGCGACCGGGCCGAGGCGCATCGGCTGGCCTACGTGGCCGCGACTCGTGCGCGCGACCTGCTCGTCGTGCCCGCGGTCGGCGATGAGCCCTATCCGTCGGAGCATCACGGCGAGCGCTGGGTCGACGTGCTGAACGACGTGCTCTACCCGCCGCTCGAGCGACGCAGTGCGCCCGCCATCGCGGTGGGCTGCCCGTCGTTCGGACGCGACACCGTGCTCGACCGTCCCGACGGCGACCTGCCCTCGACATCGACGGTGCGCCCGGGCGCATACGCCATGGGGAGTCCGGCGGCGCCCTACGACGTGGTCTGGTGGGACCCGCAGCAACTGCATCTGGATGCCACCGTGACGTTCGGCGCGCGGCAGCTCGCCCTGGTGGATCGTCATGCGCCTCCTGAACGGGTGGCGGAGGGTGCGCGGGAGGAGGCGGCCTGGGCTGCGCGGCTCGACGCGAGCCAGCGCCGCGGGCAGGAGCCGTCGTTGCGTGTGGCTACCGCCACGGCCGCGGCCGCCCTCATGGCCGACGCGCCGGGGGCCGATGCCGTCGCCCTCGAGACCGTGCTGGTGCGCGCGGCCGACCGCCCGCGCGGGCGCGAGTTCGGCACGCTCGTGCACGAGGTGCTTGCGGACGTGCCGCTCGCGGCTACTCCCGCAGAGGTCGAGGCCCTTGCGGCGCTCAAGGCCCGTATCTGCGGACGGCCGGACGAGGAGGCGGCCTCGGCCGCCACGGTCGTCTGCGCGGTGCTCAGCCATCCGCTGCTCGAGCGGGCACGCCGGTCGGAAGCAGAGGGGCGGTGTCGCCGCGAGTGGCCCGTGATGCTGCGGCTCGCCGACGGCCAGCTCGTCGAAGGGCAGCTCGACCTGGCATTCGAGGAGGCCGACGGATGGACCATCGTCGATTTCAAGACGGATGCGCCGGGCGAGGACGGTCTTTCCACCTACCGGCGGCAGGTCTCGTTGTATTGTCAAGCCGTACACGACAGCACGCGACGACCAGTCAGCGGCGTCATCCTGCAGGTGTGAGCAGCGGTCGTGCGCCGCTGACGGAGGCTTCCGGTGTCCGACACGTCCGACCCCAATGAGGTGAAGCCGCTGCTCATCTCCATGCCCGTGGATGTGCGCGGCGTGGCGATGACGTTCCTCGCGGTCGTGGCGGCCATCTGGGTGCTGTATGTGGGGCGCAGTCTGTTTGTGCCCATCCTCATCGGTCTCGGTATCAGCTCGGTGCTGGGGCCCATGGTCACGTCGCTCGAGAAGCGGCACGTGCCCAGGGCGTTGGCTGCGGCGGTGCTGGTCCTGGCCCTCGTGGCCGGGACGGGGGCCATCGTCTACAGGGTGGCGGGGCAGGCGTCCAGGCTGACCGAGGAACTGCCGGAAGCCATCCGCGAAGTGCGGGAACTGCTCACGCGCTCCACGGGATCGGACGGCGGGACGATGGCGCAACTGCAGGAGGCCGCCGACGAGCTCTCGACGGCCACCGAGCAGCCGGGCCGCCGCGGGGTCACCCCCGTGCGCATCGTCGACCCGCCGGTGCGCATCACGCAGTACCTGCTGTCGGGATCGCTCGGCATCGCCGGATCGGTCGGGCAGGTGGTGCTCGTGGTCTTCCTGATCTTCTTCGTGCTCACCTCCGGTGATCTGTTCAAACGCAAACTCGTGAAGCTCACCGGCCCGTCGTTGTCGAAGAAGAAGGTGACGGTGCAGATCATCGACGAGATCGGCTACACGATTTCACGGTATCTCCGTACCGTGGCGTTCGTGTGCACGCTCGTGGGCGTGGCGACCTGGCTGGCGTTTCTCGCATTGGGTGTGCCCAATGCGGCACTGTGGGGCGTGATGGCCGGCGTGGCGAACACCATTCCGTACTTCGGGCCCACGGTCATCGCCATCGTGGCCACGGTGGCGGCCTATCTGCACTTCGACACGCTCGGCATGGCGCTCGTGACGGGCGGCACGTCGCTGACCATCACGGGCCTCGAAGGGATGCTGCTGACGCCGATGCTCATGAGCCGCACCGCGCGCATGAACACCGTCGCGATGTTCATCGGCATCCTGTGCTGGGGCTGGCTCTGGGGCTTCTGGGGCATGCTGCTCGCCGTGCCCCTGCTCATGGTGTTCAAGGTCATCGCCGACCACGTTGAGGACCTCGAGGCCGTCGGCGAACTGCTCGGCGACTAGGGCGACGCGTGCCGGTCAGGCCTTGTCGGTGCCTGCCTGTTCAGGCGGACCGATGAGCGAGGCGACGGTCTCGAGCACGGTGCGTCCGTCGAACGGCTTCTGCAGCACCGCGCCGGCGCCAAATGCGCGGGCCACGTCGAGGAACTTGCCGTCGAAGGCGCCCGACATCGCCACGATGTGCACGTGGGGCAGTTCGGCCCGCAGTTCACGGATGGTCTCGAGCCCTTCCTGTTCGGGCATCACGAGGTCGGTGAGCAGCAGGTCCACGCGTTGCTGTCGGCACAACTCGATGGCTTCTCGGCCGTGGCTGGCCTCGAAGACCTGATAGCCCGCGCGCGCCAGGGTCATCGCGAGCAGGCGCCGCAGCGGTGCCTCGTCGTCGGCGACCACGACGGTGCGCACCGGATCGGGGGTGTCGAGCGCCCCGCGCACCTTCTCGAGCAGTCCCTGTGGCGTGAACGGCTTGGCCAGGAACTGCAGGCCGGGCTCGAGGACGCCCTGGCGCACGATGGTGTCCTCGGTATACCCGCTCATGAAGAGCACCCGTGTGACGTCGTGACGCTGTCGCAGCACTTCGGCGACCTGCCGGCCGCCCATCCTGGGCATGACCACGTCGGTCAACAACAGGTCGATGCGCCCGTGGCGTTCGGCGGCGAGCCGGAGCGCTTCGGCGCCGTCCACCGCCGCGAGCACCGTGTAGCCGTATTCGGTCAGCAGTTCGGTGGCGAAACGGCGAACCGCTTCGTCGTCCTCGACGACGAGGATGCACTCGCTGCCGCGCAGGTCGCGGGTAGCGGTCCTGTCGTCGGTCGTCATGGTGGCACTCCCGGCTGGCGCCACGGGCAGGTAGACGCGGAACGTCGATCCGGCGCCGGGTTCGCTCTCGGCCGTCAGATACCCGCCGGTCTGCCTCACGATGCCATACGCGGTGGGGAGCCCGAGGCCGGTGCCGCGGCCCTTGGGCTTTGTCGTGAAGAACGGTTCGAAGATGCGGCCGAAGACGGCCTCGTCCATCCCGACGCCGCTGTCCGACACCGTGATGACGGCGTAGTGGCCAGCCGGCACGTCCTCCGCCGCCGTGACGCCCCGGCCGACCACCTCGCTGCAGGTGATGGTCAGCTCACCGCCCTGCGCCATCGCATCGGAGGCATTGAGCGCGAGGTTGAGCAGCACGAGTTCGAGCTGGTTCGGGTCGACGACGACCGGCGGCACGCCGTCCGGCGCGACGACGGTGAGCTCGATGTTCTCGCGCAGCACGCGCGTCATCATCGGTTGCAGGCCGCGGACGACGGCCGGCACCTGCACGACCTGCGGTTGCAGCACCTGGCGGCGGCTGAAGGCCAGCAACTGCTGGGTGAGGGCCGAGGCCCGATCGCCGGCGCGCTGCACCTGCACGAGATCGCCGCGCACGGGCGCGTCTGGGCCGAGTCGCTGCAGGATGAGGTCGGTGTAGCCGTTGATCACCGTGAGAAGGTTGTTGAAGTCGTGCGCCACACCGCCGGCGAGGGCGCCCACCGCCTCCATCTTCTGCGACTGGCGCAGCTGTTCCTCGAGTTGCCGCTCCACGGTGACGTCGGTGACCAGGGCGAGCCTGGCGCGTCTGGCCTGGGGGGTGGTGCCGAAGGTCTGGACGCGCACGTCCACGGTCGTCCCGTCGTGGCGGAGCTGCCGCCACTCCGAGGGTGTGCCTGGCGTGGGGTCGTCCACTAGGCGGCGCCTGACATCCCCGCGGTCTTCCTCGGCAAACAGGTCGTAGATCGTCTTGGCGAGGAACTCCTGGCGCGAGCACCCGGAGAGGGACAGCGCGGCGTCGTTGACGTCGAGGAGACGGCCGGTGTCGGCGTCGAACACCCACAGACACTGGGGGTTCTGCTCGAAGAGCAGCCGGTAGCGCGCCTCGCGCTCGACGAGGGCCTGTTGCTCGGCCTGCCGCTGGGTGATGTCGCGCTGCACCGATACGAACAGCGGCGCCCGGGCGTCGTCGCCGGCCACTGGCGAAATGTGCAGGTCCACCCAGTAGGCCGAGCCATCCTTGCGATAGTTCAGGATCTCCTCGTGACAGGCGCGTCCGGCCCTGAGGGAGGCCCCAATCCGACCCAGCGTCTCGGGATCGGTGTCCGGCCCCTGCACGATGCGCGGCGTCCTGCCCAGCACTTCCTCGCGGTCGAACCCGCTCATGGTCAGGAATGCCTGGTTGGCGTAGACGATGCGGGGGCCGTCGGGCCCGTCGAGCGGGGTGGCCTCGGTGATGAGGATGGCGTCGGAGGCGGCGTCGGTCGCCAGGCCCGCCATCTCGAGGGCGTACCGCTGCTCCTCGAGCAGTCGGACGCTGCGACGCAGCTCGAGTTCATCCACCACGAGCGAGGCCAGGTCGGTGAGATGGACCTGCTGCGCCTCCGAGAGCCCGCCGACGTGAGGCACGGTGTCGATGCCGCACAACGTGCCGAGCACGAACCCGTCTGGCGTGGTCAGGGGTGCGCCGGCGTAGAAGCGGATGCTGGGCGGCCCGAGGACCATGGGGTTGTCCCGAAACCGCCGGTCGTCGGTCGCGTCTGGTACCACGACCAACTCGCGATCGGCGACCGCGTAGGCACAGAAGGAGAGGGCGCGATCGGTTTGCTGCAGGTCGAGCCCGATCCTCGCCTTGAACCACTGCCGTTCGGCGTCGACGAGCGTGATGAGCGCCATGGGCGTGCCGAGCACCATGGCGGCCAGGCGGCTCAGGCGGTCGAACGACGGCTCGGGCGGCGTGTCGAGAATCTCGTACGCACGCAGGGCCCTGAGGCGCGCCTGTTCATCGGGAGGACGAGGGGCTTCTGGCATTGCGGTCAGGGCTGGCTGGCCAGCTCCTGGTCGATGATACGCACGAAGGCTTCGAGCGGCTGGGCTCCGGTCAGTTCACGTCCGTTCACGAAGAACCCCGGTGTGCCCGTCAGGCCCAGGGCCGTGCCCTGTTGCACGTCGCGTTCGACCACCGCGGCCGCCTCGGCGCCGGCCAGGCACGTCGTGAACGGCTGCGCGTCCACGCCCACCTCCGCGGCAATCGCCGACATCGCGGCGTCGCTCGCATCGCTGCCGCCTCGCGCGTACAGCGCGTCATGGAACTCCCAGAACTTGCCCTGCTGGCCGGCGCACCACGAGGCTTCGGATGCTCGTCGTGCCTGGGGGTGCAGGCTGTCGAGCGGCAGGTGCTTGTAGACCACGCGGACCTTGCCCGGGTAGCGCTCGAGGAGGGCGGTGAGCGTCGGCTGCACCGACCGGCAGAAGGGGCAGTGGAAGTCGGAGAACTCGACGATGGTCACCGGCGCGTCCTGCTGTCCGCGCACGGGAGCGCCCTCGAGATCGAGATCGGCGCGGAAGGCTTCGGGTGCTGCCAGCGTCACCTCGACCCGGGCATCGGCGCGCAGCGTGTCGACCAGCGCCTGGCGCCGCTCCTGCACCTTTCGCGCCTCGAGGAACTCGACGATCTGCGGGCGAAGCGCTGCCGGGTCGGGAATCCGCGCGCGATTCGCGCTGATGAACGCCTCAATCTCCTGCTCGGTGAGGGGCGCGACCTTCGCCGTGATCTCCTCGGCTTCGAGGGCGTCACGGGTGACGCCGCGGCGCTTCGCCTCGGCCTCGAGGAGGTGGGTGGCGATGAGTTCGTCGAGCTGCTGGCGCTTGAGGTCGTAGACCTGGGCCTCGGCCCGCGCCAGCTCGCTGCCGAGCGCCCGACGGACGTCCCCCTCCGAGATGGCCACGCCGTTGACCGTGGCCAGGATCTGGTCCTGGCCGGAGGCGGCCGATTGGCCAGCCGCCTGGGCGGCCGACGGACGGCTGTCGGCGCAGCCGGCCAACGCCACCACGAGACTCAACCATACGTACCTGCGCACACAGCTCTCCTTCATATCCATCAGGGTGGCGTCACCCGGGTCACACGATAGCCGCGATCCGCGAGCAGCGTCGGCAGACTGCCCTCACCCACGAGGTGTAAGGTGCCGACCGCCACGAAGAACACCTCCTCCGGATGGGCCTGGCGCAGGGCGTCGAACCGTTCGGCCATGCGCACGTTGCGGTCGTGCAGCAGTGCCTGCTCGAACTTCCGGGCCAGCGCCGCGTCCTTGGGCGCCTGGGCGTCGAGGGCGTGTTCGAGCGCATCGGCATCCCCCGTGAGGTACCGGTCCACGAGGAGCCGTCCCGGCAACACACTGCCGGAAGCCGCGGCGTCTTCGGCCTGGTCGAGGGCCGAGTCGAGCAGGGCCAGCTGCTGGTCGAGCGAGAAGACGTCGAAGACGCCAGCCTGCTCGTCCACGGTCTCGAGCGCGCTGAGCGCCTTGCCTGCGGCGTGCGCGTCGGCGTGGAGGCGCGCGTCGAGCGACGGCCGGCCCGCCAGGAGATCGGGCAGATACTCCACCATGGCCAGTTGCGCCATGGCGGCCCACGGCTTCAGTCGGTCGAGCGCGCCGACGACGGCCGCGCCCACCAGCGGGGCCTCGTCGTCGACCGCGGCCCGGATGGTGGCCACGAGACGGCTGAACCGTTCGGGCCCGAGAATGTCGCGCAGTCGGGCGTCCGGCGGCAACATCAGCGCGCCGGCGACGGCCAGCTGCGCCTCGGCGTCGAGCGGAATCTCCGTGACCAGGCGATCGGCAGAGGCCAAGGCGTCGCGGACGATGGCTGGAAGCGCCAGCACGCGCGGGTCTGGCACATGGATGGTGCCGAAGAGCCACGCCGTCGGGTGTCCCGGACGTTCGACCTTCCACAGAAGGGGACGAGCCGGCTCGGCCGCCCGCGTGGCCGCGAAGGCCACGGCACCTGCCGCCAGCACCAGGCCGAACGCGATCAGGCGCACCACGGGTGCGGCGGCGTGGGGAGGTCGTGGCGGGGAGGGGCGGCGGACAGGCACGAACGTCCGCTCATCCTGACACAAGTTGCCCGGGCGGTACCGCCGTCAGACCCGTGGCGGCGCCGACGCCGGCCACCATCCCGCTCGCCCACGCCCACTGGAAGTTGAAGCCGCCCAGACGGCCGTCCACGTCGCAGATTTCTCCGCACAGGTGCAGGCCGGGGCACGCACGTGTCTCGAGCCGGTCGAGGTGCAGCGCCGACAGCGGCACGCCGCCGGCGGTGACCTCGGCCACGGCGAATCCGCGCGTCCCGGTCACCGGCAGCAGGCCCTCGTGCAGGGTCCGGACCAGTTGACGACGAGCCTCGCGCGTGAGCGTGGCGCCCGTGGCGTCGGGAGGGATGCCGGCGTGTGCGAGCACCGCCCGCGCGAGCCGCTCGGGCAGCGTCGCCGACAGCGCGGGCGCGACCACCCGACCGTGCAGCGCCAGCAGCATGGCGTCGGTGTCGTCAGGCGTCGCGGCGGGGAGCCAGTCGACCGACAGCGTCGCCTCGGGATCCGCCACGCAGGCGTCCTGCCAGTGACGGCTCACGTCGAGGACGGCAGGGCCCGACATGCCGAGGTGTGTCGCCAGCAGTGCGCCGTCGACCTGCCGCAGCCGTCGTCCGGAGCCGGCGCGTACCGTCAGCCGCACGGGCGCGCTGAGGCCGCTCAGGCCGCGCAGCCAGTGCCCGTCGGGCAGCGTCAGCGGCACCAGGGCCGGGAACAGCCGTGGCGTGAGGGGCACGCCGAGGGCGCGGACCATCTCGTACCCGCGTCCATCGGACCCCGTTTTCGGCACGCTGCGCCCGCCGGTGGCCAGCACCACACGACGGGCCGTCAGGGCATCGTGTCCGGCGGCCCGCACGACGAACGCGCCCTCGTGCGGCTCGATGCGCTCGACGCGGTACGGATGCCGCAGCGTGACGCCGGCGTCCCGGGCGGCCGTCGTGAGCGCGTCCAGGACGGAGGCCGCGCGGTTGCTCACAGGGAACAGCTTGCCCGACGGTTCCTCACGCAGCGGCACACCGAGCGCGGCGAAGAATGCGGTGGTCGCCGCGACGTCGTAGCGGGCGAGCACCTTGCGGATGGCAGGCCGCGTCGAGCCGTGGAAGTCGTCGGCCTGCACCACCCGGTGCGTGACGTTGCAGCGCCCCCCACCCGAGATCAGGATCTTGGCGCCGAGACGATGCGCACCATCGAGGGCCACGACTTGCAGGTGTGGGGCTGCACGCGCGGCCTGGATGGCCGCCATCAGGCCCGCGGCCCCGGCGCCGACGACGACGATGTCTGCAGGTGGCATGTGACAGGGGCGCCCGCTCCGTGGGTGCGGTGCGTGCGTCGAGGGTAACGCACTTGCACGGATGGAAAATTCCGGCGTGTTTCCGCAGGTTTCGAAGGTTTTACAGCCTTAACAATCTTTTAGCTGGCCCTTAACCACTTCACCTGCCCCGACAGCGTCCAATGGTGGCAGACGCTTGCAGAGGGAGCGTCGCAGCCTGACGAGGTGTACGCATCATGAAGCAGACAGTGAGGGCCGCGCTGGTCGTCGGCCTCATCGCCGGAGTTGCCGGCACCGGTCTTCGAGCCCAGCCGCCGTCCGACCCGCAGGCGCGCGCGCACGCCGTGCTTGCCGAGGTCACCGAGGCGCTCGGCGGCGCGAAGGCCGCCGCGCTCGAGCGGTTCAGTGCCGAGGGCGAGTTCCGCCGGACGTTCGGCGAGCGTGAGATCTCGGGGGCGGTCGAACTCTACGCCATGCTGCCCGACGCATTCCAGCAGGTCACCGTGATGGAACGGCCTGACGGCATGCCGGGCATGCGCATGACGGTGACCATGAATGGCGAAGACGCCTTCCGCGATCAGTCGGGCGGCGGCGGCTTCATGCGGTTCGGCCCCGGTGGGCCTGGTGGGCCGGGCGGTGGTCCCGGTGGGCCTGGCGTGGGCGTCACGATGGGCGGCGGGCCGGGCGGTGGGCCCGGCGGACGAGGCGAACGCCTCGATCCCGCCGTGCAGATTCGCAGCGAGATGTACCGACTGCTGCTCGGCATCCTGCCCGGCAACCCGGCGCTGTCCAAGTTGACCTACACGTGGGTGGCGCGCGCCGAGTCGCCCACCGGCGCGGCCGACGTCATCGACGTCGCGGGCCCCGACAACTTCCAGGCCCGGCTCTTCATCGACGAGTCCACGCGGCTCCCGCTGATGCTCAGCTTCCAGCAGCGGCAGCCGATGCAGCGGATGGCGCCGCCCGCCGACCTGAAGACCCAGGAGGAACGACGCGCGTGGTTCGAGGAGCAGCGCGCCAAGATGGCCGCCGCGGGCCCGCCGCCGATGGTCGACGCGCGCGTGTTCTTTGCCGACTACAAGGCCGTCAACGGCGTGACCTTCCCGCACCGCATCACCCGCCAGGTCGATGGCCAGGTGCAGGAACAGATCACCATCGAGAAGTACAAGGTCAACCCGTCGCTCAAGGCGACGCAGTTCAAGAAGAAATCGAGCGAATGATGAACGCCCCCTTCCTTCGGCGGATCGCCGCCACCAGTCTGCTGGTCCTTGCCGCGGCCTGGCCGGCTGCCGCCCAGCAGCGCACCGGTTCGCTCAGCGTGTCGGTCTACGACACGACCGGCGCGGCCATCGTCGCCACCAACATCGTGCTGACGCTGCCCGACACCACGACGCAGGCCCTGCTGGCCGACGACCGGGGCACGGTGAGCTTCCCCGACCTCGTGCCGGGACGCTACACGGTGTTTGCCGAGTTCCCCGGCTTCGAGCCGGCGACCGTCGAGGTGCAGGTGCGCGCCGGACGTCAGACCCGCCAGGACATCACGCTCGAGATCGCCGGCTTCGTGGAGCAGGTCGAGGTCGCGCAGGACACCGGCGACCGGCAGTTGTTCGAGAACTTCTCGCAGGAGATGTCGGCCGACGACATCGCGACGCTCCCTGATGACCCCGAGGAACTCGCGCAGGTGCTCGAAGAGATGGCCGGTCCCGGCGCGGTCATCCGCGTCAACGGCTTCGAGGGCGGGCAGTTGCCGCCCAAGTCGCAGATCCGGCAGATTCGGTTCCGCTTCGACCCGTTCGGCGCCGAGTACCACGAGTCGGGCCGTGCCCGCGTGGACATCATCACCAAGCCGGGCGATGGGCCCATCCGCAACGACGTCAACCTCGCCTTCCGTGACAACCAGTGGGATGCACGCAACGCGCTGGCGCCGTCACGCGGGGACGGCCAGACCAAGCGCTGGGGCTGGTCCATCGACGGGCCCATCGTGAAGGGGCGCACCGGCTTCTCGCTGAGCCTGCGCGGCGTGGACCAGTTCGACGTGCAGACGATTCGCGCGACGACCTCCGACGGGCTGGTCAGCGACCTGGTCACGCAGCCGACGACCCGCTTGAACGTCGATTTCAACGTCGAGCACGTGCTCAACGAGACCAACACGCTGCGCTTCTCGTACGACCGCAACACCAATACCCGCTCGAACCTGGGCGTCGGCGACTTCGACCTGCCAGAACGCGCGTACAACGCCGAGGGCGTCTCGCACCAGGTGCGGCTGTCGAACTTCGGCACCTTCAGCAAGAAGTATCTCAACGAGACGCGCGTCGAGTTCTCGATCGACGAGACCACCCAGGCCTCGCTCAGCAACGCGCCCACCATCCGCGTGCAGGACACCTACACGTCGGGCGGCGCACAGGTGGACGGCGGCACCCGGTCGTGGGAGATTCAGGTGGCCGACAACCTCGACATCCCGCTCGGCAAGCACAACGTACGCACCGGTGTCGACATCCGGACGGGCAACTACCGCAGCGACTCCATTCGCAACTTCGCCGGCACGTTCGCCTTCCCGAGCCTTGCGGCCCTCGAAGCCGGGCTGCCGAACAACTACACGCGGCGCGTCATCAACGACCCGGTCGTCGAGTATCGCAACACGCAGGCCGCCCTCTACGTGCAGGACGACATCCGCCTGCGCAAGAACCTGCTGCTCAGCGTCGGGCTGCGGCAGGAGAGCCAGTCGCTCATCGCCGACAAACTGAACCTGGCACCCCGGTCGGGGTTCTCGTGGACGCCGTTCGCGCACAACAAGACCACGGTGCGTGGCGGGGCCGGCATCTTCTACGACTGGTATCAGACCAATGTCTACGAGCAGACGCTGCTTGTGGACGGCGTGCGGCAGGAAGATCTCATCATCCGCAACCCCGGCTACCCCGATCCGTTCGTCGGCGGCAACGTCATGCCCATCGCGGCGAGCGTCATCCGCGCCGACAACCTCGACATGCCCTCGGTGCGGCGCTACTCCATCGGCGTCGACCAGCAGATCACCGACTGGCTGCGCGTGCGGTCGAACTACTTCAACGAGTACGGCTGGAACCAGTTCCGTGCGCGCAACGTGAACGCGCCGGTGAACGGCGTGCGTCCCGATGCCTCGCTCGGCAACATCACGCAGATCCTCTCGGACGGCACAGCCGAGAGCCAGGGCGTGGACATGAACCTGTCGTTCAACTACCGGCCCCGTCGCCTGTTCGGGATGTTCGGCTACACGCTGGCAAAGCGTGAGAACTTCGCCGACTCGGCGCTGACGCTGCCCGCCAACAACCTGAACATCGATGCCGAATGGGGACCGGCGGCCGACGACATCCGCCACCGCATCTTCAGCTTCGTGACGAGCGACCTGTTCTGGGGCCTGCGCGCCGGGCTCAACGTCCGCGCCCAGTCGGGCCGGCCCTACACCATCACGACCGGCTTCGACGACAACGCCGACGGCGTGGTCAACGATCGCCCGGACGGGTTCGGCCGCAACTCGGAGCGGCTCCCGTGGCAGACGAGCGCCGACCTGCGTCTCAGCTGGAGCACGGGCCTCGGGCCGGTGCGCGCTCCGGCGGGCGGCGGGCGCGGCGACGCGCGGATGCAGCGCGGCCC
>JAEZDP010000356.1 GCA_023418055.1 Acidobacteriota bacterium
AGGACGTTGGCAAAGACCTGGTAGATGGTGGCGACGACAGGCGCCGAGACGACGAGGGCCACCGGCCAGCGCACGTCGAGCCAGCGCATCAGCACGACCAGGATGACGAAGGTCGTCACGACGAACCCCACGGCTTCACCGGCGACGAGGTAGAACGCGACGGCGCCGAGGACGCCGGCAACGCGCGCAGCACCCTGCCAGGTGAACGTCTCGGTGCCTTCCGTGTGCCCGAGCTGACGCGTCGCCAGCAGGATGACGAGCGTCAGGAGCCCGAGCGCGCCGAGCACCGACGGAAACACGCGCGGCCCCACCACGCCCTTGCCGAGATCCTGGAAGGCCTCGCCCGAAAGAATGGTGCCGAACCGCGCGTCGAGGTCGGCGAGCGTCGCCGTGAATGCCTCGGGGCCCTGATAGTCCCAGTTGAAGCCCGTCTGCTCCATGAACCGTCTGAAGTCTTCCCCCTTCACGGCGCGCTCGAGCGCCGAGGTGAGCACTTCCACGGCCTCGGGATCCGTATCGGCCGGCACGGCCACGCCGCGCCACACGCCGATGCCGCCTCCGACGCCCTGTTCCTTCATGGTGGGCACGTCGGGGAACTGCGCGACGCGCGTGTCGGCCATCACGCCGAGCGCGCGAATCTCGCCGGCCTCGAGCAGCGAGCGCGCCTCGGGCAGGCTCGACGCGACGATGTCGATGCCGCCGGCCATCATCTCCTGGAGTGACGGGGCGGTGCCTTCGATGGAGATCCAGCGCACGCCGTCGGCGGGCGCACCGATCTCGGTGAGCCAGTTCACGAGCGCCACGTGCCAGATGCCGCCGAGTGCCGTCCCCGACGCCTTCAACACACGCGGGTTGGCGAGCACGTGCGCGTTGAGGTCACCGAGCGTCTGCCACGGGGCGTCATTGCGGACGAAGATGGCGGCGGGGTCGCGGTTGACGAGCGCCAGCGGCTGGAAGTCGGCCGGCGTGATGGGCGTCAGGCCGCGCCAGTGGAGCATGTTCAGCTCGGCCGTGATGAGCGTCAGCGTGTAGCCGTCGCCGCGTGCGAGGGCGCCGCGCGTGTGGCCCGTGACGCCGGAGGCGCCCGTGGCGTTGATCACGTTGACCGGCACGCCCAGCTCGCGCTCGAGCGACACGGCGAGCTGCCGTGCCACGCGGTCGGTGCCGCCACCTGCGGCCCACGGACACACGAGCAGCACCGGCTGGTCAGGGAACGTTGCCTCGCGGCCCGAGCAGCCGCTGACGAACATCGCCAGCAGCGCCAGCAGCACGCCGGCGCCATTCCACATCATTGGTCGCACTCTCCGAATGGTGGTCCTGCTCCACATGATCACGTCAGGGGCACAGTCTATCCGACGCGCCGAGGCAGTAGGCGCCGCCTCGATCACGAGGGTCGCGTCCACAGGGCGCGAATGGGCACGGCGAACAACCGGTCGCCGAACGGCGTCGTGACTTCCCCGTCGTAGAGCACCACACCGCAGACGAAGCGCCTGCCCGACGCCTCGCGCAGCTTGCGCAGACCGCGGAAGTCGCCCTCGCGCACCGTCGCTGACGCCTTCACTTCGATACCGGCAAGCTCACGGGCACCGCGCTCCACCACGATGTCGACCTCGAACGCATCGCGGTCCCGAAAGTGGAAGAACGACAGCGACGTCTCGTGCCACGACGCCTGCCGACGCAGTTCCTGATAGACGAAGGTCTCGAGCAGTTGTCCGAGCAGCTCACGGTCAGAGTCGAGCGCCGCCGCGTTGACGCCCAGCAGCGCGCAGGCCAGGCCCGTATCGCCGATGTGCAGTTTCGGCGTTTTCACCAGGCGGCTCAGGCGGTTGGTGTGCCACGGATGCAGTTCCTCGAGCAGGAACACGCGCTCGAGCAGCGTCACGTAGTCGCGAATCGTGGGACGGCTCACGCTGAACGGCGCCGCGAGGTCGCTCACGTTGAGCAGTCGCGCGGTCTGTCCGGCCGCCAGCGCGAGCAGTCGCGGCAGCGTGTCGAGCGCGCTGATGCGCGCCAGATCACGCACGTCCCGCTGGACGATGGCGTCGAGGTAGTCGCGATACCACGCCGCGCGCCGATGCGGCTGGGAACGTGCGAGTGCGGCCGGGTAGCCCCCCGCCACGATGCGCTCGGCGAGTTCGTGCGCCAGTCTGTCGGCCCGTTGCGTCTCGAAGGCCGCGCTGAACAGCGCCGGCAGGAATCCGGAGTCGTGCCCTGTCAGCTCCGCCTGCGCGAGGGGAAAGAGCCGCAGGATCTCCATGCGTCCCGCCAGCGAGTCGGCCAGTGCCGGCACGAGCAGGACGTTGGTGGAGCCGGTCAGCAGGAACCGGCCGGCGACCCTGCGGCGATCAACGGAGGCCTTGATCGCGGTGAAGAGGGTCGGTACGCGTTGAATCTCGTCCAGGATGACCCTGTCGGGGAGGCGGTCCACGAAGCCGGCGGGGTCGGCCTCGGCTGCGAGCCGGCTGACGTCCTCGTCGAAGGTGAAGTACTCGTAGCCCCGGGCCTCGCCGACCAGCCGTGCCAGCGTGGTCTTGCCGCACTGACGAGGTCCATGCAGCAGGACGACGGGCGAGTCCGTGAGGGCCTCGACAAGGCCCGCCCCGGCGAAACGTGGATGGAGTAACGCCTCTGGCATTCGGCTGATCGCAAGTCCAGGTGTCGGCTGATCGTAACTTTATGGCTCGGCTGATTGTAACCTTAGAGCCAGGCTGATTGAAGCCTTGCCATGCGGCCATCTGACGGGTCCGGCGCGCCTCCGTCACGCCGTCGCGCGTCTCTATTGCACGACGACGCCGGCGCCAGTGCTGGTCGTATGATGGGTCCGACCCGAACATGGA
>JAEZDP010000431.1 GCA_023418055.1 Acidobacteriota bacterium
TTGCCGAAAGCGCGCCGATCACCGTCACCTCGGACCCGAAACTCCCCAGACAGCCGATGCCTGCGCACGACGGCGCCGACTACCTCGACACCGTGCCGGGCTTTACCACGATCAGGAAAGGCGGATCCGGCGCGGACCCCGTCTTCCGCGGCATGGCCGGCTCGCGTCTCTCGATCCTTGTGGACGATGCCGCGTTGCTCGGAGGGTGCTCGTCTCGCATGGATGCGCCCACGGCGTACATCTTCCCGGAGACGTTCGATCGCATCACGATCATCAAGGGGCCGCAGTCGGTCAAGCACGGGGCGCCGGCATCTGCGGCCACCGTGCTGTTCGAGCGATCGCGGACGCGACTCGCCGCCCCGTCATGGCACGGCAACGCAAGCGTGCTCGCCGGCCGATGGGGCCGCAACGACCAGGTCGCGGACGTCAGGGCTGGCACCTCTGCGTTCTACGTCCGGGCAGCCGGCAGCCGATCCGCGATGAACGACTACGCGGGCGGCGACCAGGTCCTGGTGCACTCACGGTACCTGCGCTGGAACGCGGACGGCGCCGTCGGCTGGACGCCAGACGACCAGACGCTGCTCGAAGTGAGCGTGACAGGCAGCGACGGCCGCGCGGCCTACGCCGACCGTGGCGTCGATGGCTCGAAGTTCCTCCGCCTCGGGACGGCGGCCCGTCTCGAACGCAGCCGTCCGGGCGCCGCGCTGGACCGCATCGACGTGACCGGCGCGTTCAACTACGTCGACCACGTGATGGACAACTACTCGCTGCGACCCTTCGAGCCAACCGTCATGGGGCCATCCCCGTCGGCGATGAACCCCGACCGGACCACCTACGGGGGACGCGTGGCGACACGCTGGATTGCACCGCGCACCACCTGGGACCTGGGCGCAGACTTGCAGGTGAACGTGCACCGCAACCGGATGAGCATGCAGCAGGATGCCGTGCCGGTGGACCAACTCCCACGCGCCGCCGACGCGCGGTTCTTCACGGTCGGTGTGTTTGCCGAAACGAACTACCAGGTGCGCGCCGACACCCTCGTCGTGGGCGGCTTCCGCCTCGATCGAGCCCATGGCACCGACCTCCGCGCCGAGATCGCGCTGACCATGATGCAGCGGGCGACGAATCCGACCGCGCAGGCCCGGCGCAGCGATCTGCTGGCCAGCGGCTTCGGCCGCGTCGAACAGCGCCTGGGCCTGCTGCCTGTCACCGCCTACGCCGGCATCGGACGCGTACGGCGCTTTCCCGACTACTGGGAACTCGTCGCACGCGAGGCGCTCGACTCGTTGTCTGCCTTCGACACCAGGCCCGAGACCACCACGCAGGTGGACCTCGGGCTGCAGGGGCGGCGCGTCCAGACCTCGGCGTACGTCGCCCTCTTTGCGAACCGGGTCGACGACTTCATCCTCGTGCAGTCCGCCGTGCCAAAGCGCACGATGATGGGCACGCGCAGCGCCATCGTCGCGCGCAACGTGGACGCACGCACGGTCGGGGCTGAGAGCGGCCTCTCGCAGCGGATCGGGCGAGTCAGCGGGGACCTCTCACTGGCCTGGACGCGAGGCACGAACGTCACCGATGGTCGGCCGCTGGCCCAGATCCCCCCGCTGGATGCGCGGCTCGCGGCCACCTACGACGGCGGACGCTGGTCGGTCGGCGGCCTCCTGCGTGCCGTGGCCGCACAACGGCGCGTGGCACTGAACCAGGGCAACATCGTCGGCCAGGACGTGGCGGCGACGCCTGGGTTTGCGGTGGTGTCGGTGAACGCCGGATGGCGGCTGGCCACCGCGGCCTCGCTTGCGGTGGGCATCGACAACGTCCTCGACCGGTCGTATGTCGAACACATCAGCCGGCAGGGTGCCGCGATCCCAGGCTTCGCGACGCAGACCGGTCAGCTGCGCGAGTCCGGACGCACCTGGTGGGTCCGGCTGAACGTGCGGCACTAGCCTACTGCCGAGACGAGCGGCGCAAGATGATGACACCACGCCCGCACGCGCACCGGTGCACAGTCAACGCGGCATCGGATACTTGGCCAGCTTCCGCTGCAGGGAACGCCGATGCAGGCCGAGCACCCGTGCGGCTGCCGACACGCTGCCACCACATTCAGTGAGCACACGGTTGATGTGTTCCCATTCGAGGCGTGCGAGCGACATCGGCGAGGTCTCGTCCGGGGCGGGCGGGGGCGCGACGGGCCCGCCATCGAGGGCGCTGAGGATCTGCTCGACGTCCACGGGCTTGGTGAGGTAGTGCCTCGCCCCGCGGCGCACCGCCTCGAGCGCCGTCGCGATGCTGCCGTATCCCGTCAGGACCACGATCGTCACCTGGGGATGCCGGGCCTGCACCTCGTCGATGAAGTCGAGACTCCAGGCGTCACCGAGACGCAGGTCGAGCAAGAGCTGCCGAGGCTCGTGCCGCGCCAGGGCCACGCGGGCGGCGTCGAGCGAGTCGGCCTCCTCCACGTCCCGGCCCCGGTCGCGCAGCGCGCGTGCCAGTCGCTGCCGGAAGCGGGCATCGTCCTCGACCAGTAAGACATGAGCGGCCGAACTCACGGCCGGACCTCGATCGGCACGACGAGGCGGACGCGCGTGCCCACCCCTGGGGTCGAGTCCACCTCCACCCGTCCTCCAATCATCTCGACGGTCTCGCGGACGACCACGAGGCCCAGCCCACGCCCGGCACCGCTCTTGGTGGTGAAGAACGGCTCGAAGGCCTGTGCGACGACGGGCGCCGCCATGCCCGCCCCGGTATCGGTGACCTCCAGACAGACGTGACGTCCGTCGACGCGGACGTCCACGGTGACTGGCGCGTTCGCTGGCGATGCCTCGAGGGCGTTGCGCACGACGTTGAGGAGCGCGCGGGCGAGGGCGTCGGCCGGCCACCAGACGTCGGCCTCTGTGTCGCCGGTCACGCGTACCGCCCGGCGCCGCTCGTCGGTCAGCGTCGCGAGCGCCCGGCCGACGACCGCACCCAGAGACGCCCGTTCCAGCCCTCCGCCCGACGAGTGGCCCGCACGCCGGGCCATCTCGTCCAGGACGTCGCGACAGCGCTGCGTCTCTTCGCGAATCAGCCGCACGTCGTCGAGGATCGAGGCCTGCGTCCCCGGCCGCGACGATAGTTCGCGTTCCAGTTCGCCCGCAGTCAGGCCAATCGTGCCGAGCGGGGTGCCGAGTTCGTGCGCGGCGTCGGCCGCAAGCGTAGCGAGCCGGGTGAGCGTCTCCGTTCGCGCGAGACGCGCTCCGAGGGCACGCAACTCCGCGTCGCGCTGGGCGACTGCGGCGGCGAGGCGTGCGACAAACAACGTGACGAGCGCGGCGGTCGCGGCAAAGGCCCACCACATGCCCTGGAAGTGCCGTGCGACCTCGGGGTGCATCGCGAGGGCCGCATCCAGTTCGGGCGTGACGGCCACAAACAGCAGGCCATACAGCGACGTCGACACCGTGGCTGCCAATGCGGCCACACGCGCACCGTGGACGAAGGCCGCCTGTGTGATCTGAACGAGAAAGAATATGCTGACGGGATTGAGCGGTCCGCCGGCGGCGAACAACACCAGCGCCAGCCCGACTACGTCGAGCAGGATGAGCACGGCCGCGGCGTCAAGCCGAGAGACACGGCCGGTCCCTCGCTGCCGCACCAGCCACAGGTTCGAGAGCAGCGTGATTGCCAGGACGGCTGCGACAAGGGGCCATCGCACCGGCACGGCCAGCACGGTGACGCCCATGACCGCTGCGCCCGCCTGCGCTGCGAGCGTGGCCCAGCGCGCAGCGGCGAGCCAGGGCACGCCGACGTCGCGTTGCAGGGCCACGGGGTTGTCAGACATCAGCGGCCTCGCGCCGACGCGTCGCGACCGGGCACGGCCGGCCCGCCACGGCGGCGCTTCGTGTCCCTCAGTGGCGTGTCACGAAC
>JAEZDP010000001.1 GCA_023418055.1 Acidobacteriota bacterium
GCCCGCGCCCCCCCCGGTCACCCCCTCTTCCCCCCCGCCCGCCCCCGAAACCGCGCGCTCACGAGCGGCCAGACCAGCGTCAGAACCGTCAGCACGAGAAACAGCAGGGAAATCGGCCTGGTCACGAACGTCGACAGACTGCCCTCCGACAGCGCCAGCGCGCGCCGCAGGTTCGACTCGGCCATGGGTCCCAGGATCAGCGCCAGCACCAGCGGCCCCATCGGAAAGCCGTGGCGACGCAGCCCATATCCCGCCATCCCCGCCACGACCGCCGTCCAGACGTCGCCGACCGACTGGTTCAGCGCATAAGTGCCGACCAGGCTGATCGCCAGCACCGACGCCCAGAGATACTCGTCCCGGATACGCAAGAGGTGCGAGAGGACCCGCGCGCCGACCAACCCCCAGACGACGGTGGCCAGCGCGGCCATGAAGACCAGCGCCACGACGGTGGCAACCAGGTCCGGACGATTCCGGAACAGCAGCGGCCCCGGCTGCAATCCGTGCATCAGCAACGCGCCGATCATCACGGCCGTCGCCGAATCTCCAGGAATGCCAAGCGCCAGCGTCGTCACCAGCGCCCCACCAATCCCCGCGTTGGCCCCGGTACTCGCGGCCACGACGCCTTCGTCCGATCCCTTGCCGAACTGCTCGGGCGTCCGGGACATGCGGCGCGACTGATCCCAGGCGAGGATGGCGCCGACGTCGGCACCCGCCGCGGGCAGCAGCCCAATCCACACGCCAATTCCTGACCCTGAGAGCGCTGGACGCACGAGACGGCGAACGTCCGCCCACGTCGGGAGAATGCCCGTGAAGGCCACCGGCGCCGCGTCACGCTGGCGAGGGGGCCCCGCCATCTGCATCAGGACCTCGGCCAGGCCGAACAGGCCGACCATCACCGCAATGAACGACACGCCATCGAGCAGTTCAGGCTGCGAAAACGTGTAGCGGGGATGTCCGGTGATGGCATCCAGACCGACGGTGGCCAACAGGAGGCCGAGCGCTCCCATCGCCACACCCTTGGCCAGCGCCCCCTGCGACACGCCCACCATCGTGCTGATGCCGAAGGCAGCCACGGCGAAGTATTCGGCCGGACCGAACTGCAGCGCGACCCGCGTCAGCGGCAGGGCCGCCACCCACAACACGACCAGGCTCACGAGGATGCCGAAGAACGCCGCGATGGCATTCAAGCCGAGCGCAAAGCCGGCGCGGCCGGCGCGCGCCATCGGATAGCCGTCCCACGCCAGGGCGATCGAGGCCGGCGTGCCGGGCGTGTTCAGGAGGATGGCCGGAATGCCGCCGCTGAAGACCGCCGACACGAGGAGCCCGAGCAGCATCGCCAGCGCCTGATCCGGCCCCACCCAGAACGTGAACGGCGTCAACACCGCGAGACCCATCGTCGCGGTGAAGCCCGGCAGCGATCCGAAGATCACGCCGAGACCGACGCCCAGCAGGACGTACAGCCAGGTGTCGAGCGAGGTGAGTGCGTGCAGCAGGAGGGAGGGATCGGGCATCGGCAGAAGGTCGCGAAAGCCGCCGACTCAGAGGCGAATCGCCAGCAGGTGCTCGAAGAGGACGAACACGGCGCCCGCAAGCGCCACGGCCGTGACGGCAGCGGGACGCCAGGCGATGTCGAGCAGGCGGAGAAACAGCACGAGGAAGACGACCGTCCGCACCACGAACGGGACGACGTTCCACAGCGCGGCGTAGGCCACGAGGCCCGCGAGTGTCCAGCCGATGGCCACCCCACGCCCCGCCACCGGAGGGGGACTGTCGGCCGCCCCTGGACGTGCGAGCACCCAGGCTGCAGCCAGCCCGAGGACGATGGCCACGAGGCGCGGGACGAGGGCGGGCCCAGGCACGCCCTGCGACCCGCCGGGGTATCCGAGCGTCCCCACGGCGGCCAGCAGCGCCAGCAGCAGCAACGCTGCTGCGGTCATCCGGGTGCCGTTCATTCGGTCACCAGCCCCTCCTCGCGCACAATCCGCGCGAAGCGCCCGGACTCGGCCTCGACAAACTGCGTGAACGCTTCGGGCCCGAGCACCTGCACGTCGAGGCCCGACGTCCGGCAGTACGCACGGCACGCCTCGGCCTCGAACGACTGCAGGATGGTCTGGGCCAGCAACGTGCGCCGCTCGGCGGGCACGCCCCGCGGGACCATGAATCCGCCCCACGCCTCGAAGATGAGGTCCACGCCCTGCTCACGACACGTCGGCACGTCGGGGAACGCGTCCGAGCGCACGTCGCTCATGAGCCCGAGCATCCGGACCGCCCCCCCGCGCACCACCGCCTGCAACTCGGGCAGGCCGGCCACCACCACGTCGGTGTGGCCGCCGAGCAGAGCCGTCACCGAAGGCGCGGACCCTGGAAAGGGCACGTAGATGAACGACGCGCCGACCTGGCGCGCGAACGACACGCCGCCCAGGTGCCAGACGCTGGCCGGCCCCGCCGTGCCGAGCGCCAACCGCCGGCCTTCAGGGCGACGCATTGCCGCCACCAGGTCCTGCAGCGAGTGCCAGGGTGAAGACGCCTGCACGCCGATGACCGCCGCGGCCCGATGGTGTCGCGCCAGCAGATCGAAGTCCTGCCAGCGGATGTCGGTGTAGCGGAGGTTCGGGATCACGGCCATCTCGACCGGCGTGTAGCCGACGGTGTAGCCGTCGGGCGCCGCAGCGCGCACGGCAGAAAAGGCCACGGCCCCCATTGCGCCGACCCGGTTCTCGGTGACGACCGGCACGCCAAAGGCGTCGTTCAGCCCCCGCGCCGTGTAGCGTGCGACGGTGTCGGACATGCCGCCGGCGGCCGCATGCACGATGAGCCGGATTTCCCGTCCGGGATACGGCGGCTCTTCGCGGCCACAGGCCGCGGCGAGCGCCGCGAACGTGCCT
Organism: Acidobacteriota bacterium; assembly: GCA_023418055.1. Taxonomy (GTDB): domain Bacteria; phylum Acidobacteriota; class Vicinamibacteria; order Vicinamibacterales; family Vicinamibacteraceae; genus JAEZDP01. Next base: position 2,886 of record JAEZDP010000001.1, read on the forward strand.
ACCGAGCTGCGCAGGAACCCCCGGCGCGAGGCGTCTCGGCGTGTCACGTCAGTACGCGCCCCGCCCCGCCCCGGCCGCCCGGCCGAGCGGCGTCAGCCACTGCCGCGCGGCCTCGGCAAACAGCGTGAGGTCGGACGGCGCCTGGAAGAAGCGAAAGCCTTCACTGACGTATTGCGCGACGGCCGCAGCGGTGGAAGCCGGGCGCCCCGCCACCTTGCCGTGGCGGTCGGCTGCCAGCTTGACCTCGGCTACGGCCGCCAGCACCTCGGGATGGTCCATCTGCCCGCGATGCCCGAGCGAGAACGCCAGGTCGCTCGTGCCGACAAACAGCACGTCCACGCCTGGCGTGGCGGCGATGGCGTCCACCTCCTCCACGGCGCAGGCCTCTTCAATCATCGCGACCACCACCACGTTGGCATCGGCCGAGTCGAAATAGGGCTGCGCGTCGGGCCAGGTGCTCGTGGCCAGCGCCGCTCCCGACCCGCGGCGGCCGACCGGCGGATAGCGGCACGCCTGCGCCACCTGTTGCGCGAGCGCCGGAGTGCTCGTGAACGGCACGATGACGCCATGGACCCCCGCATCGAGCACCCGCTTGGCCAGCCACGTCTCGCCCGCCGGCACCCGTGCGAACGGCACGGCCGGATGCGCACGCGTCGTGAGGACGATGTGGCGCAGGGTCTCGAGCGTGAGTGGCGCGTGCTCCATCTCCACCCAGAGGAAGTCGAAGCCCGCTGCAGCCGCGAGCGCCGCCATGTCGAGGCTGGTCGAGGTGATCGACACGCCGAGCACTGGCTCACCGCGCTCGAGGCGCAGGCGCACCGGGCTGCGCCAGGCCGGCACGTCGGCGAGGCCTTCGCTCATCGCGTCCCCTTGATGAGCCACACCTCAGCCACCTGGCAGCCGCGCCCGGCGCCGCCGATGCCGGGCTCCGCACGCCAGGCCAGGGTCAGCCGACCGTCGGCCGTCGCGGCCCGTGGAATCTCGAACTCGAGCGGTGCCACGGGCTGCGGCTTGGCCATGAGCCCGTGCACCTCGTGTTCGTTGTCGGCCATCAGACTGACGCGCGGGGTCTGGCTGTACATGTCGCCGGCATACACCACGCGGACGGTGTAGAAAGCGTCGGGGTCGAGGCCGTCGTAGCGCATTTCGAGGACGCCATCGTAGAACGCTTCGGCGTGCGTCATCCACGACAGCCGCCATGACGGATTCCAGCCGAAGCCCGTGATGCCGGAATGGTACGGGCCGGGATCGTCACGGAAGGGCGGCGGCGCCACCAGGCGCGGGTGATGGCCCGGACGTCCGAGGTCGTCGTAGAAGCCTCCTGGCCCGGGGTCGTCCCAGCGCACGATCCGGTCGATGGCCTCGAGCCGCTCTCGCTCCCCGGGAAGGTCGGCAATGGCCTCGAACTGGTCGAGCAGCCAGACGCGGTCGTTCAGGGGCACGTCCACGAAGTCGAGCGTCGCCCCGCGTCCCATGCCGATCGCCTTGTAGTAGGTGACGCTCAACTGCATGCGGATGCTCTGGTACAGCGCCTCGGCCAGTTGGAAGACGCGCGTGCGGAGGTCGATGGCCGTCGGGGCCGCCGACCCGGCCAGGATGCGGGCGGCGTCGGCCAGCGCGGGCCGCGCGCCTGTGGTGCGCGCGCGCCGCAACACCTGCATCGCCTCGGCCTCGGCGGCCTGCTCGTGCAGCAGGCGCTGGCGCTGATACCCGTCGTAGTACGCGCGGTACAGCGGTTGCTGCAGGCGCCAGTTGAGCAGGTCGTGGGGCGTCGCCTCACGCTCGATCGCCTGGAAGTGCGCAAGCGTCTCGTCCACACCGACGTTCCCGGCAAGCGGACCGCGCCAGTTCTCTTCGAGCCGCAGGAGCCCCTCGGCCACCCGCGGGCCGAGCACCGGTCCCACGAAGTAGCGGCCATATTGCTGCAGCACCTCCTCGACGTCGGCGTCAGGGTTCCATCCCAGGGCGCTCCAGACGATCTTGTTGACGTCGTCGTTGTTGCCCTCCGAGTAGGTCAGGAAGTCGGGAGCCGTGCCGACCCACTTACGGAAGATCGCCTGCTGGTCGCGCGGCCGCGGGTTGATGGGCTCGCGCTCCGAGGTGCGCGCGTGCGCCAGGTCCCACTCGGGCACGGGGAACTCGGCGCGAATGGTGTGGGTGATGTCGGGATAGCGCCGGATGCGGTATTGCGCAGGGATACGCTTACGCACCGTGGCGATCGAGTCGCGATTCTGCGGGCCGATGACGATGCCTGTGAGCCAGGCGGGCTGTTTCGCCATCAGGCCGTAGAACGTCTCCATCCACTCGGCCGTGAAACCCTGGGGCGACATCCACATCGTGGCGTTCGGATGGTGCTGCCGCAGGGCCGCGGTCTGACGTTCGAGCAGGCTGAACATCACGCCCGGCTCGGTGTGCCCGGGGTCTCCGCCCGGCACGAACACCGCGTCCACGCGGGGCAGTTGGCCGAGCACCGCCATCCACGTATCCACCGCACGCGCGCGTTGCGCGTCGGTGGTGTAGTCCTTCTCGAGCGCGGGGTACCACACCCAGACATCGAGGCCGAGTTCGTCGGCCAGACGCGACATCTCGACCATCATCTCCATCTGCGGGCGCGGAAAATGCGGGCTGTCCGGCGCATCGTCGGACACCGGGGGGATGAGCTCGATGGCGTTCGTGCCGAAGACCGCGAGGTCACGCATGTACTGGCGCCATTGCGGGACGTCCCAGCCGTCGTAGGAGTTGGTCTTGGGCCGGTAGCCGAGCTGATGCCCGCGCATGTCCACCACGGGCGTCTCGGTGAGGGCCAGCGGCGCAGGCAGGGTGACGCGGTCGCGACGCATGTCGAGCGCACGCAGCAGGCGGCCCACGCCAAAGAGCACGCCGCGCTCGTCCGCGCCGCCCACGACCACCCCACGCGGCGAGGACACCAGGTGATAGCCCTCACGGCCCGGCGCCTCCCGGTCGCCAATCGCGTCGGCCACCTGCGCGCCAAGGCGCGTCAGGGTGCCCATCCTGATGACGGGCCCGTCACCGGCGGCGGTGCCCTCCACGACCCGCCAGGTCTGGCGGCTCCGCTCGTACACGGCATCGGCGAGGAGCTGCGCCGCGGCACGCTCACGAGCCGTGGGCGAGGCCCCGAGGTCGATCACCGCGCCCGTCAGGTCGAGCGCTCCCGCATGGCTGGCGCCGCGCTGCCCCTCCAGCGCCACGGAGGCCAGCACCAGCCACAGGCCCACAGCGGCCAGTGAACGCATCACGGGAAGGGACATTCGCAACTCCTGCTCGAGCGACAGTGAAACCGTATTTGAAAACAGTTCCATTTTTATATCATGCGTTTCACAATGCAGCTGACCCGTCACTGCTTGCTGGAGCGTTGTCCATGACCGCCATCCGCGCCCTTGCCGCCCTCGACAGCCCCACTGTGGCCAATGCCATCGAGCGGTTCGGCGTGCGGCCGCGCACCGTGGGCTACGCGGACATGCACCTGCGCTGCCAGTTCCCCGCGCGCGGGTCGATGGTGGGCTATGCCGTCACATGCACGGCAGACAGCACGACCGAGGGGCGAGCCGACGGCGTGGGCCTGATGGGTCTCTGGAAGGCGATCGCCGCGGCGCCCAAACCCGCGGTGGTGGTGATGAAGGACGTGGGCCGCGTGCCTGGCCGCGGGTGCCACATGGGCGAAGTCATGGCGACCATGGCCCGACGGCTGGGGGCCGTGGGGTGCGTCAGCGACGGCGGTCTGCGCGACGTCAAGGAAGTGGAAGCCCTCGGTGACTTCCAGTACTTCTGCCCCGGGCTCGTCGTGTCACACGGCCAGCCGGTGATTCTCGAGGTGGGCATCGACGTGGTGATTCACGGCCTGCGCATCGTGCCGGGCGACATCCTCCACGGCGACGCCAACGGGCTGCTGACGGTGCCGGCCGCCATCGCATCGCTGGTGCCTGACGCCTGCGAGGCCGTGCGCAACGAGGAGCGCGCGCTGCTCGACTACATCCGCGACCCGGCCTTCTCGCTCGAGGGCCTCGAGGCCCGGCGTGTCAGGCACTGAGGGCGACGAGGCTTGCGCTGATGTCGGCCGCCGCGCCCTTCACCGCCGCGACGATACGGCGCGTCATCGCCTTGTCCTTCAGGCGCATCTTCGGCAGCGACAGGCTGATGGCCGCAAAGACCCGGCCATCGGGCGCCGTGATGGGCGCGCCGAAGCAGCAGCCCTCGAGCACACTTTCTTCCGTGTCGGTGGAGTATCCCTGCGCCCGCACCTCCTCGTACGCCTGTTTGAGCGCCACGTCGTCGGTGATGGTGTGGGCGGTGAACCTGTGATTCCCGTAGCTGCGCCGCAGCCGCTCGACGACCTCGTCGGGCTGATGGGCGGTGATGGCCTTGCCGAGCGAACTGGCGTGGGGCGGCAGGATGCGACCCACTGTGTTGGCCATGCGAATCAGGTGCGGGCTGTCAACGGTCGCGACCACCTCGATGCGGTTGTCGAGATGCATGGCCAGCGTCACGGTTTCCCCGAACTCGCGGCCCAGTGTGCGCATCGCGGGCAGCGCGGCGTCGAGCAGGTCGGTCACCCGCTTCCCATCGCCCCACACCTGCAGGTCGGCGGTGAGCCGGTATTCGCCCTCGGGCGTCCGCTCGACGTACCCCGAGACATCGAGGGTGTGCAGCAGGCGGAACACCGAACTCTTGGCCAGGCCCAGGCGTGCCGTGAGGTCGGCCAGGGTCAGCGGACGCCCGGCCTCGCGCAGCACGGCCAGGATCTCGAGGGCGCGACCGATCACCTTGGAGTAGTACTTGTCGTCGCGCTCACGGGCGGGCGGACGGGGAACCGGAAGTGTGCTGGAACGGGCCATGTGGCTCTGTGTCGAACGCCGGTATTGTAGTGCACGAGCGACCACCGACAAGGCGGGACCATGCAAGGACGATGGATGATCTTCACACGACGAGTGCTGGTGTTGCTGCTCGCTGCCGGCCTCTCGCCGGCGCCCGCAGCCGCACAGGGTGACCTGACGGTCACGCGGGTGTTCGGCCCCGAGGTGCCCACCGGGCCCTACAAACACCCGGCGGCGCTGACGGAACTCGACAACGGCGACCTCTATCTCGTGTACTACGGCGGCGAGGGCGAATACGCCCGCGACACGGCCGTCTTCGGCGCCCGGCGCGCCGCGGGCCAGACGGAATGGTCGGCGCCGGTGGTCATCGCCCGCGACCCGTTCCGCTCGGTCGGCAACGCCGTCGTCTGGCAGGCGCCCGACGATGTGGTGTGGCTGTTCTACGTGGTGCGCTACGGCGCCACGTGGTCGTCGTCACGCATCCAGGCCAAGATCTCGACTGACAGGGCCGCCACGTGGTCCGACCCGTTCCCGATTGCCCTCGAAGCCGGGATGATGGTGCGCAACCGGCCCATCGTGCTGGCCGACGGCGGCTATCTGCTGCCCGTCTACCTCGAGACGGGCGAAGACACCGAGCAGGTGGGGCCCGAGAGCACCTCGCGGTTCCTGCATTTCGACCCGGCGACGCGCGTCTGGACCGAGCGCGGCGCGATCTCGTCGCCCACCGGCAACATCCAGCCGGCGGTCGTCGAACTGGCCCCGGGCCACCTGATTGCCTACTGCCGCCGCGGCGGCAACTACGCGCCAACCGAGGACGGCTGGACCGTACGCGCCGAGTCGCACGACGGCGGACGCACCTGGACGGAGGGCACCAATGCTCCCTTCCGCAACCCGAACTCGGCGCTCGAGTTCCTGAAGCTGCAGAACGGCCACCTGTTGATGGTGTTCAACGACCACATGTGGAAGCGCACCCCGCTGGTCGCCGCCGTGTCGACCGACGGCGACCGCACGTGGCCCCATCGCCGCAACATCGGGGAGGCCGACGACAGCTACGCCTATCCGATCGGGTTCCAGGCCCGCGACGGGCGCATCCACATCGTCTACACGTCGAGCGGGCGCAAGGTGATCAACCACGCGGTGTTCGACGAGGCGTGGGTGAGGGGGAGGTAGGGACGAAGGAAACGAGGAGACGAGGAACCAAGGAACCAAGGAAAGAAGGAACGAAGGAACGAAGGAAAGAAGGAACTGAGGAACCAAGGACTGGAGGACGGTGGTGGGCTCCCGGTATACTGGCGCCGTGTCCGCCGCCGCCGTCGTCCTCGACGGAGTCTCCAAGAAATTCACCCTCTATCACCAGCGTGGGCAGGGCCTCAAGGAGCGGCTGCTGGGCCTGGTGGGCGGGGGCGGCCGTGGCCGGGAGGTGTTCTGGGCGCTCGACGATGTGTCGCTGTCGCTCGAGCGGGGGCAGACCCTCGGGCTCATCGGGCACAACGGGTGCGGGAAGAGCACGTTGCTGCAACTGCTGGCCGGCATTCTCGAGCCCGACCGGGGTCGGGTGTCGGTGCACGGGCGGGTCACCTCGCTGCTCGAACTCGGTGCGGGCTTCAGCCCCGACCTGAGCGGGCGCGACAACGTCTTCCTCAACGCGTCGCTGCACGGCGTGTCGCCCGCGGCCGTACGTGCGAAGTTCGACGAGATCGTGGCCTTCGCCGAACTCGGCCGCTTCATCGACACCCCGGTCCGCAACTACTCGTCGGGCATGTACATGCGGCTCGGGTTTGCCGTGGCTGCACACCTCGATCCCGAGATCGTGCTCGTGGACGAGGCCCTCGCGGTGGGCGACGAGTCGTTCCAGCGCAAGTGCCTGCGCAAGATCCAGGAGTTCCAGGGCCGCGGCGTGACGGTGGTCATCGTGTCGCACGACCTGCTGCTCGTCGAGCGGCTGTGCACGCAGGCCTGCCTGCTGCAACAGGGCCGGCTGGTGGCCGCCGGGGTGCCGTCGGACGTGATCGGCCGCTACCACCAGCTGGCCGCGCAATCGGGCAGCGTCGCCGGCGAGTACCGGTGGGGCTCGCGTGAGGTCACCATTACGCGAGTCGATCTGCTCGACGCCGCAGGCACGGCCCTGCGCGATCTGCGGACCGGCGACAGCCTCACCGTCGCGATGCACTACCACGCCGCCGCCCGCGTGGAGCGCCCCGTGTTCGGTCTGGCCATCTACCACGAAGACGGCACGCACCTGACAGGGCCGAACACCCGCACCGGGGGGCTCGCGATCGAGCAGCTGCAGGGCGATGGCGTCGTCTCGTGGCGCGTGGAGCGGCTGCCCCTGCTGCCGGGCCGCTACGTCGTGTCGGTGTCGGCTTACGATTTTCACCTCATCGACCCGCTCGATCACCGCGAGCGGGTGGCCACCTTCACGGTGACCGAAGGCGGCACGCCCGAACGATTCGGCAAGGTCGCGCTGGGCGGGTCGTGGCACCTCGCGCACGCACGCCACGGCGAAGAGGTGCCCGCCCCTTGAGCCGGCGCGCCATTGCCCTGGTGGTGCACGGCGCACACTGGCTCGACGCGCAGCGTGCCGCGCACCTGCGCGACCAGCTCGCCCGCGTCGCGTCCGCCGCCGTGGACGTGGTGGTGGCGCGCGACGAGCCGTCGCGGCCACGCCGCGCCGCGGCCTGCCTCACCGCCGCCCTGCACCAGACCGAGGCCGACCTGATCGTGGTGGCCGACAGCATCTCGGCCTGCCAGGACGAGTGGCTGCGCGCGCTGCTCGCCGGCGTCGACGACCAGGGCCTCGCCCTCGCCTGGCTGGCCTCCTCTCCCCGGCTGCCGCAGCTGCCGACGTCCGCCACCGACCTCATCGCGTCGCTCGCCCCCCACACGCGCGACTCGCCATCGGCAGACGCCGACCCTGCGTTCTGGGCCATCCGGCGCGACGGCTGGCGTGCGGTTGGCTCCCTCGACGCGCGCTGCTGGTCGATCGGCGCCGTGGCCGACCTCGCGGACCGCCTCGACGTGCTCGGCTACCGCACCGGCGCCATCGTCGTGCCAGGTGCGCCGGACGTCAGCGAAAGCTATCCACTCGAGCCCGAGGTGCGCACGCTGCTGCAGTGGCGCAGCCCGTTGCTGCGGCTTGTGCGCAGCGCACCCGACGCGACACTCGGCCCGTCGCTCGCTCGCGCCGGCGCGGCCCTGCTGGCGGCCGCCTGGGCGGGCACGGGTCTGGATGCGGCCACGGTGACGTTCGGCGGCGCATGGGGACGCGCGTCGCTGCTCGAGCGATGGCGCACGCGCCTGGGAGGCCGGCCCCCTGCCGATCTCTGGCCGCACGACGAGGTGGCGACGGCGGCGCCACTCGCCGCGCTGGTGTCGTTCGCGCGCGAGTTGCCGGGGCTCGTCGAGGAGCGCCGATCCCTCGGCCTGGGTCAGCCCCCGGCAGCCCTGATGGCCGCGGCCCGTCACGTCGGCCCGCCAGCCTCAGTGGATATCCGCGTGCGCCCTCGGGTGTCGGTCATCGTCGTCTCGTGGAACGGCCGCGAGCATCTCGAGCCCTGCTTCTCGTCGCTGCTCGCGAGTGACTACCCGGCGGACCTGCTCGAACTCATCTGCGTGGACAACGGGTCGACCGACGGCTCGGTGGAGTGGCTCGCGCAGCACGTCCCCGCCGTGCGTGTGGTCGCGCTGCCCGACAACCGCGGGTTCACCGGCGGCAACGTCGCGGGTGTGGCGGCCTCCACGGGCGACGTGCTCGTGTTTCTCAACAACGACATGCGCGTCGAGCCGACGCTCGTCAGCCGACTCGTCGATGGGCTGGGCGGCACCGCCGCGTGTGCCGGTGCGCGCGTCATGAGCTGGGATGGCCAGCGCATCGACTTCGTGCGCGGCACCGCCAGCTTCGAGGCGCGGGGCTTCCAGGAACACTATCAGGAGCGCTACCACGAGGGCATGCGGCCGGCCGACTCGTTCTTCCCGAACGGCGGCGCCTTTGCTCTGACACGCACGGCCTACGACGAGGCCGGCGGCTTCGACCCGCACCTGTTCGCCTACTACGACGACCTCGACCTGGGCTGGCGCTTACGCACGGTCGGCTACACCATTCGCACGGTGGCCGACGCGGTGGCGCAGCACCGGCACGGTGCCACGTCGAGGACGCAACCGGGCAGCCACAAGCGGTGGCTGATGGAACGCAATGCGCTGTGGGTGGCGATGCGGACCTACGACGACACCGCGCTGCCGCAGGTGTTGCCGGCGCTGCTGTTGCTGGCCGGCCTGCGCGTGGCGCAGGACCTCACGTGGTTGCGCACGCCCATCGGACGACGACTGCGTGCCTGGACGTCGCCGTCCCGGCGGAGCGCCGAGGCGCCGCGCGACGTCTACCGCGCGGGCAACACGCGCGATCAGCGAACGGCCCCGGCGCGTGTGATCGCGTCGCTGCCGATGCCCGAACTGGCGGCCATCGGACACGTGCTCACCCACCTGCCCGCACTGGCCGAGGCGCGCCGTGAGTGCCAGCGCCGGCGCCGCGTGCCCGACGCCGACGTGCTGCCGCACCTGGGCCGTCCGCTCGAGGCGCTGGACGGCCGCACCTCGTACCGGCAGGCCCATCACGCGCTCGCCGATCTGCTGCACATACGGCGAGTCGTGGGCCAGCGTCAGCACGTGCTGCTCGTCACCCACGAGGCGCTGCGACAGAACATGTCGGGGCCCGCGGTGCGCGTGCTCGAGATGGGACGGGCCCTCAGCCGCACCGCACGCGTGACCATCGCCGCGCCCGGGCCCGTGGAGATGGCCGACGATCGCCTCTCGATCGTGCCGTTCGACCCGGCGTCTCCGGCCGCGCTGCGGGCGCAGGCCGATTCGGCCGACGTCGTGGTGGTGCAGGGCTTCGCGTTGCACAGCTATCCGTTTCTCACACGCCTCGTCGCGCCCATCGTGGTGGACCTCTACTGCCCCTTCACGCTGGAGTATCTCGAGCAGACGCGCAGCGGCACCGGTCAGGTGGACGCAGACACGGCTCGTGAGGCGACGGCGATTCTTGGCGTGCAGAACGCCCAACTGCAGTACGGCGACCTGTTTCTCAGCGCCAGCGAACGGCAGCGCGATTTCTGGATCGGCGCGCTGCACACCGCCGGTCGCGTCAACGCCCACACGCTCGCGCGCGATCCAGGGCTGGAGCAACTCGTTACCGTGGTGCCGTTCGGATTGCCCGACGAGCCCGTCGCGCACGCTGACGCACGCGCCCAGGCCCGTCGCCGCGCCGAGGGACGCCCGGCCGGCGTGCTCAAGGGCGTGCACCCCGCCATCCGCGCCACCGACAAGGTGCTGCTCTGGGGCGGCTCGCTGCTCGACTGGCAGGACCCCGAGACCCTCATCGACGCCGTGGCCAGGCTCACCGCCACACGTGACGACGTGCGGCTGTTCTTCATGGGCGTGAAGCATCCCAATCCACAGGTCAAGCCGATGGCCATCGTCGAGCGCTCGCGCGAGCGGGCACGCGCCGCGGGACTGCTCGACACGCACGTCATCTTCAACGACTGGGTGCCCTACGACGAGCGGGCGACCTACCTGCGAGAGGCCGACCTCGGCGTCAGCACGCATCGGCGCCATCTCGAGACCCGCTACTCGTTCCGCACGCGGATGCTCGACTACCTCTGGGCGGGGCTGCCGATCGTGTGCACCGAGGGGGACTACTTCGGCGACCTCGTGCGCGCCCGCGGGCTGGGTCGCGCCGTGCGACCGAATGATCCCGTGGCACTCGCCGATGCGATCGCCGAGCTGCTCGACGACGAGCAGGCGAGGCAGCGGTCGCGCACCGCGGTGGCCGACGTCGCGCGTGACATGACGTGGGACGCCGTGACCGCACCGCTGCGCGCGTTCTGTGCGGCGCCGACATTCGCGGCCGACCGCGCCCCGCACGTCGCGCGCCTGCACGAGACGCTGGCTGACAGCTACAAGGGCACACGTGCCGTCAAGCGCTGGCTCCTGCGCGCGGGCGTTGGCGAAGGCACGATCGAGTCGGTCAAGCGGTGGCCTGCCACCCAGACGGCCATGGCGTGGCGCAATCATCTGGCGCTCTGGCGGGCCCGTCGTCGGGCGGGCACGCGGTGACCGCCCCAGCCGTGTCGGTCGTCATCGCGGCGCGCAATGCCGCGGCAACCATCGAGGCGTGCCTGCGGTCGCTGGCCGCACAGTCCTTCACGGCGCACGAAGTGCTGGTGGTGGACGACGGCTCGAGCGACGACACGGGTGGCCTGGCGCGCACGCTCGGCGCACGGGTCATCCGCACGGCGGGCACCGGCGCGTCCGCGGCGCGCAACCTGGGCGTCGCTGCGGCGCGAGGCCACATCGTGGCGTTCACCGACGCCGACTGCACGGTGACGCCGACGTGGCTCGAGTCGCTCGTCACCGCGCTCGAGACCACGGGTGCTGTGGGTGTCGGCGGTCCTCAGCGCAACGTGTTTCCGCCGGGCATCTCGAGCGCCGAGGCGTTCGACGCGTTCTTCAGGCTGGCGTCGGTCGTGAGCGACTACACACGGACCGGCGGCGGCGCGCGGCAGGTGCCGCACAACGCCAGCTGCAACAGCGCCTATCGCAAGGCCGCATTCGAAGACGTCGGCGGGTTCGCCGCGGGGCTCTGGCCCGGCGAGGACGTCGATCTCGACCTGCGGCTGCGCGACCGCGGAGGCGTCCTGATGTTCGTGCCCGAGGCCGTGGTGCACCACCATCGGCCCGGCACACTGCCGTGGTTCCGCCGGATGATGCGACGCTACGGGGCGGCGGAGCGGCGGGTGGTGCAGCGGCACGGCCGCACCCGGCGCATCGACTACCTGCCGCCCGTGCTCGTGGCGGCCGTGGCGGCCCACGCGCTCTATGTCGTCCCGGCGATTCGACCATGGCTGGCGCTGGCCGACCTGACGGCGGTGGCGGCCGGAGGCCTCGCGCTGGTCGTCACGACACCGCCGCGTCACTGGGTGAGCGTCGCCGTCTTTGCGGCGACGGCCGTGTGGTCGTGGCACCTGGGCTGGTGGCGCGGGCCCGGGGGCGACGCGTGAGACGTACCTCGTGGATGGTGCCGCCAGGCTTGTCAGCCGCCTGGGACCGCCATCGTACGGCCTTCCTGCTGCTGCTGGCGGTGATGCTGACCGCCCTCGGGGTGATCTTCGACCGCGAGTGGCTGCGCGACGAGGTGTTCTCGCCCGCCGACCTGCTGGCGCAGTTCCAGCCGTGGGCCGCCGATGGCCCGCGGGCCACGGGCAGCAACCCCACGCGGTCGGACGAGGCGTTCTATCACCAGCCGTTGATGACCACGCACTTCGAGCGGCTGCGCGACGGCGCGCTGCCCGATCTCGACCCCACGCGGCTGTCGGGCGTGCCGTCGTTCTTCCAGGGCCTGGACACCGGGCGACTGCTCTCGCCCTTCAGCCTGCCGTTCTACCTCATGCCGGCGGACGATGCCGTGTCGGCGTACGGGCCCTTGCGACTGCTCGTGGCCGCCATCTGCATGTGGGCGCTGCTGCGTGGCGTCGGCCTGTCGAGCGCGGCAGCTGCGCTCGGCGGCGCCGCGTACGGCCTGAACGGGCACTTCCTGGTGTGGCTCAGTGCGCCGATGCCGACGGTGGCGGCATGGCTGCCGCTCGGCCTGCTGTTCGTGCACCGGATGGTGGACGCCCCCGGTGTCCGTCCTGCCGCGGGGCTCGCCTTCGCCGTCGGCCTGATGGCCACCGGCGCGTACCTCGCCACGTTCATGGCATGCCTGGCGGCTCTCGGCGTCCACGCGGCGGTGGTGGTCGGCCTCTCGCGGCGCTGGCAGACCCTCCCGTGGCTGGCCGGCGGGCTCTGTGCCGGGCTGCTGCTCGGAGCGGGGGCGCTGCTGCCGATGCTGACCGCACTCCTGACGTCGCCCGCGGCGGCCCGTGTCGTGTCGGCCGAGGGCGCTCAATGGGCCAACGTGGCGACCCTGGCGATGCACGACTTCTGGGGCACGCCGCTCCTGTCCAACTGGTGGCATCCGGATCCGACGGCGAGTTATCCGGAACACGTCGCCTATTTCGGCGTCGCCGTCATGGGACTCGCCGGCGCCGCCGCGGCCGCGCTCGTCACCGGCCGTCTGCCGGCCCGGTGGCGTGCGGTGTCCTGCAGCGCGGCACTCCTGCTCTGCGTCGCGCTGACGCGCGCCTATGGCGTGCCTCCCGGCCGCTGGCTCGTGTGGCTGCCCGGCCAGGCACAGACCAACCCGTTCCGCTGGTATGTCGTGGCGGCGCTGGCCCTGGCTGTCCTTGCCGCCGTCGGACTCTGCGTGCTGCGCCAGGCCGCGGAACGCCCTGGCGCGCCCGCAGGCCGTGGCGCATGGGTGCCCGTGCTCGGGGTCGCGGTCGCCCTGGCCTTGTTGGCGGGTGGTGCGGCGGCGGCCCTGGTCGCGATGCTGCCCGACATCCGCGCGGCGAACCTTCAGGCGTTCGAGAAGGGACAGCTCACCAGGTTCGGCACCGTGGCCGGCACCACCCTGCTGCTGGCCGCGTTGACGGCACACGCGCGCGCGGTGACCGTGCGACGTGCCGCGCTCTGGCTCCTGGTTGTCGTGGCGGCGGCCGATCTCGCGCTGGCCAACCGTCACTTCAACCCGACGGTGCCGCGCGAGCGCTACTACCCCGAAACACGTGGGTTGGCGTGGCTCGCGGAACACGCGCTCGGCGCGCGCATCGCCCCCGTCGATGCCGATGCCGAACTGGTGGAGGGCCACGTCTGGTCGATGTACGGCCTCAACACCGTCACAGGCTACGACTTCCACGGAGATGCCGACTATCAGCGGCTGCTCTGGGCGGCGCAACGTCAGGCCGACGACAGCGCACTCCGCAATCCGCCGACCGCCGCGTGGAGCGTGCCGCCCACGACATGGGGCTTCGTCGGCCTGCGCACGCCGACGCTGGATCTCAAGCTGCTCGGGCTGCTCGGCACCCGCTTCGTCGTCACGTCGCCGGTGGACGTCTTGCCTCGCGGCGGCGGCTATGCCGCGCTCGGCGAACTGCTCCCCGGGCAGCCGGTCACGTTCCGGTTCGTGCCGCGCTTCGACGGCCTCCGGCGCATTGACATCCTGGCGGCGACCTATGCGCGCCGCAACACCGGGAGCATACGCATCACGCTCACGAACGCGCGCGGCGTGACCCTCGCGACCCGCGATGTCGCGGCCGACGACTGGCCCGACAACGACTGGCTCACGCTGACGCTGCCGCCGGCGTTCCCGTCGGCGGGCGAGCCCTTCGAGGTGCACCTCCACGCGACGGGGACGGCTCCCGGCGCGGCCCCCACCGTCTGGACGACGGACGGGTCCGCCGCGGCCAGCGGCCTGACGGGCACGGCGCTGTCGGTCGGCGGCACGCCCATCGACCGCGTCCTGTGGATGCGGGCATTCTCGACCGCCCCCGAGCGAGTGCCCGGTGCGGACCTGGCCTACGCCGGCGACCTGAACGCGTACCGGAATCCTTACGCACGACCGCCCGCGTGGTTCGTGAGCCGTGTAACAACTGCAGCCGCCGACGCACACCTGTCGGGTATGCAGACATCCAGCTTCGACCCGGCACTCGACGCCTGGGTGGCCGGCGCCACGGCTCCGCTGCAGGCCACCACGACCGCCCGCGTCACCTCGGTCGGCTACGACGACGACCGCCGCACGGTGAGGGTCGAGGCACCGGACGGCGGCGTGCTCATCCTTGGCGAGCGGGCCCACAGCGGCTGGCGCGTCGAGATCGACGGCCGGCCCGCGCCCTGGCTCGTCGCCAACAGCGTGCTGATGGCCGTGCAGGTCCCCCCTGGCGCCAGGGTCGTGACCGCCACCTTCGAGCAGCCCTGGCTGCGTCCCGCGCTCGGACTCAGCGCGGCCGCCTTCGTTGGTATCGTCTTTGCTGCAGTCTTCAGTGCCAGGCGTCACGTCGTCGCCCGGAGCCTCGAAGCGCCACCGCGCCGCCGAGGGTAGTCCCTTCAGTTCTCAGGTCGACGCGCCGATTGTCCAGAGAGACGGTCGACGCATGCCTGAGGACCGTGCACCCGAGGGACCCGGACGTACGAAACATGAAAGCCTGCTTACACTTTTCGTCCTTCGCCGCCGCCCTCGCCCTCCTGCTCGTGTGCGCGCAGAGCGCCACGGCCCAGCAACTGCGCATCGACGGCGTCGCGGCGAAGACGGTCTCGGCGGCACCCGACTTCGCGGCCGAGGTCATGGGCGACCCGTGGGACTTCGACAGCCGCACCGACTACGACTACACGTACTCGCTGGGTGAGGACACCGCCGAGGACCGCGGCAACGAGTTCACCAGCTGGCAGCCCTACCCCACCATCACCGGAGGCGTCTTCTCTGGCGTGACGCGCGAGCGACGTGCCGCGCTCCAGATGCTCTTCGGCGGGGTGCCGGGCGCGATGAACGCCGTTCAGAAGACCGGCATGCGCTACCCCGTCGACACGGGGCGCTATACCTGGTTGTCCTTCCGTGTGCGGCGCTCCTGGGCCGCCTCGAGCGGCGAGGTGCTGAAGGTGTTGTGGGAGGCTGGCCGGCGCAGCGCGTCGACCCCGGCGGGGGTGCTGCTGATGCTCGCGCGCGGGTACGACAACGACATGGGCCGCTGGGTGAACCAGACACCCATCGGCGCGCAGGGCGCGGCCAATGAGTGGCAGGTCTACCGGTTCCGCCTGCCCGACGCCGCGTTGTTTGCCAGCGGCAATCGCTTTGGGGGTGCGCCCTGGCAGGGCCTGATGCGCGGGTTGTCCATCACGCCAGGAGACGGTCCGGTCGGATCGACGGTGCAGGTGGACTGGGTGCGCCTCACGGCGGCGCGCAGCATCCAACTCTCGTGGTCGGGGCTCGGCGGCCCGGTCGTGCTCACGGCCAGCAACGGCTCGCAGCAGTTGCAGATCTTCCCGGAAGACCTGCGGCCGTATGCCGACGCCAGCAACCCGCGAGCCACCACGGGCGCCTTCCCCGACAACTCGGCGCTGGCCTGGGACTACGGGCATCTCACGCCGGGCACCTGGACGCTGACCGCGACCGGCGCCACGGCCACGCGGACGGCCACGCTCACGGTCCAGGCCGTGCCGCATTTCACCGTGCTCAATCCCGACGAGGCCGGCGGGCAGGACATGGCAGCCTCGCTCATCGGCGATCCCTGGGACATGACCAATCCCGAGGACGTGTTCCGGTACGCCACGCCGCAGAACGCCCTCATCGACATCAGGAATCCGATGTTCACGCCCACCGGGCTCACGGGCACCGCGTTCCACTCGGGCGACTACGGACGCATCCACAGCGACTCGCAGGTGCGGCTGTTCGACGACGATCTCGGCGCGCGGTTCTCGCTGACGCCAGAGCAGGCGCGGCGATTCCATCGCCTCACCTTCACGCTCGAGTACAACGTGCCGCTGCCGTCGCCGCTCACCTTCGATCCGCTGGCGCCGCAGCCGTTCCTCACCGACCAGCAGAACGGACGGCCGGGGCTGGGCGGCATGGCACGCGTGCTCTGGCGGACGGCGGCCCATCGCGGCGGCGCCTTCTCGCAGACGTGCGGCCTGCCCGTCCAGTGGGGCGGCCCGATGACGGTCACGCTCGACCTGGCCCGGTACTCGTCGTCCGACGACGCGTGTGCCGCCGAGGGCCTGCAGTCGCTCCCTGCTGGACAGGCGTGGGGGGCGCTGGCCTCCGACCTCACCAACCTGCGCATCGACATCAACGAGGGTCGTCTCGACGTGCCGTTCAAGCTGTCGAACGTGCGGCTGGCCGCCGACGACACGCCCGATGACGCCGGTACCTTCGTCATCCAGTGGGCCGCGCAGGGCGCGCCCTACACAGGCGTACCGACGGCCGCCGCCGGCAGCGTGGCGCTCTACCTCGACACCGACACCAACCCCGACAACGGCCGCACGCTCATCACGAGCGGCGTCAACGCGTCGGTGGGTGCGTACGTCTGGGACCTCGCGCGCGTCCCGGGCGGCGTGGCGCCAGGCACGTACTGGGTGTACGTCGAGATGTCGCGCGGCGACTACAGCTTCGGCAAGTACTCGACCGGGCCGCTGCAGGTGACCCGCACCTACGATCCGCCGCTGACCCTCGACGAGTGGCAGACGCTCTACGGCATCACGAGCATGTCGGCCGACACCGACGGCGACGGCGTCAGCAACCAGGAGGAGTTCGAGCGCGGCACGAGCCCCCTCGTCGGCAACCGGTGGGAACTTGCCGAAGGGTCCACCGGTTTCTTCAACGAGCGCGTGGCGCTGGCCAACCCTGAAGGGCGCGCCGCCGTGGCCCGTGTGACGGTGCTCTTCGGACAGATGCCCCAGCTTGGCGAAACCACGCCGCCTGCGCCCGTCGTGCAGGACATCTCGCTCGCCGCCTACGGACGCCACACCGTCAACATCAACGCCTTGCCCAACGCCACCTACAACGGGCAGGGCCGCGCCGTGTCGGTCGTGGTCGAGACGCTCCGCGGCGCCACCCTCGTCGAACGGACGATGAGCTGGGGGAACTCCGCATGG
The DNA here is from genome assembly GCA_023418055.1 of Acidobacteriota bacterium. GTDB lineage: Bacteria > Acidobacteriota > Vicinamibacteria > Vicinamibacterales > Vicinamibacteraceae > JAEZDP01. The sequence continues at coordinate 20,237 of JAEZDP010000001.1, forward strand.
GGCGGTCACACCGGGAAGGCGGTACAGGAGCCGCGCCACACCTGGTTCCTGGCCGAGGGCGCCGCCAACGCGTTCTTCAGCACGTTCGTGCTGCTCACCAGCACCAGCGACACCCCGCCGACCGTGACGCTCGACTACCTGCTCGAAGACGGCCCGACCGTCACCGAGACCTACGTGTTCCCCACCTCGCCGGCGCGCCTCACGGTGTGGACCAACCAGATTCCGGCACTGGTCGGCAAGGCGTTCTCGACGCGCATCAGCAGCACGCAGCCCATCACCGTGGAGCGGGCGATGTACTTCAACCGCGGCGGGCGGCAGTACGAGGGCGGCCACGCGTCGGCGGCCATTCCCGAGGCGGCGAGCCGCTGGTTCGTGGCCGAGGGCGCCACGGGCCCGAACTTCGACACCTACCTGCTGCTGGCCAACCCCGGCGCCGCAACGACCGCCACGGTGCGCTACCTGACACCTGAAGGCCCGTACACCGCGACGTATCAGCTCGCCGCGAACAGCCGTCGCACGCTGTTTGTGGACGCTGAACTGAGTGCCGTGGCAGGGCGCGACGCGATCGGCACCCAGGTGGACGTCTCGGCCGAGGTCACCGCGACGTCCCCCATCGTCGTCGAGCGCGCGATGTACTGGTTCGGCGGCCCGCAGCAGTGGACCGACGCGCACAACAGCGCCGGCCTCACGGAGACCTCGACGCTGTGGGGCCTGGCCGAAGGCGAACAGGGCGGGCTGCTCAACTACCAGACCTTCGTCCTGCTCGCCAACCCGTCGGCCAATGCGGCTTCGGTGCGCCTGCGGCTGCTGCGTGAAGGCGGCCGCGCCTCGGTGCTGTCCGACCCCATCCCCGTCGCCGCCGGATCACGCTTCACGTGTTATGCGGGACAGCCCGGCCCGTGCCAGGCGGCCTTCGCCCAACTGCAGTCTGGCGAACGCTTCGGCGTCCTCGTCGAAAGCGTCAACGGCACCCCCATCGTCGTCGAACGCGCGATGTACTGGAACGGCGGCGGCGAGTTCTTCGGCGCCGGCACGAACGAAAGCGCGACGCCGCTGCGGTAGGACGGCCAAGCGGTCCACGTGAGGCGTGAGGCGTTAGGCGTCAGGCGTTAGGCGTCAGGCGTCAGGCGTCTGTATCCTCCCTCCGTGCGCGTGTCGGTGGGGGTGGTCACATGGAACGCTGACGAGGTCCTCGAGCGATGCATCGCGAGCGTGCGGGCGCAGACCTACCCGGATGTGGACCTGCACGTCTGGGACAACGCGTCGGAGCCCGCCGGTCGCTCGGTCGTCGAGCGCGCGACGCGCGACGACGAACGGACCTGGTCGCCTGACAACATCGGCTTCGCGGGCGGCCACAACCGTCTCATTGCGGCAAGCCGTGGCGCCTACTATCTCTGCCTCAACCCGGACGCCGTCCTCGAGCCCGACTACCTGACCCTGCTGGTGGCGGCGCTCGAGGCCGCTCCGTCCGCGGGATCGGCCACCGGCCGGCTGCTTCGGCTCGATACGCCCGGTATCGTGGATTCGACGGGCATCGTGATGACGCGCGACCAGCGGCATCTGGACCGCGATGCAGATGAGCCCGTGCAGGCTCACGCGAACGACCAGGTGGAAGAGGTCTTCGGTGTCAGCGGCGCAGCAGCGCTCTACCGCCGCCGGATGCTCGACGACGTGGCGGTGGCTGGTGAGTGCTTCGACGAGGACTTCTTCGCGTACAGGGAAGACGCGGACCTGGCGTGGCGGGCTCGCGTGCAGGGATGGACATCGCTCTACGTGCCGCGCGCGACCGCCCTGCATCGGCGGCGCGTGACGCCGTCCAGACGGCAGTCCCTGCCAGCGGCGGTCAACAGGTACTCCGTTCGCAACCGCTTTCTTCTTCGCCTGAAGAACCAGTCGGGTCACGAAGCCGTCAGATTCCTGTGGCCGACCCTCGTCCGCGACCTGCAGGTGCTGGGCTACGTGATGTTGCGCGAGCATCGTTCCGTGCCCGGCCTGATCGATGTCCTCAGGCTGCTGCCACGCATGTGGCGGAAGCGGCAGGTCATCCAGCGTCGCCGTCGCACGAGCCCTGCAGATCTGACCCGCTGGTTTCGATAGATCTTGCGGGCGCCGCTCGCGCGCTCGATGATGAGAGACTGCACGGGTTCGGCGACCTCCCACCGCTGGACACCAGCTCGACAGTAGTCAGACGGTTGTCGCAGCCGCAACCGATGACCGACAATCGACGCGTGCTGCTGCAGGCCGCGAGGCGAACCGCCAGGTCGTCGCGCGCTGGTGACCAAGACTCGTGATTGCCGCCCGGGCCCGCCTCGTCAACGGAGCGTACCTGCTGTCGGACGTGGCTGCCACGTGCGCCGCGCTGGGACTCGCCTACCTCGGACGCGGCCTCATCACCAGCGGCGATCTGCCCTTTGTCAGCCCTGAGCTGCCGCCGTTCGGGTGGTACCTCCCACTGCTGGCGCTCATCCTGGTCATCTGGCCGCTGGTCTTCTATGCGCTCGGCCTCTACGGACGGCAGGGCCGCAGCCTCCACACCGAGACCTCCGGCGTGGTCACCGGCGTGGGTGTCGCGGGGCTCGTGCTCATGGCGCTCATCTTCGGCGCCAAGCTCACCTACATCAGCCGCCCGGTCGTCGGCGTCTTCCTCGTCCTCGACGTGCTGCTGGTGGCCGGCGGACGTCGGCTCGTGCGCAGCCTCCTGCTCGGCGGCGACAGCCGGCGGGCCCTGCTCGTGGCCGGCGGTGCCGACGAAGTGCGCCGGGCCGTGGCGACCATCGACGCCCATCGCGATTGGGGCCTCGAAGTGGTGGGCGTGCTCACCGACGGCCGGTGGCACGACGCCCCGGATGTCCCGCACCCGGTACTGGGCGCCTACCGCGACATCCCGCGCGTGGCGCAGGAAACCCACGCGGCGGAGGTGATCATCGCCCCGGGCCTCAACCACCTCGACGAGCTGCCGCGGATTGGCCACGTCATTCAGGCGCTCGAGTCGCAGGGCACCGTCGTCCGCCTCGCGGTCAACTTCTTGCCGCGCTCCATCTCGCGTCTCAGCTTCGACGAGCTGAGCGACGAGCTGCCGCTCCTGACGTTCTCGACGACGCCCGGGAACGAGGTGCGTCTGGCCGTGCGCCGGATGGTGGACGTGGTGCTGTCGGCCAGTCTGCTCGTGCTCCTGAGCCCGCTCATGGCCGCCATCGCCGTGGCCATTCCGCTGGCCTCCCGCGGGCCGGTGCTCTTCCGGCAGACGCGGTGCGGCCTGCACGGACGCCGCTTCACCTTCCTCAAGTTCCGCACCATGCGCCCCGACGCCGACCAGCTCAAGGCCTCGCTCCAGGCGTTCAACGAGATGGACGGGCCGGCGTTCAAGATGACCAACGACCCGCGGGTGTTTCCGCTCGGACGTTTCCTGCGCCGCACGAGCCTCGACGAACTGCCCCAGCTCTGGAACATCCTGCACGGCGACATGAGCTTCGTCGGACCGCGACCGTCGGTGGTCGAAGAAGTGGAACAGTACGAACCCTGGCAGCGGCGTCGCCTCAGCATGAAGCCCGGACTCACCTGTCTGTGGCAGGTGAGCGGACGCAGCGAGCTGACCTTCGACGAGTGGATGCGCCTCGACCTCGAGTACATCGACAACTGGTCGCTGTGGCTCGACCTCAAGATTGCGCTCAAGACCGTCCCCGCCGTGCTGCTTCGCCGCGGCGCCAAGTAGGTGATGGCCGGCGTCGACGGTGAACGACTGCGCCAGCGCGCGGCCGACCTCGTCCGCGAGGTGTGCCAGCACACCACCCGCCCCGCCCCCCTCATCGTCGAAGCCGGATGTGGCGCGCGGAGCCATCTGGCGCATCCACCCGAAGCCCACATCCTCGGGCTCGACCTGTCGCGATCGCAACTGCGCCGGAACGACGTCGTCAGGTGGCGGCTCGAAGGCGACGTGACCCGGCTGCCGCTGGCGACAGGCTGCGCCGACGCCGCCGTGTCGTGGGACGTGCTCGAACACGTGCCCCATCCCGATGCCGCGCTCGCCGAACTGGCCCGCATCGTGCGCCCGGGCGGCCTCATCGTGCTCGGCGTGCCCAACGTCGTGTCGGCCAAGGGCCTCGTCACCCGCTTCACCCCCTGGTGGTTCCACGTGTGGGTCTATCGCCGCGTACTCGGTGATGCCACGGCGGGCACCGAGGCCTCCGATCAGTTCCCGACCTCGATGTCGCTGGGATTGCGCCAGGCCGGGCTGCGGCGCCGGGCCACCGCGCTCGGTCTCGAGATCGTGGCCCTCGAGGCCTACGAGGGGCCGGTGCCGCTGCACTTCAGGCGCCGCCATCGCGTGGGGAACTGGACCCTGACCGCGCTCGGATGGCTGTCGCGGGCGGTGAGCCTCGGCCGCTACGACGCCACGGCGTCCGACCTGGTGGCCGTGCTGCGGCGACCGGAGACGTCATGAGCACGCCGGCTCCACGAAAGGGCGTGCGCATCCTCGGCACGCGTGGCATCCCGAACCGGCATGGCGGATTCGAAGCCTGCGCGGAACACCTCGCACCATGGCTGGTCGAGCGCGGGTGGGACGTGACGGTGTACTGCCAGGAGCCCTGGGGCCAGCCGCGACGACGGAGCACGTGGCGCGGCGTCACGCTGGAACACCTGCCGACGCGCCTGGAGGGCTCGGCAGGCAGCGTGGCGTTCGATCTCGCCTCGGCACGACATGCCGCCGCGCACGACGATCTGCTGTTGACGCTGGGCTTCAACACGGCGGTCATCTTCCCCTGGCACCGGCTGCGCCGCCGTCGCCATGTGGTCAACATGGACGGGCTCGAGTGGCAGCGGGGCAAGTGGCCACTGCCCGTCCGGGCGTGGTTCTACGCCAACAGCTGGATTGCGGGTGCGTGTGCCCATCGACTGATCGCCGATCACCCGGACATCGCGGCGATGCTCGCCGCGCGTGGGCTGGCCGGGCGGACCGTGATGGTGCCGTACGGCGCAGACAGGGTGCCCGATGCGCCCGCCGAGCCGCTGCGCGCGTTGCAGCTCACGCCTGGGGGCTTCGCGCTGGTCATCGCCAGAGCCGAGCCCGAGAACTCGGTGCTCGAAATCGTGCGTGCCTGGAGCATGCGGCCCCGTCCGGTGCCGCTCGTCGTCGTCGGCCACTACGACGCCCTCCGTCCGTACCACCAGGCGGTCCGTGCGGCCGCGAACGCCGACGTGTCGTTCGTGGGCGCCGTCTACGACACGCCGCTCGTGCGGGCCCTGCGCGCGCACACGCGGCTGTACATCCACGGCCACACCGTGGGCGGCACCAACCCGTCACTCGTCGAGGCGCTCGGCGCGGGCTCGCCGGTGCTCGCGCATGACAACCGCTTCAACCGCTGGGTCGCCGGCGCGGCCGGGCGCTACTTCGCAAACACCTCCGCGTGCGCCACGCACCTCGACACGCTGCTCGACGATGCGCCGGGGTTGCAGCAGATGCGTGCGGCGAGCCTCGCGCGCCATGCCGAGGCGTTCACCTGGGAGAAGGTCCTGCCGGCGTACGAAGCCGTGCTGGAGGCGGCACGGGAGCGGCCGGCTCGGCGAGGCGGGGCTACCTGATCCGGGTTTTCACCGCCGCGCGCGTCTCGCGATCGGTTTCCCGCTTCTTGATGGTCTCGCGTTTGTCGTGCGACTTCTTGCCGCGCGCGAGCGCGATGTTCACCTTCACTCGGCCGTCCTTGAGGTACATCCGCGTCGGCACCAGCGTGAGGCCCTTCTCGACGGTACGGCCGATCAACTTCCGGATCTCGGCACGGTTGAGCAGCAGCTTCCGCTTGCGCAGCGGCTCGTGCGACGAGTACCCGCTGTGGCTGTACGGGCTGACGTGGACGTTGTACATCCAGACCTCCGACCCCTCCATGCGGGCGTAGCTGTCGCGCAGGTTGACCTTGCCCTCGCGGATGGCCTTGACCTCGGTGCCGAGCAGCACCACGCCCGCTTCCCAGTGTTCGAGGAACTCGTAGTCGTAGCCGGCCTTGCGGTTGTCGGCCAGCAGTTTCGTGCCGCCCGCGCGGGTCGGCTTGTCGGTTGCCATCACGTGTCCGTCTGCGCCCGGGGCGCGCCTGCTGAAAACCCGCGGGCCGTGGCCAGGCGCGCGGCCAGCACGGTGGCACTCACCATGCTCGACGCGTCGGCTCGTCCCGTCCCGGCGATGTCGAACGCCGTGCCGTGGTCCACCGACGTGCGCACGAGCGGCAGGCCGAGCGTCACGTTGACCGAAGTGCCGAAGGCCAGCAGCTTGACCGGAATCAGGCCCTGGTCATGATACGTCGCCACGACCACGTCGAACTCGCCGCGGACCGCGCGCAGGAACACTGTGTCGCCCGGCAGCGGGCCACGCACGTCGATGCCTGCCTCCCGGCACTGCGCCACGGCCGGGGCAATCACTGCGTCGTCTTCGTCGCCCATGAGGCCGTGCTCACCGGCATGCGGGTTGAGCCCGGCGACGGCAATGCGCGGCGAGGCATACCCGAACAGCGGCAGGCTGCGGTGGGTCAGCGTGATGAGCGCGACGAGCCCCGCCGTCGTGAGCAGCGCGGGCACCTCGCGCAGCGGCACGTGGATCGTGGCGAGCACCACCCGGAGCGGCTCCGAGTAGAACATCATGGCGACGTCCGGAGTGCCAGTGAGGTGGCCGAGCAGGTCCGTATGCCCCTTCCAGGGGATGCCGGCCGCGGCAAAGGCCTCCTTGTTCACGGGTGCGGTGGCGATGGCGTCCACCTCGCCGCGCTGCACGGCCTCGACGGCGCTGACGAGGGTGTCATACGCGGAGCGGCCGGCTGCCGCCGACACCTCTCCCCTCGCAAAGGCCGCCAGCGCCTCGTCGGAGTGGGGGCCGAACACCACAGGCGTACACACGGCACGCACGGCGTCGGACGCGGCTGCCGCGCAGGCGATTTCCGGACCGATGCCGGCGGGATCGCCGACGGTGATGGCCACACGCGGGGTCATGACCCGCACGCGCACGTGCCACCCTCACTGCCACAGCTGCCATCCTGCGCACACCCGCCCGCGCAGCTGCCGCTCTGCCCACACCCTGCGCGTGTTTCGCCCTTCGCATTCGGCAGTTCGTAGCGCAGGCAACACTTCAGGCGACCGCACACGCCAGACAACTTCGACGGGCTCAGGCTCAGCTGCTGCTGCTTCGCCATGCGAATCGACACCGGCTCGAATCCCGTCAACCAGGTGGTGCAGCAGAGCGGCCGCCCACACGTGCCGTATCCCCCGAGCATCCGCGCCTCGTCACGCACGCCAATCTGTCGCATCTCGATGCGCATGCGGAAGGCGGCGGCCAGGTCGCGCACCAGCTCGCGAAAGTCCACCCGGTGCTCCGCCGTGTAGAAGAACAGCAGCTTCGATCCATCGAAGGCATGCTCCACACGCGTCAGCTTCATGTCGAGCCCGCGCTCGCGCACCTTCATCTGACACAACTGGAATGCCTCGCGCTCCTTCACCTGCTGCTGCAGCCGCAGCCGGATGTCGTCTTGGGACACCCGCCGGACGACGGTGGGCGGCGGGTCGTCGGTCGGTTGCCGTCGCGTGGCCAGCACTGAGGGCTCGCGCACCACCGTGCCGCAGGCCTGCCCGCCCCCCTCGCTCACCACCACATCGTCGCCCGGCACGAGAGGCGGATCGAAGGCGAGTTCGGGGACGAGGAACGCCTGCCGGCGGCCGACCGGCCGATGGCGCACGCTGACGGTCATCGGCTGGAGGGCCTTCTCACGCGTCTGTTCGTTCCTCGACTCCATCACAGCTCGCACGCCAGCCAGTCGGCCACGACCTTGGCACTCTGGTTCCGCTCGACGGCCCGCCGGGCGCCTTCCACGAGGTGAAAGGCATCCACGATGCGACGTCCCGGGTAGTGCCGTGCCAGCGCCTGCAGTGGCCCGGCCAGGTCCGGGCTGGTGAGCGTCCGCTCGGGCGCCTGGGCCGACACGCCGCCGACGTCGCGCAACAGCATCGAGAGCGCGTCGAGACGACGCCCGAGCAACTCGCGCTCGCTCGCGGCGCCCTTCTTGCGGCCGGTCTCGACCAGGCGCTGCGCCATGGTGAGACGCACCGCCGCCGACGGCGATGGGCCGAGCCCCTGCAGCACGGTCAGCGCCACGCGTCGCGCGTCGTCGAGGTCCCCTGCATCGGCCGCCAGCGCACGCGACACGCAGCCGTCAGCCACCGCCGCCAGCGACAGGGCCGCCGCATCGGCCGTACCTCGCGCACGGAGCACCTGCGCCACTTCCGCCGTGGTGAGGCGTCCGAACCGGAACCGCGGACAGCGTGACCGCACGGTCACGAGAAGCGCCTCGACGCGCGAGGTCACCAGGATGAACATCGACGAGGGCGGGGGCTCTTCAAGCGTCTTGAGCAGCGCGTTCTGCGCAGCGGGCTGCAGGCGGTCGGCGTCATCGACGATGACAACGCGGCGGCGGCCCTCGAAGGGCCGATAGCTTGCAGCCCCAATCACCTCGCGGGCCATGTCCACGGTGATGGTGCCCTTCTCGTTGGGCGCCACGAGGAGGACGTCTGGATGCGCCCCGCGCGCGATGCGGGCGCACACCCCGCACGTGTTGCACGCCATGCCGTCCGTGCAGGCGGTGCAGTTGACCGCTGCGGCCAGATGCAGGGCCACAGTGCGCTTGCCCACCCCCTCGACGCCATCGAAGATCAGGCTGTGCGGCAGAGTGCCGCCGGCCACGGCCCTGGCCAACAGCGCACGGACATGGTCATGTCCGACCAGGACAGGCAGCGTCATGGGTCCTGCTTGGACGACGGCGAGTCGTCGCCGCCCTTGCGCGTGCGCGGCGACTCCGTGCGCTTCTTGCGATCGTCGTCGTCATCGTCGTCGTTGTCGTTGCCGCGACGGCCGAACAGGCGTCCCCAGAACCCGCGTTTCTTCTCGGGTTCGGCCTTGGCCGGTTCTTCCTTGTCCTCTGCCGACGCGACGACCGCAGCCTCGCCGGCCGCCTTGGGGGCCTCGTCGACGGCCGGCTGCGGAATGCTGCGAGGGATGGACGCGGAGGGCAGCCCGGCCTGCTCCGCCGTCACCGGGCGAACACCGGTCTCGCGGCCGAACGCGCCGGCCAGCCGTGCCCAGAAGCCCGGGCCATCGTGTTCGGTGCAGGACTCGCGCGGTTCGGTGCCGCGGCGGAAATACTCGCCGTAGACCATCGACCGTTCTTCGATGCCATCTTCGGTGTCGACGGGCACGTGCGCGCAGCCCTGCGCGGCGCGCTTGCCGGTGACGCGGCACACCTGCAGGCTCACGATGTTGTCGGGCCGTTCGAACGGCGTGGCCTCGTCCTTCTCGGTCGCGGCCCGCATCACGCTCGCCCACAGGGGCACGGCCAACTCGCCCGCGTAGCCGTTGGCGATGATGGACTTGGGGCGGTCGAACCCCATCCAGACGCCCGTCACCACTTGGGGCGTGTAGCCGACGAACCATACGTCAAGGTAGTCGTTGGTCGTGCCGGTCTTGCCGGCAGCCGGCAGGCGGAAACCGTCGGCCCGGGCGCGCCATCCGGTGCCCGAGTTGATGACGTCGGCCAGCATCGTCGTCACGAGAAACGCCGTCTGGGGCGAGAACACCTGACGACTCTCGTCCTTGACGCTGAACAGGACCTCGCCGTCGCGTGACTCGACACGGCGGATGAGATACGGCGTCCGCAGCACGCCACCGGTGGCAAACGACCCGTACGCCGCGGTCAAGGAGGTGAGCGTCACCTCGCCGGCCCCCAGGGCCATCGAAGGCACGGCGGGCATGTCACCGAGCGCGAGGTCGCGCGCCGTGGTGACCGTCTTGTCGATCCCGACCGTGCGCAGCAACTGCACGGCAGCGCGGTTGCTCGACGTGCGCAGGCCCGTGCGCAGCGTCATGCTGTCGGCCGACGAGTGTTCGTCTTCGGGAACGTATTCCCCCTGGGGCGTGTTGATCGGGTCGTTCAGGTTGCTGACGATCGAGGCCGGCGACTGTCCGGCTTCGATGGCCGCGGCATAGACGATGGGCTTGAAGGCCGAGCCCGACTGGCGTTTCGCCTGTACAGCCCTGTTGAAGCGGCTCTCGGCGAAGTTGCGGCCGCCGACCACGGCCCGCAGCGCCCCGGTGGCCGGGTCCATGACGACGACGGCGGCCTGCAGGTAATCGGGAGCTTCCCCTTCACGCACCTCGATCTCGCTGCGTGGCGTGTGCGGATAGCCGCGGCGCTTCTCGACCTGTTCCAGCCTCGCCTCGACGGCCTTCTCCGCCTGCAGCTGCAGCTCGGGCACGATGGTGGTGAACACCCGGAGTCCGCCTTCAGACACCAGCTCCCAGCCGAATCGATCGACCAGTTCGCGGCGCACCTGCTCCTTGAAGTACAGACCGAAGGCTTCTTCCCGCCGCAGCTGGTTGCGCAGCGTGACCTTGGCCTCGCGGGCCTGCTCGAAGGTGGCCTGATCGATGGCGCCCGAATCGAGCATCGTCCGCAACACGATGGCGCGCCGGGCGACGGCCTTGTCCATGTTGATGCTCGGCGCGTAACTCGACGGCGACTGAATCAGCCCTGCGAGCAGGGCGGCCTCGGCGACGTCGAGGTCGGAGGCCGGCTTGCCGAAGAAGCCGAGCGAGGCCGCCTGTACGCCGTGGAAGCCGTCGCCGAAGTACACCTTGTTGAGGTAGAGCTCGAGGATCTCGTCCTTGGCGTAGTTGCCTTCGATCATGAGAGCCGCGAAGGCCTCGGTGAGCTTGCGGCTGTAGGTCTTCTGCCGGGTGAGGAAGCTCAGCCGCGCGAGCTGCTGCGTGATGGTGCTGCCGCCCTGTGAGCGCGTGCCCGTGCGCGCATTGGCGATGGCGGCGGCGCCGATGCGGATGATGTCCACGCCGTTGTGCTTGTAGAAGCGCTGGTCTTCCACCGACAGCACGGCCGCCTTCATGTGGGGCGAGATCGCCGACAGCGGGATCTCGATGCGCTGTTCCTTGAAGATCGTGAAGACGGGCGTGTCGCTCGCGTCGAGGATGGTCGTGGCCTGCGCCATGTCGGTGACGCCGCGCAGCGTGTCGGCGTCGGGCAGCGACCGGCGGATGTCCCACGCGAACCAGACCCCGTAACCGAACGCCCCCCACGCCGCCAGCGACGTCACCACCAGCAGCGCCACGACCGCGGGTGGAGGCCGGAGCGCCATCGTGCGGACGCGGCCGGGGGCGCGTCCGCTCAGCCATTGTTCGAGTCGCCGTCGCATGGATCCAGGGCCTCCCCGGCTAGCGTACCACCCGCCCTATTCCATCTTCTGCATCACGAGCAGCGACCGTGCCTCGAGCGTCACCGCCTCGCCCGCGTCGTGTTGGGCGTTCTCGGGGGCAATCTCCCCGGTGTAGGTGTCGATCACGCGCTTCCAGGCGGCGCCGAAGGGCCCGTCGGGGAGCACGAAGTCGAGCGCCTCGTAATGGGCGTTGAACATGACGAGGAAGCTGTCGTCGATGACCCGTTCCCCTCGCGGCCCGCGGCTCGGAATCGCCTGCCCGTTCAGGAACACCATGAACGACTTGCTGTAGTGCGCCGACCAGTGCTCGTCGTCCATGACGTTGCCGTCCGGCGTGAACCACTCGACGTCGAGCAGGCCGTGAATCTCGGCGCCCTGGAACCAGCGGCGCCGGCGGAAGACCGGGTGCTCGCGCCTGAAGGCGATGAGCTGCCGGGTGAAGGCGAGCAGCGACTCGTCGGTGTTCGCCCAGTCGAGCCACGAGATCTCGTTGTCCTGGCAGTACGCGTTGTTGTTGCCGCCCTGCGAGCGGCCCAGTTCGTCGCCCGAGAGCAGCATGGGCACGCCCTGCGACAGGAACAGCGTCGTGAGGAAGTTGCGCTGCTGGCGCACGCGGACCGCGTTGATCTCGGGGTCGTCGGTGGGGCCTTCGACGCCGCCGTTCCACGACCGGTTGTGGCTCTCGCCGTCACGGTTCTCTTCGCCGTTGGCGTCGTTGTGCTTGTCGTTGTACGAGACCAGGTCGCGCAGCGTGAACCCGTCGTGTGCGGTCACGAAGTTGACGCTGGCATACGGGCGGCGGCCCGTGCCTTCGTAGAGGTCGCTGCTCCCGGTGAAGCGGAAGGCGAACTCGCTCATCGTCTGGTCCTGGCTGCGCCAGTAGTCGCGCACGCAGTCGCGGTACTTGCCGTTCCACTCGCACCAGAGCGGCGGGAAGTTGCCGACCTGATAACCGCCATCGCCGATGTCCCAGGGCTCGGCGATGAGTTTGGCCTGGCAGACCACCGGGTCCTGTTGAATGAGATCGAAGAAGGCCGACAGCTTGTCCACGTCGTGGAGGCCGCGGGCGAGCGTGGAGGCGAGGTCGAAGCGGAAGCCGTCGACATGCATCTCGCTGACCCAGTAGCGCAGCGAGTCCATGATGAGCTGCAGCACGTGCGGGTGCCGCATGTTGAGCGTGTTGCCCGTGCCCGTGTAGTCCATGTAGTACCGGCGGTTGTCGGCGACCACGCGGTAGTAGGCGGCATTGTCGATGCCCTTGAAGCACAGCACCGGGCCGAGATGGTTGCCTTCGGCGGTGTGGTTGTAGACCACGTCGAGGATGACCTCGATGCCGGCGGCGTGCAGCGCCTTGACCATCTGCTTGAACTCGGACACCTGGGCGCCGCGGCCGCTGCTGGCGTATTCGTTGTGGGGCGCCAGGTACCCGATGGAGTTGTAGCCCCAGTAGTTGCGCAGGCCCTTCTCGATGAGGTGCGAGTCGTGGAGGAACTGGTGAATCGGCTGCAGTTCGACGGCGGTGACGCCGAGTTGCTGCAGGTACTCGATGACCGAGGGGTGCGCCAGGCCGAGGTATCGTCCCCGCAGCTCCTCGGGCAGGCCGGGGAACTGCATGGTCATGCCCTTGACGTGCATCTCGTACACGACGGTCTTGTGCAGCGGGGTGCGCGGCAGCGTGTCGTCGCCCCAGTCGAAGCGCTGGTCGACGACCACCGACTTGGGCATGTACGGCGCCGAGTCGAGGGTGTTGACCGACGCCTCCGGGGCGTCGAACTCGTAAGCGAACACTGCCTCGTTCCAGTCCACCTGGCCTTCGATGGCCTTGGCGTAGGGGTCGAGCAGCAGCTTGCTCGGATGGCACCACACGCCGTTGTCCGGCTCGAAGGGGCCGTGCACGCGGAAGCCGTAGCGGGTGCCGGGGCCGAGATCGGGCACGTAGCCGTGCCAGCAGAAGGCCGTGACCTCGGGGAGGTCCACGCGGGTCTCGCGCCCGGCGTCGTCGAAGACGCAGAGTTCAACACGGGAGGCCGGCTCGGAGAAGATCGAGAAGTTGGTGCCGGCGCCGTCGTAGACTGCGCCGAGTGGGTATGCCTTGCCTGGCCAGATGTTCATATGCAACATCAGAGGCTAGCAGAGTTCGCGTCCCCTCACGACGAGACTCCTTGACGGCCGAGCGGTCGGGGTGTGTATAATCGCCGTCTGCCGCGCGGCCACACGGCGCGGCAGGGTGTGACCCGCCGAACTGCGATACCCTGTGGCCGCCGCGCGAAGGTGGGGCGGTTAGCTCAGTTGGTAGAGCACCGGTCTTACACACCGGCTGTCACAGGTTCGAGTCCTGTACCGCCCACCAGCCTTCGCCCGCCAGGCCGCTACGCGGTACGGCAGCTACGGTTGGGAAGTCCGCCCGGACGTGGACGAGCGAGGCGGTCAGGCGGGAACAGACGCAGGATCCTCCACTCCTCGTGGAGGTCGCAGCAAAGGCCGAGGCTCGAGGTCGTCAACGAGCGCAGGCAACCCATTGCGGGGTCGTAGCTCAGTTGGTTAGAGCGCCGGCCTGTCACGCCGGAGGCCGCGGGTTCGAGCCCCGTCGACCCCGCCACTCCCGCAACCCGATCTCCGGCTGATCGCGACACCTTCTAGACGACATCCGGCATGGTCAGCCTCGTTCTCGCTACGCTTGCGCTGACGCCGGTCGCCGCATGGCTCGGACGGCAGCGCCCGTGGGCCGCCTCGGCGCTGGCTGTGTGGCCTGCCACCCTCACGGCGTACTTCGCGTGGGCGCTCGCCGCCACCCTCGGTGGCCACGAGATCACTGACGCGCTCGCCTGGGTGCCGTCCCTCGGCCTCACGCTCTCGTTCCGCCTCGACGGCCTCAGCGGCCTGTTCGCCCTGCTCATCGCAGGCGTCGGCACCGGCATCGTCGTGTACGGGGCGCACTACTTCGCCGGACACCCGCATGCCGGACGGTTTCAGGCCACGCTGTTTCTGTTCATGGCCGCCATGCTGGGCGTGGTGCTCACCGACAACCTGCTCACGATGTTCGTGTTCTGGGAACTGACGGGGTTTGCGTCGTACCTGCTCATCGGCTTCGAGCACGAGCGCGGCGAGGCCCGGCGCGCGGCCGTGCAGGCGCTCATCGTCACCGGCATGGGCGGCCTCGGCCTGCTCGCGGCCGCCCTTCTGCTGCTGCAGGTGGCCGGTACGGCCTCCGTCCCAGGCCTGGTGCCGCAGTCCTCCACCATCACGAGCCATCCCTACGCGGCGCCCATCACCCTGCTGGTGCTGCTGGCCGCCTTCACCAAGTCGGCGCAGTTCCCCTTCCACTTCTGGCTGCCGGGCGCGATGGCCGCGCCGACGCCGGTCAGCGCCTACCTGCACTCGGCCACGATGGTGAAGGCCGGCATCTACCTCGTGGCGCGCATGACGCCGGTGCTCGGCGACACGACGCTCTGGCTGATGCTCGTCGCGGGCGCAGGCGCGCTGACCATGATCGGCGGCAGTTGGCGCGCGGTGGTCGAAACCGATCTCAAGCGCATCCTCGCCTACTCCACTGTCGGCGCCCTCGGCACGATCATGCTGCTGCTCGGCCTCGGCACGCCCGCGACGCTGACGGCTGCCCTCCTCTACCTCGTCGCGCACGCGTGCTACAAGGGCACGCTGTTTCTCGTGGCCGGCACAATCGACCACGAGGCGGGGACGCGCGAGGTCACGGCCCTCGGCGGGCTGCGCCGACTGATGCCCGTCACGGCACTGGCGGGCGCCCTGGCCGCCGCATCGATGGCGGGACTGCCGCTGCTTCTGGGCTTCGTGGCCAAGGAGTCGGCCTACGAGGCGGTGCTCCACCAGCCGGTGGCGCCCGTGCTGCTCATGGCACTGCTCGTGTTGGCCAGCGCACTGCTGGGCGCCGCGGGGCTGTTGGCCGGGTGGGGGCCGTTTGCCGGTGCCCGCCCCGGAGCAACGGAGTCCGACGTCCACGAGGCCGGCCCGGGCCTGTGGATGGCGCCGCTCGTGCTCGCCAGCCTTGGGGTCGTCGCCGGCGTGGCCCCTGCGCTGCTGGCCTCGCCGCTGTCGCTGGCCGCCACCAACGTCGCCGGCGCACCCATCACGGTCTCGCCGTCGCTGTGGCACGGCCTGACGCTGCCGCTGCTGCTGAGCGGCGTCACGGTCGCAGGCACGCTGCTCGTCTACACGAACCGCGCACTCGTGCGGCAGTACCTGTGGCCTCGTGCACTTGGCACGGCCCGCCTCTTCGACGCCGCCCTGGGCCTTGCCGACGCCGTCAGCCGACGGCTGGCTCCCGCGATGCAGAGCGCGTCGCTCGCCTCGTACGTCCTGGCCTTCGTGGTCACCGGCGGCGTGCTGGCGGCCTTCGGGCTGCTGGTCGGAGAAGCAACGCCGCTCCGCACGTCGCTCGTGGGGGTGCGCGTACACGAGGCGCTGGTCGCCCTGCTCATCATCGCGGGCGCCTGCTCCGCCGTCATCGCCCGCACGACGATGACGGCGGTGCTGTCGCTCGGCACCGCGGGCTACGGCATCGCCCTGATGTTCCTGATGTTCGGGGCGCCCGACCTCGCCATGACCCAGTTTGCCGTCGAGACGCTGACCGCGGTCATCTTCGTGTTCGTCTTCTGGCAGTTCCCACGGCTCGAACTGGCCTCGTCCTGGCCGACCCGCCTGCGTGATGGCCTCGTCTCGCTGGCCTTCGGTGGCCTCATCATGTGGATCGCCCTGCGGACGGCCTCGATGCCCACCAGCCAGCACATCAGCGAGTACTACGCCGCCACGGCGCCGCTCGAGGCCCACGGCCGCAACATCGTCAACGTCATCCTCGTGGACTTCCGGTCGCTCGACACGCTTGGCGAGATCACGGTGCTGGTGACGGCGGCCATCGGGGTGCGGGCCCTGCTCCAGATTGCGGCCGCGGCGAGGCGCGAACGATGAACTCGGCGATCCTCTGTGCCGCCAGCCGCGTGTTGATGCCCTTGCTGCTGCTGTTTGCGGTGTTCCTCTTCCTGCGGGGCCACAACGAGCCCGGCGGGGGGTTCGTGGCCGGCCTGGTGATCTCGATTGCGTTCGTGCTGCTGATGTTCTCGGACGGCGTGGCTGCGGCGCGCCGCGCCATGCTGGTCGATCCGTCGCGGCTGCTCGGCATCGGCCTGCTCGTGTCGCTCGCCAGTGGGGTGGCAGGCGGGCTGTTCGGCGACGTGTTCCTGAAGGCCCTGTGGACCGAGTTCGACATCTCGCGCGTCCACGTGGTCCTCGGCTCGCCGCTCGTGTTCGACCTCGGCGTCTGCCTCGTCGTCATCGGCGTCGTGTTGACCATGACTTTCATGCTGGCGGAGGACTGATCGTGGAGATGGTGCTGGCAGTCGTGGCCGGGTCGCTCTATGCGGCGGGCATCTACCTGCTGCTGCGCCGCAGGCTGGCGCAGCTCATCGTCGGCCTGGGCCTGCTCACAAACGGCACCAACGTCCTGATCTTCACGGCCGGGGGCATCTCCAGGTACCCGCCACCCGTGGTGCCGGCCTTCCCGGTGGACGCGGCCACGCAATATGCCGACCCCGTCCCGCAGTCGTTCATCCTGACGGCCATCGTGATCGGCTTCGGCGTGCTGGCCTTCTCCCTCGTCCTCGCGCATCAGGTGCACCGCAGCAGCGGCCACGACGATGTCGAGGGGAAGGCGCGGGGCTGACATGCGCCTGATGCTGCCCATCATCGTGCCGATGTTCACGGCGGCCGTGATGCTCCTGACGAGCAACGCGCGGGTGCAGCGCTGGCTCGCGCTGGCCGGTGCCGCCGGGCTGCTGGCCTGCAGCCTGCTCGTCTTCGTCGATGTGGCCCGCGGCGGCGTGCAGGTGTTACAGGTGGCGGGATGGGCGGCCCCCTTCGGCATCACGCTCGTGGCCGACACGCTGACGAGCCTGCTGCTCGTGGCCACGGGCCTCGTCGGCGTGGCGGTGACCGGCTACGCCTTTGCCGGCGTGGACCCGCGGCGAGAGTCGGCCGGCTACCACCCGCTGCTGCTCATCCTGCTCATGGGGGTGTCCGGCGCCTTTCTCACCGGCGATCTCTTCAACCTCTACGTCTGGTTCGAGGTGATGCTGGTGGCCTCGTTCGTGCTGATGGCCCTCCATCGGACGCGCGAACAGGTGGAAGCCGCCCTCACCTACGTCACGCTGAACCTGCTGGCCTCGGCGCTGCTGTTGACGGCGCTCGGTCTGCTCTATGGCCAGAGCGGCACGCTGAACCTCGCGGACCTGTCGAGGCAGTGGGCGCAGCACGGCCCGCCCCCGCTGCAACTGCCGCTGGCGATGCTCTTCCTCACCGCCTTCGGCATCAAGGCCGCGCTCTTCCCGCTGTTCTTCTGGCTGCCGGCCTCGTATCACGCGCCGCCAGCCGCCATCGGTGCCGTCTTTGCCGGCCTGCTCACCAAGGTCGGCGTCTACGCGCTCTTCCGGGTGTTCACGCTGCTCTTCCACGATGCGCCGCCCGTGGTCTTCACGCTCATCGTCGCCATGTCACTGACGACGATGGTGGTGGGCGTCGTCTGTGCCTTGAGTCAGCAGGACTTCAGACGCGTGCTCGCGTTCAATCTCGTCGGGCATCTCGGCTACACCACCCTCGGGCTCGGGTTGCTGACGCCGCGGGCCGTGGCCGGGTCGCTGCTCTACGTGATGCACCACATCGTGGCCATCACCACGCTGTACCTGGTGGCAGGCATCTTCCTCCGCATGCGGCGGACGACGGACTTCGGCCAGCTGGGATCGCTCTATCGCGACTACCCGATGATGTCCGTGCTGGCCATGATCCCCATCTTCACGCTGGCCGGGGTGCCGCCGCTCTCGGGGTTCATCGCCAAGGTCGCGATTCTTCAGGCGGCCTTCGGAGGGGGCGCCTTCTGGGCCGGCGGCATCGCCCTCGGCATGAGCCTCGTCAGCCTGCTGTCGATGGCACGCCTGTGGGACGAAGGGTTCTGGAAGCCTGCGCCTCCGGACGCCGACAAGGCCGGCCCCGTCTGGCCGATGCTGGTGCCGATTGCCTCGCTGGTGGCGGTGAGCCTGGCCATCACCGTGGGCGCCGAACCACTGCTCGGCCTCACGACGCACGCCGCCGAACAGCTGCTGCAGCGCGACCGCTACATCGAGGCGGTGCTCGGAAGGAGCCACTGAGACATGCTGCTCGGGAACCTTCTGCTCGCCCTGGCCTGGACGGCCCTCATGGGTGAGTTCTCACTCACCAATCTGGTCACCGGGTTCGTCCTCGGCCATCTGGTGGTGACGTTGATGGCCGCCGGCGGGGTCGTCTCGTCGACGTACGCGGACCGCACGAGGGCACTGTTCTCGCTGGCGGGCTTCCTCGTGGTGGAGTTCCTGGTGGCCAACGTCCGGATGGCGATGGACGTCGTGCTGCCGTCGGACCGGATGCGGCCCGGCATCATCAGGGTGCCGCTCGACGTGCGCGGCGACTACCAGATCCTCGCGCTCAGCACCCTCATCAACCTGACGCCCGGCAGCCTGGCGCTCGACGTCTCGGCCGACCGATCGGTGATGTACGTGCACGTCATGCACGTCACGACGGCCGACGAGGCGCGTGCGCACATCAAGGAGCACTTCGAGCAGCGCGTGCGGCGCGTGCTCGGGTAGCCTGGACCTGCCCATGCTCGACGTCGTCCTGCCCATCGTTCTCGGCATGCTGGGGCTGGCCCTGCTGCTCACCTTCGCGCGTCTGGTGCGCGGTCCCTCGCTGTCGGACCGCATCGTGGCCATGGACCTCACGGCCGTTCTCATCGTCGGCGTCATCGTGGCCGCGACGGCGGGGACCGGGCAGCGCGCGTTTCTGGATGCGGCGATCGTCATCGCGCTCGTCGGCTTTCTCGGCACGGTCGCCTACGCGTGGTTCGTGGAGAAAGCAGAAGAATGATGAAGGAACTGCTCACGTCGGCGTTCCTGCTCACCGGCGCGACCTTCGCGCTGCTGGCAGCCGTGGGGCTGTTGCGCCTGCCGGACGTCTTCCTGCGGATGCAGGCCTCGGCCAAGGCGTCCACGCTGGGGCTGGCCTGCCTGCTGATAGGCGCCGCCCTCCAGTTGCCCGACGTGTCGTCCATCATCCGGCTCACCAGCGTGGCGGCGTTCGTGATGCTCACCGCCCCACTCTCGGCGCACGTGGTCGCCAGGGCGTCCTTCGTCCGATCGTCACCGCTCTGGCGCGGGACGGTGGTCAACGAGCGCGACAATCCACCACCGCAGGCCTGAGCCTCATAACTCGCCAGCGCGACGACGAGGTCACCGCTGGGAAGACAACAGTCTTCCTTCAAGAACCCTTCTGAAGCCCTGAGCGCTGCGGACGAGGCAAATTCGCCGCTTCCGCAACCCCGATACCGGCGCGCGGTTTGCAGCCCCTTTCTCGGCCTTCCCCTCCACTCTGCCCTCGCTGATTGTGAGGAACAGCATGTCCATCGGACACGATGCCGTCCGGCAGCCGCAGGGCCGCCGGCGGTCGCTCGGCGGTGCACTCGCCGGGCTTGGCGCAGCGATCCTGCTGGCCACCCCCGCCCACGCCGCGATCATCCCGGCGTCTGTCGCGTGTGTCGGGCTGATGTGCACCGCGACCCCTGACGAAGGACCGGTGCCCGTCGACCCGCTCGGGTTCACGCTCGACGTGGACTGGCAGCCGCAACACGTCGAATTGCTCGGCATCACCGATGGCGACTGGTGGGCGCTCGTCCTGCAATTCGACTTCACGGGCACGCACGATGGCACCGAGTCGTGGGGGGTGATCGACCTGCTCGATCCGTTTGGCGTTCCGGTGCCCGGCCTGAACCCGCAGTTCGACGACAGCAATGCCGTGGGCAACGTCCTGACGGTGAACTATCAGATCTTCCACACCGGGGTGGAGAACCAGAACTACTTCACCTACGGCATGCAGCTCGCGCTGAGCGATGGCAGCGGCGTCGACAGCATGCGCTGGCTGTCGGCCCGGTTCAGCCCCGCCGCGACGGGGACGACCGACATGCCCGAGCCTCTCACGCTCGTGCTGCTCGGCGCAGGCCTCGCGGCAGCCGGGCGGCGCCTGCACCGGCGCGGGTGAGCGACAGCGCGCGCACGGACGGCCCGCAGGTCGTCCGTGTGTCGTGTCGTCGCATGGTTTGCCCGGTCAGGACGCAGGCCAGAGGAGGTAGACGTAGGCCACGTACCCCCCCAGCATCACGGCACCCTCGCGACGGCCGATGCGCAGCCCCGTCCAGGCAAAGCCCACCATCAGGAGGGCGGCCGCCAGCATCGCGAGGTTGTCGAAGGCCACCATCTGCGGGGGCACGGTCAGCGGCGCGGTCAGGGCCGTCAGCCCGCCGATCCCCAGCAGGTTGTAGATGTTCGAGCCCACGATGTTGCCGAACGCGACGTCCGCCTCCTTGCGCACCGCCGCGATGACCGAGGTGATGAATTCGGGCAGCGACGTGCCGACCGCCACGACGGTGAGCCCGATCACGGTGTCCGACACGCCAAGCTGCTGCGCCAGCGCGACGGCCCCCGACACGAACAGGCTGCCGCCGAACACGAGCAGGCCCAGGCCGACCAGGCAGAGCAATGCCGACAGGCCCGCATGTGAGGGCTTGGCCAGGGCGGGATCGAGGGCGGCATCGACGTGTTCGAGCGCCACCGCCTTGTCATGGACCGCGCCATGCGCGTCGGCTGGTGCGCCGCGCTCGGCCCGAATCAGGTAGGCGACATACCAGACGAGCAGCAGGACCGAGCAGGTGCCGATGACACGACCCAGCGGCATGGCGGCCGCCAGGACGACGAAGGCCACGGTCACCGCGATGAGCACCGCGCCGTCCCGCCGCAGCGCCGCCGAGTTCACCGCGATCGGATAGAGCAGCGCCGAGCAGCCGAGAATGAGCAGCACGTTGGCGATGTTCGAGCCGACGATGTTGCCGATCGCGATGCCGGGCGTGCCACTGAGCGCAGCCTGCACGGAGGTCACGAGTTCGGGCGTGGACGTGCCGAAGCCCACGACGGTCAGCCCGATGACCAGCGGCGACACACCGATGCCCGCCGCCAGGCGCACGGCGCCGCGCACCAACAGCTCACCTCCGCCGATGAGCAACACGAGCCCGCCGAGCAGCAGCAGATAACTCATGCGTCGAGTCCGTGGGGGAGGCGCGAGCGGTCCATCTCGCGAGTATCGCATGCGCCCCGGCAGCGCCTGCGCTATCGTCGTGTCATGCCCACCCGTCGCGCTTCGGCGAGCCTGCTGCCTGACTATCGCCCACAGCTGGCCACGCTGGCGGCGTCGGCTCCCGTCGGCGACGAGTGGCTGCACGAGACCAAGTACGACGGCTTCCGGATGGGGCTGCGTCTCGAGGGCGAGACGGTGCAGTTGCTCACCCGCAACGGCAACGACTGGTCGGCACGGTTCCCGACCCTCATCGCCGCCGCACGGCGCCTGCGCGTGCGGGCCGCGCTCCTCGACGGCGAGGTTGCCCTGCTGCAGCCTGATGGCCGCACCAGCTTCCAGGGCTTGCAGGGCGGCGCGTCCGAAGGCGGCACACTCGTGTACTTCGTGTTCGACCTGCTGCACGTGGACGACGACTCGATGCGCGACGTGCCGCTCGAGGCGCGCAAGGCGCGGCTCCGCCAGATCCTGCCCCGCGACTCCTCGCTGCTGCGCTACTCGGATCACGTGGTGGGCGACGGCCCCCGCACATACGCCCAGGCCTGCCGGGACAGACTCGAGGGCATCATCTCGAAGCGCCGCGATCAGCCGGTGCAGGCCGGGCGCGGGCGTAGCTGGCTGAAGGTCAAGTGCGTGGCACGGCAGGAGTTCGTCATCGGCGGCTTCACCGATCCTCAGGGAGCCCGGCAGGGTCTCGGCGCGCTGCTCATCGGCTATCACGATGACGACGGCACGCTGCGGTGGGCGGGCAAGGTGGGCACGGGCTTCACCGCGGCCTCGGCGCAGGAGCTTCGCGCGCGGCTCGACACACTCAGGCAGGACGACTCGCCCTTCACGCCGCCTCCCCGCGGTGCGCTCGGCCGCGACGCGCACTGGGTGCGTCCGCAACTCGTGGCCGAAGTGGCCTTCACCGAGTGGACCAGTGGCGGCAAGATCCGTCATCCCTCGTTTCAGGGCCTCCGCGACGACAAGCCCCCGCGTGAGGTGGTCCGCGAGACGCCCGACGGGCCGCCGCGCCGTCGCGCGGCCGCGGCAGTGCCCGCCCGTCGTTCGCAGGGTGGGGCCACCGCATCGCCACGCGTAAGCCGAAAGCCACGCTCGCCCAGGGCCGGCACGCCACGCGTGGAGGTGATGGGCATCACCATCACCAACCCCGACCGCCGCATGTATCCCGACCCGGCCCTCACCAAGGCCGACCTCGCCCGCTACTACGAACGGGTGGGCGAATGGATGCTGCCGCACATCGCCGATCGTCCCCTGTCGCTCGTGGCGTGCCCCGGCGGCATCTCGGCGCCGTGCATGTACATCAAGCACGGCAAGGCCCCCGCGCTGCCCGCCCTTCGCCGTATCGCCATCGCCGAGAAGACCAAGACCGACGACTACCTGGTGCTCGACTCGGTCGAGGGGCTCGTCTCGCTGATGCAGATGAACTGGCTCGAGGCGCACACCTGGAACTCGACCACCGACCATCTCGAACATCCCGACCGCCTCGTGTTCGACCTCGATCCGGGCCCCGATGTGGGATGGCCGGCGGTCGTGGCGGCAGCGCGGGCCACACGCGATCACCTCGCGTCACTCGGCCTGCGGGCCTGGGTGAAGACCAGCGGAGGCCGGGGGCTGCACGTGGTGGTGCCCGTGGCGCCGGACGCCTCCTGGGACGCGTGCCTGTCGTTCAGTGAGCGCGTGGCCGCCGCGCTTGTCGAGGAGGATGGCCGCACCTTCACCACGCAGTTCGCACGCGCTGGCCGCGAGGCGCAGATCTTCGTGGACGTCCTGCGCAACCGTCGTGGCAGCACCGTGGTGAGCGCTTTCTCGCCGCGGGCACGCCCCGGTGCGCCGGTGTCGGTGCCACTGGCGTGGGACGAGTTGAGCCCACGCCGCCCGCCTGCCCACTACCCAGTGGTCTCG
>JAEZDP010000049.1 GCA_023418055.1 Acidobacteriota bacterium
GGGGTGAGCATATATCGATCGCGGATCGGGGATCGCGGATCGGGGATCGGGGATCGGGGATCGCGGATCGGGGATCGCGCATCGCCCATGGCCTGCGCGCGCGTAGCGCGTAGCCCGTAGCCCGTAGCCTGTAGCCTGTAGCCTGTGGCCTGTGGCCTGTGGCCTGTGGCCTGTAGACGGTGGACCGTAGACCGGTTAGACCGAAAAAGGCCCCCGCTCGGGGAGGGAGCGGAGGCCTCGGTGTCCGGCAGACGGCCGGACGGAACTCGCATGCCTACTTCGTGCAGGTCTGCGAGATCATGCGCACCGACGTGACCGTCATCGTCTTGTGCTGGTCCGCGTTGCTGGCGCCGTACGGGTTGGCCTGGGCCTGACCTGCCTGCGTCTGGCCCGTCTGCCCCGCCTGGCCGGCCTGTCCGGTCTGGCTGGTCTGTCCGGGCTGTCCGGTGCGGCCGTGCTGTCCGGCCATGCCCTGCGCCCCGGCGCTCTCCATCACGCGGCCGCGCACTTCGACCTGGTGGCCGACATGCTGACTGAGGTCCACGTTGGACCCGGTCGCCATCAGGCGATACGTGTCGTTGCCCATGTCGCGGCTCGCCGAGGTCCCCTGCGCCGTGGAGCCGCTCTGCGTGGCCTGGGCGCTGCTGCCCGTCTGCGACTGCGTCCGGGTGGCTGACTGCGACGCACTGGACGCGCTGCCCGCAGCGTCCTGCTTCTTCGCATTCTTGAGCAGGAACATGTTGCCGGCGCCTGCCGCCGACGCCGCGGCGCTGCCCGCCGAGCCTGTCTGACCCGTCGCGCCGGTCCGGGCGCTCGCGCTGTCGTCACGCGCCACACAGCCCTGCAGCACCATCTCGTTCATGGTGTTCTGCTGGGTGGTGGGCGTCCCCGCCGGTCGCGGTTGCTCGGTTTGCGGCCGCGGGGAGGGGTGGGGTTGCGGTTGAGGTGTCTGCGCAAGCGCGAGACCCGACGTCACGATGAACGCGCTGGTGGCCAGCACGGTGCTCAAGGTCTTCCTCTGCATTGTCCAGCTCCTCCCTGAAAGGGTGATGCCCCGACAAGTTGCAAAGCACGCGCCACCGCGGCCCGCGGCTGGCAGGCGGAGACCTTCTTGCATCAACCCGTCATGTTCCACCTCAGCGTCCCAGGCTCCACCTCACCCACTACCGATCGATTCCCATGCCGACACCCAAACGCCCCAAGTCCAGCAGCGCCACGCCCTCGTCATCGTCGTCGCGCGCCGCCACGAGCTCGAAGCCTTCCACCCGCACGCCGCAATCCACGCGTGGGGGCGGTATTCCCACCACGCGTGCCACGACGAGCGGGCCTGCGGCGCCCGCGATCACGGTGCACTCGGCCGATGATCTCGCGTCAAAGGTTGCGGGCACGGATGAACTGGCCGCCCGCATGCCGGCCAACCGCAACAAGCCGCTCGAGTACGACGCCGCCGCGGCCGTGCGGCCTCAGCCCGGGCAGCACGAGACCCCTGCGGACCCGATTGTCGGGGGCAGCACCGTCACCGAGATGCACGCCTCGGAAAAGGTAGGCAGCGGTGCGCCCATTGTGGGCAAGAACAAGACCATCGCGCCGCTCGACCGCGTGCGCGCCGATGACTCGGGTCAGCCGCTCACCACGAACCTCGGCGTTCCGGTCGCCGACAACCAGCACTCGCTCAAGGCCGGGCTTCGAGGGCCCACGCTGCTCGAAGACTTCATCCTTCGCGAGAAGATCACGCACTTCTATCATGAGCGCATCCCCGAACGCATCGTGCATGCCAGGGGCTCGGCGGCGCACGGGTACTTCGAGTGTTACGAGTCGCTCGCGCGCTACACGCGTGCGTCGATCTTCGCCGAAGCCGGGAAGCAGACGCCCGTGTTCGTGCGCTTCTCGACGGTGATCGGCGAACGCGGCTCCACCGACACGGCGCGCGACGTCCGCGGCTTCGCGGTGAAGTTCTACACGGATGAAGGCAACTGGGACCTGGTCGGCAACAACATGCCGATCTTCTTCATCCAGGACGCCATGAAGTTTCCCGACCTCGTGCACGCGGCCAAGCCCGAGCCGCACTTCGCGATGCCGCAGGCGGCGACGGCGCACGACACCTTCTGGGACTTCGCCTCGCTGATGCCCGAGATCACCGCGATGCTGATGTGGACGATGTCGGATCGGGCCATCCCGCGCAGCTACCGCACCATGCAGGGCTTCGGGGTCCACACCTTCCGCTTCGTCAACGCGGCGGGCGAGTCGCACTTCGTCAAGTTCCACTGGACGCCGGCCGCCGGGACGCATTCACTCGTGTGGGACGAAGCCGTGAAGATCTCGGGCGCCGACCCCGATTTCCATCGACGCGACCTCTGGGAAGCGATCGAAGCCGGCGCCTACCCGGAGTACGAGCTGGGCGTGCAGATCTTCACCGAAGAGGACGCCGAACGCTTCTCCTTCGACGTGCTGGACGCGACGAAGATCGTGCCCGAGGAACTGGTGCCCATCACGCCTGTCGGGCGCATGGTGCTCAACCGCAACCCCGACAACTTCTTCGCCGAAACGGAGCAGGTGGCCTTCTGCACGGCGCACATCGTGCCGGGGATCGACTTCACCAACGACCCGCTGCTCGCGGGTCGCATCCACTCGTACGTGGACACGCAGATCTCGCGGCTCGGTGGGCCGAACTTCCACGAGATTCCCATCAACGCCCCCGTCGCCTCGGTCCACAACAACCAGCGCGACGGCATGCATCGGCAGACGATCAATCGTGGCCGCGTCTCCTACGAGCCCAACTCACTCGGAGGGGGCTGTCCGTTCCAGGCTGGCTCGGCCGGGTTCGTATCGTTCCCCGAACCGCGGCAGGTGGACGACCACAAGGTGCGCGGCAAGGCGGAACGGTTCGCCGATCACTACACGCAGGCCACGCTCTTCTGGAACAGCCAGACGCCGGTCGAGCAGCAGCACATCGTCAACGCGTTCCGCTTCGAGTTGTCGCGCGTGCAGACGCCGGCAGTGCGTGAGCGGATGGTGTCGGGCCTGGTGAACGTGGCGCCCGAACTCGCCGAACAGGTGGCCGCGGGCCTCGGCATGCGTGAGGTGCCACCGGCGATGCCGCGCGTCCTGGCGACGCCGGTCGAACCCGAAGTGGCGACGTCGGCTCCGCTGTCGTTGTTTGCACGTCCGGGCAACGGCGACGTGCGCGCTCGGCGTGTCGCGGTGCTCGTCGCCGACGGCGTGGTGGGGGCGCCGCTGACCGCGCTCGTCGATCACCTCACGGCACTCGGCGCGGTGCCGCGGTTCGTCGGCGTCACCTTCGGCGCGGTGGACACGGTAGAAGGCGAGGCCATCGAGGTGGACGTCACCGTGGAAGCGATGCCCTCGGTGTTGTTCGACGCGGTCGTCGTGCCGGACGGGGCGGCGGCGGTCGAAGGCCTGACGGTCGACGGCCGCACGCTCGAGTTCCTCAAGGACCAGTACCGCCATTGCAAGCCGATGCTGGTGCTGGGCACGGGCGTGGATCTGCTGACGAAGGCAGGCATCCCGCAGGCACTCGACACCGGTGAGCCCGACCCGGGCCTGCTCCTACGCCAGAGCAGTGACGACGACCTGCACGAGGCCTTCGTCACCGCCCTTGCCGCCCATCGTCACTTCGCTCGCGAGACCGACCCTCCCCGGGTCTGACGGCCTCCCGCTCAGCGTCGCCGTTGCTCGTACTCACGGGCAGCGGCGGCGCCAATCTTCCGCTTCTGGCCCGGCACCTTCTCACCTTTGTCCTTGCCGTGCGGCGAGGCGTGTTCGATCTCGGCATTCATCTCGGCGCCCATGAGCATCGCCAGCGCCGATACGTAGAACCAGAGCATCAGCACGATCACGCCGCCGATGGTGCCGTACGACTCGTTGTAGTTGGCGAAGTTCGTGACGTAGATGCGGAACCCGATCGAGGCCAGTAGCCACAGCACCGTGGCCAGCACGGCGCCAGGCGTCACCCACTCCCAGTCCTGCTCGGCGTCGGGCGCAAAGTAATTCACGACGGCCACCGCGAGGACGATGAGCACGAAGGCGAGCGGCCACTGCACCAGGTGCCACGTCGTCCGGAACACCACCCCGAAGCCGAATCGCGCGGCCAGCCAGTCGGCAATGGTCGGACCGAGCAGCACCAGTGTGAACGCCAGCAGCACGAACACCGCGAGACCGATGGTGAGCCCGATGGCCGTGAGCCGCACCTTCCACCACGGTCGGCCCTCCTCGATGTCGTAGGCACGGTTCATCGCGTCCACCACACCCACAATGGCGGCCGAGCTGCTCCACAGCGTGAACAGCAGTCCGAAGGTCAGCAGCCCGGCATCCTCCCCATTGGCGATTTGCTGGATTTGCGCTTCGAAGATCTCGACGACCTCGGGCGGCGCGACCGTCCGCATCGAGGCCACCATCTGCTGGATCACATCGACTGGGAAGAAGCTCGCAACGGCGATGAGGAACAGCAGAGCCGGGAACAACGCCAGGAAGAAGTAGTAGGCCAGCTGGGCGGCCAACCCCATCACGTTGTCGGCCATGGCCTCGCGAACCGTACGGGTGGCCAATTCACGCCATGAGATGGGTAAGCGGAAGGTATGAAACATGCCGCGACGTGTTGCAAGGAGCGGTCCAGCTGCCTCGCGTCTCCGATCGCGCCGCGCGAATAGTCGGTTGGCGAGTGGCACGAGTTTTTCTTTCCATCAGGGCAGAGACATACACCCGAGCGCGCGCTCAGGCCGCGTTCGTTGACAGTGGAGGAGACAGAGACATGGCCGAGAACACTTCGACGGGCACGTACGGGCAAAGAGGCCCGCAGGGCAACGGATCGACGCTCACGGGAGGGCTCACCGGCACAGCCGGCGCCGCCGCGGCGGGGCTGATGAACCAGGTGAAGAGTCGGGCCAGCTCGCAGGTCGCCGCACAGCAGGCGAAGGCCGCCGAGGGACTCGGCACGGTCGCGAGCGCGCTGCGTCGCGCGGGCGACGAACTGCGCCCACGCAACGAGAGCCTGGCGTCGTACGCCGACATGGCGGTGGATGAACTCGAGCATCTGTCGAGCCGCATCCGCGACAAGGAGCCCGGCGAATACCTCAACGACCTCGAAGACTTCGCGCGCCGCCGTCCGACGACGTTCGTGGCGGGCGCCTTTGTGGTAGGTCTCGCGCT
>JAEZDP010000104.1 GCA_023418055.1 Acidobacteriota bacterium
TGGTGGCGCGGGCGTAGGCTCTCGGCACCGGCGCCGGCGCAGGCACCTGCGGCGCCGCGACCCGCGTGCCTGCCAGGGCCAGCAGGTCCTGCACCGCCAGCCGCGCGGCCGCCGCGTTCGCGCTGAGTTCCTCGCTGGCCGCCGCACTCTCCTCCGCTGAGGCCGCCGTGGACTGCGTCACCCGTTCCATCTGCGTCAACGCCTGGGTGATCTGCTGCAGACCATCCGACTGCTGCTGACTGGCGACGCTGATTTCGTCGATGAGCGTCTTCACGCGGCTGGTGCTGTCGGTGATGGAGGCAATGACCGTGGACACCGCTGCCGCACGCTCGTGTCCCTCGTTGGCGCGGTCGATGGACTCCTCGATGAGCGTCGTCGTGTCTTTGGCGGCCGTGGCTGCGCGCTGGGCGAGTGTCCGCACCTCGTCGGCGACGACGGCAAAGCCGAGGCCGGCCTCGCCGGCGCGTGCAGCCTCGACGGCGGCGTTGAGCGCCAGCAGGTTGGTCTGAAAGGCGATTTCGTCGATCGTCTTGATGATGTGCCCCACCTGGCCGCTCGACGAGCGGATGGAGGCCATCGAGGTCGTCAGGGCGTCGAGGGCCGTGTTCGCCGTGTCGACGAGCCGCGCGGTGTCGGCCATCGTGGTCGCCGCGACGCCGGTGTTGGCGGCGTTCTGACGGGTCATCGACGCAAGTTCCTCCATCGACGCCGACGTCTCTTCGAGGGACGCGGCCTGTTCGCTGGCGCCAGACGCGAGCACCTGCGACGTGCCTTCGAGTTGGCGGGCGGCGGCGGCGACGGCCGACGAGCTGTCGTCGATCGTGGCCGCGCTGTCCCCGACGCGACGCCCGACCCAGCGTGAGACGGCCCAGGCCAACCCGCCTGCCAGCAGGATGCCGGCCAGCGTCACCGCGGCCAGACGCAGCCGCACCTGGGTATAGGTGGCGGCCGCATCGGCACGCGCGCCGTCGGCGAGGCGTTCGCTGACCTCTTCGAGGAGGTTCACGTGCTCCCGCATGGTGTCGAACTGCGTCCGCACGTCTCCCATGAGCAGGGCTTCGGCCTGCTCGAAACGGCCCGCGTCCACATGCGCCAGCACCCGGGCCACGCCTGTGCGCCACGGAGCGCGGTCGCGCTCGAAGGCCTGTACGAGTTCCCGTTCCTCCCGCGTCGTGGCCAGAGCCACGGCCACCGCGATGCGCTCGTCGGCCTGCTGGTGGTTCTCACGGATCTCAGCCCGCAGCGCGCCTCCGGCGTCGTCGGCGACGCGGCCGAGCACCAGGGTCCGCTCGGCGATGAGCGCCTGGTGCAGGTCGCGGTCGGCTTCGAGCAGGTTCACGATGATGGGGAGGCGGACCGAGGCAATGGTGCGCACGCTGTGGTCGATGCGCGCCGACGCACGCTCGCCGACCAGGCCGGTCAGCGCGAGCAGCGCAACGGGTACGGCGAAGCTCAAGATCAGTCGGGACTTCAGTGACGCAGTATTCCAGTACCTGAACATGAATGATGACGCGCGGGCCTGCACCTCGCGCTCCCTGAATGAACGGGCGGAGGAACACCTGGTCGGGGTGGCGCCAGGTGCGACGAGAGGCTCGTCATGCGGAGCGGTCCGGTCCCTGAACCACGCCGATGCCCATAGCTGCTATCGGCCGGGGCGGGAGCGGCTTGAATAGGCGGCGCGCGGCAGGTCTGACCCCTGGATGACGCGCCGCAGGTCTGACCCAGGGCGACGCACGGCAGGTCTGACCCCAGGACGACGCGCCGCAGGTCCAGGACGGTCAGCGCCGAGGTCGTCAGGTCCAGCGCGCGCCGCCGTCGCGGTCACTGCGGGCCACGCGCGTGAGCTCTTCGTCCGAGGGCGGCCAGTCGAAGCCGCCCTGCAGACCCTGCGAGCCCGGCGGGGCAGAACCCGATCCGAGCAGCGCCAGCAGCGAGGCGTCCTGTTCGGCGGCGGCCAACACCCGCTGCTCGCACTTCGGGCACACGCTGTGGGTGAAGCGCACGTCGGCATGAGCCGAGAGATGCTGCTCCACGCGCACCCAGTCGCCGTCGCGCGGCTTGACGTCCTTGCACGACGCGCAGATGGTCAGCAGGCCGTCGAGCGCCGACACGGTCGTCAGGGCGCCTTTCAGCGCTTCGAGTTCCTGTCGATAGTGCAGCGCCCGCTTGCCGCGTGTGTAGCCGACCCGCCAGAGCACGGCCGCCAGCACCAACGCCGAGAGGCTGGCGCCGAGCAGGCTGTTGCGGACGCGCGCCTCGCGGTCGGTGCGAGGGCCGCTGTCACTCCGGGCCGCGAGTCCGCCGGTGGCGATCCGGCCGGGCGGCGCCCCGACGACGGCGGCGTCGAGGCGCACCACGACATCGACCAGCCGGCTCGTCGCAGCCTCGGAGGTCAACGACAGCCGGGCCTCGGCATGTTGCCGCAGATATTCGAGGGCGGTCGCGTGATCGCCCCTGGCCGCGGCGCTCTCGTAGAGGGCCCACGCCGCCGGTGGCACCGCCGGCAGCAGGTGGGTCGCCGTTGCGAGGTCGAGCGCTTCGCGCCACGCGGCGTCGGCCTCGGCCGTGCGGCCCATGAGGCGCCGGATGGTGGCTGATGCCAGCAGGGCATCGGCCAGCCGTGCCTCGCTGCCCTCGGCGCGCGCC
>JAEZDP010000187.1 GCA_023418055.1 Acidobacteriota bacterium
CCGCCGGACAGGGGCGGCGTCAGTTCATCGGGCCAACATTGCCCGACTGGAAGCCGCTCCAGGTGGAGCCCATGTTGAGCCACGTGTTATCCGCCTGCATGCTCTTGAAGCCGATGCTGTCCTCGAACGGCGCCGATCCCCTCTCGAACACGTTGTTGTAGAGGACGGTGTTGTATTTGTTGGAGCTGCGCAGCGGCGCGGGCTTGAACCGCGAGTCCTCACTCCAGATCAGCTGGAACCCGTCGATGAACCCGAAGGGCAGATTGGTGAAGGTGTTCTTGTCGAAGACCGTCGCGTTGTAATTGGCGCCATCATAGCTCCAGCTGTCGAATGCCACGCCCATGTTGGCGATGTTGTTGAAGGTGTTGCGGCGATAGACATTGCCGAGTCCACCCCATACCGCAGCCTCGCCGCCCATCGTGTAGGTCGTGCCGATGTAGAGCCCGTTGAAGCTGTTGCTGATCGTGTTGTTGGAATATTGCACGAAAAAGGGACTCATCCCGTAGCGCGAATCCAGTGCCGATTTCGCCAGTCCGTGCCGCATCTGCGAGATCCGGTTGTTATCCACGACGAGGTCGTAGACATTACCGTAGGCGAGCACCGCGGTCGAATTGGAAAAGTGCTTATCGTAGGTCGCGCGCCCCTCGAAGCTGTTGCGATAGACCGCCGCCCGCGACGCGGTGGCCGCCAGCGCTATCAGGCTGGTGCGATCGGGAACGAGGTTCCACGGTTCCTCCAGGGTGACCGTGCCGCCATCGACGGCAACGATCGCCCGGTGCTGCCCGGCGCCCCTGCCGGCGACGATGACGAGAGACTCGCCGCCCGGCTTGCCGGGTACCGATATCGACGCGAAGGTGGCGGTATCGGCCGTCGCGGAAACGAAGCCGCTCAGCAACTCGCTGTCGAGGATCTCGAAGATGACCTGCTCCCCCTTGTTGCAATCAACCACGTCGCAATCATGCGGTGCAGCATTGTGTGACTGGTTGTCGCCCCAATAGAAGTTCTTGATATTGCCTTCCGGCGACTGCCCGACGAAGAAGCGCCCGATCCCGTTGCCCTCGTCGCGGCTGGGATCGGCATTGGCGAGATCGTTGCCGATCATCGCCAGATCGCGGCCGCCCCAGAGCTGGACCACGCTTTCGCCGTAGCTGTTCATGCGGAACCGGTTGCCGGTCATGAACACCTGGCGGCTGGCGCCATAGAACGAACCGCCCTCGATCAGTTCGGAATTGTTGACGTAGATCCCGGCGCCTTCCTTGATGTTGAAGGCCGGCGCGCCCCAGGCCTCGACCCGGGCTCCATCCAGCCGCAGGTTCTGCGCGCGGAAAATGCTCATCACCGGGATCCTTTCCGTCCCACGATCGCTGAAGAAGCCCAGCTTCTCGAACTGCACGTTTTCGGCATTGCTGTCGATCATGGGGGCGGGAGTTGGGGAAGCGAAGCGCAATTCGCTGGCATCGGCACCGTCGCCGAGCCAGCGCACATTCGCGGGCAGGGCAAGCGCGGAGGTAACCTTATAGGTCCCGGCGGGAAAATAGACGGTCGCAGGGGCGCTGTTTGCCGCGACTTCCAGCGTCTTGCGGATGGCATCCGTGTCGTCGGCCATGCCGTTGCCCACGGCCCCGTGGCTCTTGACGTCGATCACCTTCTGGTCCTGACCGTGCCAGGGCGACACGGCCAGAACCTCCAGCGCCAGCGGACCGCTCCAGCCGAAATGACCGCCGTGGGTGTTGTGAACCCAGATTTCGTAGGTTCCGGGGTCAAGCGCGGGAATCTGGAAATCGACCTTGAACGGATTGACCGCCGCCGGCGTGACGTACTGGCCGGTACTGCCCGCCGGCTTGATATAGACAAGGGCCGTCGAGGTGCCGTTGGAACGGGCGAGATTGCGGCCGAAGACCGAAATCGTCTGCCCGGCCATGGCGTTGTCGGGACCGACCCACCAGGCCTCGGTGCGGTTGACGGCAAGCGCCTTGCCTCCGGCATTGCCACGCTTCGGCCGGACCAGGTACATCGACCACTGCGGCAGGCCGGGCGGCATGAGCACCGTCGCTGCAACCGCATCCGCGCGTAGTGCCTTGGTGGAAACCGTCGTTCCGGTCGCCGATGACGGCGCCTGGGAGAAGATCTCGAAATCGGTGACGCCATCGAGCAACACGCCGGTCATCGCCACCACCTCGTCGCGGTCCGCTGTCCGCGAGATTTCGGCAATCGCCGGGCCGGCCCCGTTCTCGACGAAGCGCGGCGGCGAAAAGGCATCGCCATTGGCCGGAAGCTCAGGCTCGGGGTCCGGCACCCGGAACCCGAAATCTGCCGGCGTCGTCCCAAGTCCTTCCGGAACCGGCGTATCGGCGGCAACCAGGCTCGCACCTGCAATCAGGACTACTGCGGCGGCAGCAACCGGAAACGGAAGGCATCTCATCGATTGCTCCCTGCCCAAGGTTCGGTCCGAGGCGACGGGGGCATGACGCCAGAAGCGGCCATGCCTGTCGACTCATCCATTCGGGTAGCTAGGGACAGTGAAATCTAGCGCGAGCGCAAATGCGGGCGGCATCCTGGTGCCCGGGGACCGCTAACACTCAAGGTTGGCACACAACCTCGATG
>JAEZDP010000246.1 GCA_023418055.1 Acidobacteriota bacterium
AGGTCGTAGACGAGCACGTCCACGTCGGCGAGCATCTCGGGCGTCGGGCCGCGGTCCTCGGCCATGTAGAGCGAGTAGATCGGCACGCCGGTCTTCTCGTCCACATCGTCGGCCACCTTGACGCCCGGCGCGATGGTGCCGCGGATGCCGTGCTCGGGTGCCATCAGCGCGACGAGCTTCAGGTGCGGGTGCCTGGCGATGAGGTCGATGTCCGACGTGCCCGCTCGGTCCACTGCTGAATGGTTGGTGATGAGGCCGACGCGGGCGCCGCGCAGCGAGGCAGGGACGTCCGCGAGGAACACCTCGATGCCGGGCCGGACGGCAGCGGCAGGGATCTGCCCCTGGGCCAGCAGGGACGGCGCTGTGGCAAGGACGGCGGCCAGGACGAGCGCACAGGTGGGCATTCGGCGAGTTCGTGCAGGCACCACGCTCCGCATCGTTCCTGCTCCCTGTCAGCGCAGCGCG
Source organism: Acidobacteriota bacterium (assembly GCA_023418055.1). Taxonomy (GTDB): domain Bacteria; phylum Acidobacteriota; class Vicinamibacteria; order Vicinamibacterales; family Vicinamibacteraceae; genus JAEZDP01. The sequence continues at coordinate 466 of JAEZDP010000246.1, forward strand.
TACGCCACGAGGCCCGTCGGGCCCTTGTGCGGCGTGGGGACGGCATTGGGCCCGGTCGGCTGGGTGCCCGAGGCATGGACCAGCAGGTACTGGCGTCCCTGGTGTTCGTACATGGACGGCCCGCCGCTCGTGGGCCCGCCCAGCGGCAGGGTCGCCAGTTCCTTGCCGTCGCGCGTGTCGTAGACGTGCACCTTGCGGTCTGCGGCCGTGGCAAAGACCAGGCCCGTGCCGGTCACAATCAGCCCGCCCTTGGTCGTGGCCGCCGAGCCCGTGCCCGTGATGCCTTTCGGCAGCAGCCGCAGGTCGTCCCCCAGCCCCTTCTGCCAGACGATCTCGCCCGAGTTGAGGTCGTAGGCCGTCAGCGTCGTGTACGGAGGCTTGATGATCGTCGGGTACAGCCCGAACCCGTCGGTCACCGGGTAGCCCTCGCGCACCACCTCGGCGGGGTTGCCCGCACGGGCGGGGCGGGTCTCACCGGGTTTCAGCAACCGGATGATGGTCGGGACGTTGAACCCAATCACATACACACGGCCGTCGGGGCTCGAGGCCGTGCTGCCCCAGTTCGAGCCGCCCTGGTTGCCCGGCATGTGGATCACGTCGGTGAAGCCGATGGGCGTGAACGGCCCCTCGTTGCGGGCCTTCAGGATGCGCTGGCGAAACTGCTCGCGCTCCTCGGGCGACAGGAGGTGCTCGTCGAGGTCGTCGATCGTGAACGACTGCCGCGAGAAGGGCGCCGGCTTGGTCGGAAACGGCTGCGTCGGCGACAACTTCTCGCCCGGCACGGACGTCCCCTGCGGAACGGGCCGCTCCTCGATGGGCCAGATGGGCTCACCCGACACGCGGTCGAACACGTAGAGATAGCCCGTCTTGCCGGCCTGCGCCACCACGTCGCGACGGCGGCCGTCGTGCTCGACGGTCGTCAACTGCGGGGCCGAGTTGTTGTCGACATCCCAGATGTCGTGGTGCACGGTCTGGAAGTGCCACAAGCGCTTGCCGGTACGCGCGTCGAGCGCCAGCAGGCTGTCCGAGAACAGGTTGTCGCCGACCCGGTAGCCGCCGTAGAAGTTGTACTTCCCACTGCCCGTTGGCACGTAGACGATGCCGCGTTCGGCGTCGATTGAGGCCTCGGCCCAGTTGTTGGCGCCACCGACGGAGGCCCTGGCATCAGCCGGCCACGTGTCGGCGCCGAACTCGCCGGCTCTCGGAATGGTGTGGAACTGCCAGACCTTCTTGCCCGTGCGAACATCGTACGCGCGGATGTCACCGGGCGCCGACGCGTACTCCCTGTTGGTCGCGGACCCCAGGATGATGAGGTGCTCGAACACCTTGCCCGGCAGGCGGCTCTGCTGCTCGACCGTCGCGGGGTCGCGATCGAGGCCTTCGCGCAGGTCCACTCGTCCATCGACACCGAACGTCGGAATCGACCGACCGGTGCGGGCGTCGAGCGCCTGCAGCATGTTCCGCGTGCTGAAGAGCAGCCGGCGGTCGCTGCCGTCGGCGCTTTCCCAGTAGTTGACACCGCGGATGGCGAAGGCCTCGATGCCGTCGTGCGCCCACAGTTCCTTGCCCGTGGCCGCATCGAGCGCCACGAGGGCGTTGCCGCGCGCCTTGGCGTACACCACCCCGCGCACCATCAGCGGATTGAAGTCGGTGTCGCCGTCGGGATACGTCCACGCGACATCGAGCCGCCCGACGTTGGTCCTGTCGATCTGCGTCGCAGCCACGAAACGGGAACTGTCAGGGCTGCCGGCGTAGTCGCGCCACTCGCGCGGGCTCTGCCCCGCCCCCACCAGTCCACTCGAGGCCGTGAGCAAGGCCGCGATTGCGCCACCCGCCAGCCATTGCACCCGTGTCCGTGATCTGCGAGTTTCCTGCACACCGAGCATCGACGCCGTCTCCTCCGGGGAAAAAGTGCGCCCAGTCTATCGCGATCGGGGATCGCGGATCGGGGATCGGGGATCGCGGATCGCGGATCGCGGATCGCGGATCGGGGATCGGGGATCGGGGATTGGGGATTGGGGATCGGGCGATCACCAGTCGGGAGCATGCCCCGTCGACTGTGGCCTGTGGACTGTAGACCGTGGACCGTGTAGCAATTCGTCCACGTCGTCGAAGAGCGGGATGTCTTCGCGCAGGGTCGCGAGGGTTCGGAAGAGGAGCGCCTGGTCGAACCGGTCGGCCAGCGTGGCGGCCAGTCGCGCGGCGCCCGAGACGCGGACGTCCCAGGCACGGGCGTCGGCAGGAATGTCTTCGAGATGTCCGTACCGTGCGAGGACCGC
>JAEZDP010000247.1 GCA_023418055.1 Acidobacteriota bacterium
CGCACCCATCCGATGCATGGCGTGCAGTTCCATCCCGAGTCGGTGCTGACCGGTCCCGGTCACGCGCTGCTGCGCAACTTCCTGGAGCTGTAGCCGTGTTTCCTGCGCTGCTCGAACAACTGCAACGCCATCACACCCTGACCGTCGAGCAGGCAGCCGACGCGATGGCCGCCATCATGCGCGGCGAGGTGGGCGCCGCTACCATCGGCGGCTTCCTGATGGCGCTGCGCTCGAAGGGCGAACGCCCGGAAGAACTCGTCGGCCTGGCACGTGCGATGCGCGCCGCGGCTGTACCCGTCGATGCGGGCACCGACCTGGTCTTCGACACCTGCGGCACGGGCGGCGATGGCGCCGGCACGGTGAACGTCTCATCGATGTCGGCGGTGGTCGTGGCCGCCTGTGGCGTGACGGTCGCCAAACACGGCAATCGGTCGGTGTCGAGCCGGTGTGGCAGCGCCGACGTCTTCGAGGCGCTCGGCGTCAACGTGGCGGCGGCCCCGCCTGTCGTGGCGCGTTGTCTGCGTGAAGCGGGACTCGCGTTCCTGTTCGCCCCCACCTTCCATCCCTCGATGCGGCATGCGGCGCCCGTCCGGAAGGAACTCGGCGTGCGGACGGCATTCAACCTGCTCGGCCCCCTCACCAACCCGGCCGGCGCGACACGGCAACTCGTGGGGGTGCCGCGCCCGGAACTGACCGAGCTGGTCGCGCGCGCCCTGGGGTTGCTCGGCTCCGAGTGTGTGTGGGTGGTCCACGCGGCCGACGGACTCGACGAGCTGTCGACCACGGGCTACACGAAAGTATCGGAGTGCCGCAGCGGCGTGTTGCGTACCTTCTTCGTCCACCCTGGTGATTTCGGCCTGGCCAAAGCCACCCTCGCAGACCTGCGCGGCGACGATGCCGCACAGAACGCGCGGGTGGCACGCGCAGTGTTCGAGGGCGCCGCAGGACCGGTGCGGGACATCGTGGTCCTCAACGCCGGCGCGTCGCTGTTTGTGGCGGGTGCCGTCGCCGACGTGCCGAGCGGCATGGCCCGTGCGGCGTCCGCGATCGACGAGGGACGCGCGTCCGACGTCCTGCGACGCCTGGCTGAGACATCGCACGCCGAGGGGACGGTTCCGGCATGAGCGTACCGTCGGTGCTCGAGACCATCGTGGCGGCGGCGCAGCGCCGCGTGGAGGTGGCTCGCGCCGTGGCGTCCTTCGATGTCCTCGAAGCCCAGGTCGCCGCTGCCGGAACGACGGACAGAGCCGCCGCCTTCGAGGCGGCCCTGCGTCGCGACGACGTGTGCGTCATCGCCGAGTGCAAGCGGCGGTCGCCGTCGAAGGGCATTCTGCGCGCGTCGTATGACCCGGTGGCCATCGCCGCCTCCTACGCACGCGAAGGCGCAGCCGCCATCTCCGTGCTGACCGAGCCGGCCTTCTTCGACGGCGATCTCGCTCACCTCGAAGCCGTCCGGGCGCACGTGCCGGTGCCCCTCCTGCGCAAGGACTTCATCGTCGATCGCTACCAGATTGCCGAAGCGCGCCTGGCGGGTGCCGACGCCGTGTTGCTCATCGTCGCGTCGCTTGCGCAGGACGTGCTCCAGGACCTGCTCGCCTACAGCCGTGCGATCGGCCTGGCGGCGCTCGTCGAAGTGCACGACGAGGACGAGGCGCGACGTGCGGTGGATGCCGGTGCCGCCGTCATCGGCGTCAACAACCGGAACCTGAAGACGCTTGCGGTGTCGGTGGAGACCTCGTTCCGCCTCGTGGACCTGTTGCCGGACACGTGCATTCGCGTGGCGGAGAGCGGCCTGCGAACGGGCGCCGACCTGGCGGCGCTGCAGGCGGCGGGGTACCACGCCTTCCTGATGGGTGAGCGATTCATGACGGATACCGATCCTGGTGACGGGCTGGCACGCGTGCTGCGCGAGGCGCGTGCGGCCCGTGTCGAAAGGACGCCGCGATGACCCGCGTGAAGATCTGCGGGCTGACGTCGGTAGAAGACGCGCGGCTGGTGGTGGAGGCGGGTGCCTCGGCCGTCGGCATGATCTTCTGGCCAGACAGCCCGCGCGGCGTGTCGGTGGCCCAGGCCCGCGAGATCGCCCGTGTGATTCCGCCGTTCGTGCAGCGAGTGGGGGTCTTCGTGAATGCCACGCCGGATGAGGCGCAGGAGGTGGCGAGCGCCGTGGGCCTCGATGCGCTGCAACTGCACGGCGACGAAGAGCCTGACGCCTGGGCTGCTGTGCGGTGGCCGCTCGTGAAGGCGCTGACTCTCTCGACCTACGCCGGGAGTGGCTGGCTCACGCGTGCTCGGGCCATTTTGCTCGACGCGCACGACCCGGTGCGGCGGGGCGGGACGGGGCAGCGCATCGATTGGGCCGCGGCTCGTCATCTGGCGGGCGACCGGCCGTTCGTGCTCGCGGGCGGCATCACGCCCGACAACGTCGAAGCGGCGATCGCGCAGGCGGCACCGTCGGCCATCGACGTCGCCTCCGGGGTGGAAAGTGCTCCCGGACGAAAGGACCCCGCGCGTGTGGCGGCGCTCTTTGCCGCCGTACGCCGTGCGGATTCACACCGACGCGTGGAGGCATGCGTCGCCGAGGACAACTCATGACGACCATCACATCGCCATCGCAGGTGCTGCCCGTCTTTGGCCGCCGCGATCCCGACGCCCGCGGCTACTTCGGAGAGTTCGGCGGACGTTTCGTGCCAGAAACGCTCGTCGCCCCGATGGAGGAACTGACGACGGCCTACCTCGACGCGCGTCGCGACCCGGCGTTCGTCGAGCAGCTGGGAGCGCTGCTGCGTGACTACGTGGGACGTCCGACTCCGCTCTACGAGGCCACGCGGCTGGCCGAGGCCGTGGGCGGCACACGCGTGCTGCTCAAGCGCGAGGACCTCGCCCACACGGGCGCGCACAAGATCAACAACGCGCTCGGACAGGCGCTGCTCGCGCGACGGATGGGCAAGCGCCGCGTGCTGGCCGAAACCGGAGCGGGGCAGCACGGCGTGGCCACCGCCACGGTGTGCGCGCTGCTCGGCCTCGAGTGTGTCGTCTACATGGGCGTGGACGACATGGCCCGCCAGGCCCTGAACGTCTTCCGGATGCGCATGCTCGGCGCCGACGTGCGCGGGGTGTCGTCGGGATCCCGCACGCTGAAGGACGCGATCAACGAAGCCATGCGCGAGTGGGTGACGACGGTGGACCGATCGTACTACCTGCTCGGCTCCGCGCTGGGCCCGCATCCCTATCCGCTGATGGTGCGCGAGTTCCAGTCGGTCATCGGCGAAGAGGCGCGCCGGCAGTGCCTCGAGCGCCACGGTCGCCTGCCCGACGTCGTCGTGGCGTGCGTCGGGGGCGGCAGCAACGCGATGGGCATCTTCGACGCGTTCGTGGACGACCCCGGTGTCCGCCTCGTGGGCGTGGAGGCCGGCGGCGAAGCCATCACTGCCGGGCGGCATGCGGCCCGGTTCGCCGGCGGAAGCCCCGGCGTGCTGCAGGGCACCAGGACCTACGTCCTGCAGGATGCGGCGGGCAACATCGAATCGACCCATTCGATCTCGGCCGGGCTGGACTACGCAGCCGTGGGCCCGGAACATGCGGACCTGCTGGCGAGAGGGCGCGCCGAGTACCTCTACGCCACCGACGCCGAAGCGCTCGAGGCCTTCAAGCGCCTCGGGCATCTCGAAGGGATTCTGCCGGCGCTCGAGTCGGCACACGCCGTGGCGGCCGTACAGCGCCTGGCGGCCGACGTCGGCCCTGAGGGCCTGGTGCTCGTGAACCTGTCGGGACGCGGCGACAAGGACGTGCAGTCACTGCAGGCCCTGGTGCAGGTGGAAGGAGACGAGGCATGAGCCGCAGACGACTCGACGAGGCCTTTGCCCGTATCGCGGCAGAAGGACGTACTGGCCTGGTCGCCTACGTGACGGCGGGCGATCCCGACCTGCCGCGTTCGGCGACGGTGATTCGGGCGGTGGCCGAGGGTGGGGCCGACGTCATCGAGGTGGGCGTACCGTTTTCCGATCCGCTGGCCGACGGCCCCGAGATCCAGCGCGCGTCCGAGCGTGCCCTGCAGGCCGGCACCACGCTCGACGGCGTCCTCGCGATGGTGGCCGACCTCCGCCGCGACCTCGACACGCCGCTCGTGCTCTTCACCTACGCCAACCCCGTCGTGCGGATGGGGCTGCAGACCTTCGCGCGGCGTGCCGCCGAGGCGGGCATCGACGGCGTGCTGATGCTCGACATCCCGCTCGAGGAGGCGACCGAGGCGCGCGAGGCGTTCGTGGCGCAAGGACTGGCGCCCATCTTCCTGTTGAGCCCGACGACCAGCGACGCGCGCGTGCGCAGGGCCAGCGACCTCGGCCAGGGCTTCCTGTACGTGATCTCGCGGCTTGGCGTGACCGGCGTCCGCGACACGGTGGCCGCCGATGCCCAGGCGCTCGTCGACCGCATCCGGCGCCACAGCGACCTGCCGATTGCCCTCGGTTTCGGGCTGTCGCGCCCCGAGCACATCGCCGACGTGGGCCGTTACGCCGATGCCGCGGTCGTCGGCAGCGCGCTCGTCGCGCACATCGCGCGACATGGCGGCACCGATCGGCTGGGCGACGAGGTGCGCGACTTCGTCCGCTGGCTGCGCGGGGGTGTGCCGGCATGACCGAGCCGGCCCGCATCGCCGCCCTGCGCGACGAAATCGACGCGCTCGACGAGCAACTCGTGGCGCTGCTCAACGCGCGCGCCCGGTGCGCCCTCGAGATCGGCGACATCAAGCGCGTGCTGCAGATGGAGATTTATCAACCCGACCGCGAACGTGCCGTGTTGCAGCACGTGCGATCGGTCAATGAGGGCCCGCTCGATGGCGACGCCATCGCGCGGCTCTTCGAACGCATCATCGACGAGGCCCGGCGCATCGAGCGCGTGGTGCAGCAGGCCCATCAGGACGGGCAGCCTCCTTCGTCAACGCCGAACGACTAGAAAGCGAGCAGCACCATGGTAGTGGTGATGGAAGAACGTGCCTCGGAGGAACAGATTCAAGGGGTGGTGGCGCAGCTGGTGAGCATGGGCTTCGACGTCCATCGCTCGACCGGCGCGCTGCGGACGGTCATCGGCGCAGTCGGCGGCACCGCGCAGCGCGACCCGCGCCTCGTCGAGATGCTCGACGGTGTCCACGAAGTGGTGCGCATCACCGAGCCGTACAAGCTGGCCAGCCGCACGTTTCGGGGCGATGACACGGTCATCAACGTGGGCGACGTCAGGATAGGCGGCGACGAGGTCGTCGTGATGGCCGGCCCGTGTTCGGCCGAGAGCCCCGAGCAGGTGATGGCCACCGCGGCGGCGGTGCGCAAGGCCGGGGCCAAGGTCCTGCGCGGCGGCGCGTTCAAGCCGCGCAGTTCGCCCTACAGTTTCCAGGGCCATGGCGAAGACGGGCTGCGCATGCTGCGGGACGGCGCCGACGCCCACCACCTCAAGCTCGTGTCCGAGGTGATGGACGCCAGCCAGATTGCGCTGATGGACCGCTACGTCGACATCTTCCAGGTGGGCGCGCGCAACATGCAGAACTACACGCTGCTGCGGGAACTGGGACGCGTGCGCAAGCCCGTGCTGCTCAAGCGCGGCATCTCGGCGACGATCGAGGAGTGGCTGCTGTCGGCCGAGTACATCCTCGCCGGCGGGAACACAGAGGTGATGCTGTGTGAACGCGGCATCCGCACCTTCGAGAGCTACACCCGCAACACGCTCGACATCTCGGCCATCCCGGTGGTCAAGAACCTGAGCCACCTGCCGGTGCTGGTCGATCCCAGCCACGGCACCGGCCGTCGTGACAAGGTGGCGCCGATGGCCCGCGCGGCCGTCGCCGCCGGCGCCGACGGGCTGCTCATCGAGGTGCACAGCGACCCAGACAACGCGATGAGCGATGGCGCGCAGTCGTTGTTCCCCGGACAGTTCGAACGCCTCATGGCCGAACTGCGGATCATCGCCCCGGCGATCGGCCGCAGCATCTGCCTCGAGCCGGTGGCCAGGCGGGGATGGGGACAGTAGGAGACGTCCCGCCGTTCGGACGGGTGTTCATCGCGGGCTGCGGGCTCATCGGCGGCTCTCTCGGCCTCGCGATGCGCGCCCTCTGGCCGGAGGTGACGGTGACGGTGCTCGACCCGGCCGTCCCGCCCGCCATCCGCCAGCACTTCACCCTGGCGGCCTCACCCGCAGACGCGGCCCGTGCCGACCTCGTCGTGCTGGGGGCCCCGGTGGCCCAGAACACGGCGCTGCTCGGAGCGCTGGCCCCCCACGTCCGCGCCGAGGCCGTCGTGACCGACGTTGGCAGCACCAAACGTGACATCGTCTCGGCTGCACGGAGAGTGGCAATGGCCGCGCCGTTCATCGGCGGCCATCCGATGGCCGGCAGCGCCCACAGCGGCTTCCAGCACGCGACGTCCGGGCTCTTTGCCGGACGGCCCTGGATTCTCACGCCCGACACGGCCAGTGCGGCCTCTCCCACGAGCGTGGGGCAGGCGCTGGCGCGGCTCACACAGGTGGTCTGCGCCATTGGTGCCCGTCCCGTGGTGATGGACGCCGCGGAACACGACCGCCTCGTCGCCTACATCAGCCACATGCCGCAACTGGTAAGCAGCGCCGTGATGGCCGCGGCAGGGCGGGCGGTGCAGCGCGACGGCCTCCAGTTCAGCGGGCCCGGCCTGCTCGACGTGACGCGGCTGGCCGGCAGCACGCCCGCCCTCTGGCACGACATCCTCGCGTCGAATGCCGACTACATCGGCGAGGCGCTGGCGGACCTCGACGGCACGCTGCCGCACGTGAGCGGTGCGGAGGCACTGGGCGCGGCCGGCCACGACCTGCTGAAGGCCGGACGGCACTGGCGGCAGGTGCTCGAGGGCGTGGCCCAGGGCGGCGGCCGCACCAGGCGGTACCTGCATCGGCCCGCGGTTCGCACGTATCTCCAGATGACGGATCGCAGCAGCCTGCGCGATGCGCCCTGGCCGCACGACGATGTCGTGGTGCGGCGGCTCGAGGGTCCGCCGCCGTCGCTCTATCGCTACATGTACCGCGAGGTCGGGCGCCCGTGGCACTGGCTCGAACGGTGGGACTGGTCGGATGCCCGGATCACGGACCACTTGCAGGCGCCGGGCGTGGAAGTGTGGCTGCTGTCAGCGGGCGGAGCGCCCGCGGGTTTCTTCGAGTTGCACCGCACGGCGCACGAGACCGAGATCGCCTATTTCGGCCTGCTGCCGGAGATGACCGGACAGCGGCTCGGCCGGGCCCTGCTGGCCTTTGCCACGCGCGAGGCATGGCGCCACGACCCCGCACGTGTCTGGCTGCACACCTGCTCGCTCGACCACCCGTCGGCGCTGCCCAACTACCAGGCGCGAGGCTTCACGGTCTATCGGGAAGAAGACTACGACGCGCGCATCCCACTCGACCTGCCCGTTTGACGGTCCACGGTCCACGGCCAACGGTCTTCGGTTCGGCCTCGAGCGTTCTAGCAGGACGAAGGCTCATCGGACCGTGCCGACTCCGACCGCACGGGGGCCTCAGTACGGACCCATGTCGCGAATGCCCGGCCGGACCTGCACGGTGGTCTGCCCGACGCCCACCACCTTGTCGTTCTTCTTCATCCGGAAGCGGACTTCGTACCGTCCCGCGGTCGTGTACGTGTGGGAATTGCTGTAGTAGCGGCGGATTTCGCTCTTGCCGGCTTCGTACGGCTCGCAGTCGACGCTCGCCTCCGATGAGGTGCCGTCTCCCCACGCCCACTCGATCGTGGCGCAGTAATAGTCCTCGAAATCGGTGGCGCCACCCTTCAACTCGGCTCGCAGAGATACGCGGGCCGGAGAAAACGCCATGAGCGGCGTGGCCCGCAGAGAGATCTCGGGACGATCCTCCTTCGCCGGCCTCGTCGTCTCGGACGCGGGCTGCGCGGCCACCTGCGCGCACGCCATCCACAGCACCGTTCCGACAGCCACCAGTCGTCTCATGTCGCCCTCGCCCCCGTTCACCCGCAGACCTCCATCCTAGCTCGCCGACGCGCCGAGCGCCACCGGCCCGCGGTATACAATCGCACCCGATGTCGTCGCCTGCTTTCTATACGACGCCGGAGGTCGGGGTCCTGGTGGCCGCACCCGGTGATGTGGACACCGATGTCATCGTCCTGCCGGTGTTCTCGGACGAGACGGACGCCGTGCTCGACGCCTGGGGCTCCGGGCTCGCCGCCGACGTCCGCACGGTGCAGCGGGCGGCTGGTCCGCGCGGCGCCCCCTGCGAGATGGCGTGGGCCAGAGGCGCCGCCGACACGTCACCGTTGCGCCTGGTCATCAGCGCAGGCCGTCGGGAGGCCGCGACCCCCATGCTGGCCCGGCGGCTCGGCACGGCGGCCGCCCTCGCCGCGCGTGCTCGCGGTCTGGGGCGGGTGGCATTCGTCCTGCGCGGCGGGTGGGACGCAGAGACCTGTGCCGGCGCGTGCGCCGAAGGCCTGGTCCTCGGGGCCTTCCATGTCGACGCGTACAAGACCGGTGAGCGCAGGCTCGCCCCGCTCGATCACGCCGCCGTGGTCGTGGAGTCGGGCGCCGCCGAGTCCGTCGCCGCCGCCGTTCACGCCGGACGCGTCATCGGCGAGGCCACCAACGTCGCGCGGGCACTGGCGCACGAACCGCCGAACGTACTCACGCCCGCCGTGCTGGCCGAGCGGGCCACGTCGCTGTTTGCTGGAAGCTCCGTACAGGTGGAGGTGCTCGACGAGCAGCAGATGGCCAGCCTGCACATGGGCCTGCTTGCAGGCGTCGCGCAGGGCAGTCGCCAGGCGCCGCGCACCATCGTGCTCACCTACACGCCCGCGGGCCCTGCCGCGAGCGGCCCGGTGCTCGGCCTGGTAGGCAAGGCGGTCACCTTCGACACCGGCGGCATCTCGATCAAGCCGTCCGAGAACATGGACCGCATGAAGTACGACATGTGCGGTGGGGCAGCCGTCATCGGCGCCCTGCACGCGCTCGCACGGCTGGGTGCGCCGATGCGGGTCATCGGCGTCGTGCCGTCGGTCGAGAACATGCCCGACGGCGCGGCCTTCAGGCCCGGCGACGTGCTGACAGCCGCCAGCGGCACGACCGTCGAGATCACCAACACCGACGCCGAAGGGCGGCTCATCCTCGCGGACGCGTTGTGGTACGCGCAGAAGCTCGGGGCGACACATCTCGTGGACGTGGCGACGCTGACCGGTGCCGCCGCCGTTGCCCTCGGACGCGTGCGGTCGGGCCTGTTTGCCGAGCCCGACACCTGGCGCACCGTGGTCGCCGATGCCGGCGCCCGCGGCGGCGATGCGCTCTGGCCGATGCCCCTCGACGACGACTACCGCGAGCTGCTGCGCAGCGACATCGCCGACATGGTGAACGCCGCAGCTACGCGGTACGGTGGGGCGATCAGCGCCGCGCTCTTCCTGAAGGCGTTCACTGGCGACACGCCCTGGGCCCACCTCGACATCGCCGGTACCGCGTGGGCCGACGATGCCAAGCCCTGGCAACCGAAAGGTCCCACGGGGGTCGCCGTCCGCACGCTGGTGGAACTGGCTCGGTCGGCTGGTTCCTGGGTGTGATGCCGGCGCAGGCGCCACCCCCGCCGACGCCCCGGCCGACGCCCGGACCGACGCCACGGCCGCCTGCCGGGCCAGACAACGAACCGCTGCCGTCCGACGTGCCGCTCTCGGCCATCGTCGTCGAGGACGTGGGGCCGGTGACGCCGGATACGGGTGTCGCCGACGTGCTCCTGGGGTCGGTCGCCCTGGTGGGCGCGCTCATCATCGCGTCACTCGTCGTGGGCGCAGTGGTGGGCGCGGCCCTGGTCTACGTCAAGCACAAGCTGGGCTACGGTGGCCCGGATGCCGACCGCGAGCAACACGTCGAACTTGCCATCGGCCGCGAGAAAGACCCGCCTCCTTGATCTCTACTGCTCGCTGGCGCGCGTGACCACGGTCTTCAACGACTTCTGATACCGCACGACGGCATCGCGCAACGCCTCGGCAATCTCCTGGCGATAGGCCGAGGTCTTGAGGCGGCGTCCCTCTTCCGGCGTGCTCACGAAGCCGATTTCAGCCAGCACACTCGGCATGGACGCACCGATGAGCACGACGAGGGGCGCCTGCTTGACGCCGCGGTCGGGCAGTTCCCTGTAGCTTCGGCGCAGCCGCTCGACGATGTGGCGCTGGACGGTTTCGGCCAGGTCGCGCGATTCGTCCACCTTGTTGTTCAGCGTGATGGCCTTGACGATGTCGGGCAGCTGGCGCATCGAGCCGCGCGCGGCGGAGTTCTCGCGTGCCGCCACTTCTTCGGCGTCGCTCGTGGTGGCGAAGTTCAGGAAGAACGTCTCGATGCCTTGCGCGGTGCGCCGGCGGCTCGAGTTGGCGTGAATCGAGAGGAAGAGGTCCGCGTTCTGCCGGTTGGCAATCCGCGTGCGCTCCTCGAGGTCCACGAAGACGTCGGTCCGGCGCGTCATCACGACGTCGATGTTGCCTTCTTCCTTGAGTAACTTCTCGAGCCGCAGGGCCACATCCAGTACCAGTTCCGATTCGCGCAGCCCCTGCCCGAGCGATCCAGGGTCGTGCCCCCCATGGCCGGCGTCGATGACGATGCGCGACACCCCGAGGCCCAGCTGGCGGGCGAGCGAGTAGTTGCCGCGGCTGTTGGATTCCGGCGGGGCAGGCAGCGCCACGGCGTTCGGCCCGGCGGTGCTGCTCGGCAGCGCTGGCGCCTCCGGGTCGGGCGACGACTCGGCGGCCGGCGGTAC
>JAEZDP010000441.1 GCA_023418055.1 Acidobacteriota bacterium
AGGTCGTGAGTGTGGCCGAGGGGCGACGGGTCTACGAGACGTTCGGCTGCATGGCGTGCCATGCGGTGGACCGAGCGGCGCCGACGCGGCTCGGCCCGCCCCTGCTCGGCCTGTACGGCACGCCGCGTCCGCTCGTGGATCGACAGACGGTGGTGGCCGACGAGGTCTACCTGCGGGAGTCGATTCGCGAGCCCGCCTCGGCGGTGGTCGAGGGCTACCAGCACAACGGCGTCGGCATGCCGAGTTATGCGGGCGTGCTGACAGACGCGGAGATCGAGTCGGTGGTGCAGTTCATCAAGAGTCTGAAGTGAGCACGCTGGAGGTCCACGGGCTACGGGCTACGGGCTACGGTCCACGGGCTACGGCCGCAGAACGCACATCCACCCGCCCGCGCGACCTGCCTCAGAAGACGTGCTGGTGCAGCTTGTACGCGACCGCGGCGAGTCCGGCGGCTGCCACGAGCATCGCCGCGGCCCGCGTGGCGGGCGAAAACGAGCCCGGCGTGTCATCGACCAACATCCGGTACGGCGGGTCGTAGGCGCCGCCGTATGCGAGGCTGACGCCGACCGCCTGTGCCGTCATCACGCCCGAGCTGATCAGGTAAGCAACGAGCGACGTGACTGCATGCGGCGCGTAGGCGAGTTCGAAGACCACACGACCTTCGACGACGCCCACAGGGCGAATCGTGCCGAGTGCCTCAGCGACTACCGCCGCGACACTCTGGCCGCCCAGCGTGGCTACGAAGGCGGCCGCCGACAGCGAGAGCAGGACACGAATCGCGGGCGACGACTCGCGAGCACTGGCGCGGAGCACGTGGGATGCCGATGGGGTGCCGCCCGCCGCGATGAGGGGCGCAAACGCGTAACGTGCCTGCAGCCACAGCCCTGGCAGGATGCCAGCGGCCAGTCCCAGAGTCGTCCGCGTGCCCATCGACAGCGCCACTGCCAGCACGTTCCGCGTGACGCGCGCAGGGCGTCCCGCAAGGCGAGCGTGTACGCAAGCGCTTACTACCGGCCACGCGACCTGGCCGAGCCAGGTGAGGCACAGGCTGCCGACTACGACGGTCCACAAGGAGGGCGCGAGCCGCGTCCGCAGGTATCCGGGCGCGAGCAGCTGCACGAGCAGGGTCGGCGCGAGCAACACCAGCGCGGGAAGCCACAGCGACGGCGTTCGCAGCGCGATGGTGGCACTGCGGACGAGCAGGGGTACGGCGTGGTGAGGACTGGGCATCGGTTGCCTCCAGGAACGCAGGACGAGCACGGCCCAGCCAGGGTTCCGCGATCGTCGGGACGGCGGGTCGCCCACGGGATGGGTTCCCTCGTACACTGAGCGGCATGCCGCGCGGCGCGCGGACTTTCAGGCCCAGGAGATGCGTTCGTGCGTTTTGGCAAGCAGTGGCTCGCGGAGTTCCCGCTCGACCCCGACATCGTCTATCTCAACCACGGCACGGTGGGCGTCACCCCCCGGCGGGTGCTCGAAGCCCAGCGTGCGCTGATCGAGACCATCGAGCAGCAACCGAGCCGGTTTCTCCTGCGGGAACTGACCGAAGCGTTGGGCGGGCCGGCCTCGGACCGCGTGCCGCGCATGCGCGTCGCGGCAGCCGAGGTGGCCGCCTTCGTGGGTGCCAGCGCCGACGACCTGGTGTTCGTGGACAACGCCACCACGGGCATCAACGCGGTCCTCCGGTCGTTTCCCTTCAGGTCGGGCGACGAACTGCTCGTCGCGGACCTGGGTTACGGGGGCGTCGCGAACGCGGCGGCCTTCGCTGCACGCGATCGTGGCGCGACCCTTCGCGTCTTGACGATGCCGTTCCCGTTCTCGGCTGACGCCCTCGTGCAAGCCTGGCGCGAGGCGATCGGCCCCCGTACGCGTCTCGCCATCGTCGATCACATCAGCGCCGAAAGTGCGCTGGTACTGCCGGTGGCGCGCATCGCCGCGGCCCTGCACGAACGGGATGTCGCCGTGCTGGTGGACGGCGCACATGCTCCGGGCGCGATTCCGCTCGACATCCCGGGCCTCGGCGTCGACTACTACGTCGGCAACCTGCACAAGTGGGCCTGGACGCCTCGCAGCAGCGGCATCCTCTGGGCACCCCCCGCACGACAGGCAGGGCTGCACCCGACCGTGATCTCGTGGGGACTCGACCAGGGCTTCACGGCCGAGTTCGACCTCGTCGGCACACGCGACCCCTCGTCGCACCTCAGCGCGCCGGCCGCAATCGCCCTGTTCCACGAGTGGGGTCTCGACGCCATCCGCGACTACAACCACAAGATGGCCTGGCATGGCGCCTGCCGACTTGCCGAGGCATGGGGCACCGAGCCTGTCGCGCCTGAATCGATGGTGGGCACGATGGCCACCGTGCCCCTCCCGGAGGCGGCCGGCCGCGATCGCGACGACGCGGTGAGGCTGCGGGCGGCCCTGCTGGCCGAAGACGGCATCGAGGTGCAGATGCACGCGTACCGGCAGCGTGTGCACGCGCGCATCTCCGGCCAGATCTACAACGACATGGAAGACGTCGATCGGCTGGCGCATGCGGTCCGCCGACGCCTGACCTGAGCCACGGCCGTCGCGGCGGCCATACTCAGCCCGCGGATGGCGACGTACGGCATGCCCATCGCCTGCACCCCGTGCAGCATCGCGCCCCACCGCCACCAGTAGACACGGACACGGCCGTTCATGCCTGCCGCTCCGGCATCGGTTCCTCGCGATAGAGGCGCCGCGTGTGGCGGATGGCGTTGTAGGCGAATATCGCCCCCAGTCCGGCCGCGCCGACGAGGCCGCCGACGTCGAACAGCGAGAGTCGCCCGTCGAGCACCGACGCGCGAGGGTTCATGAGCAGCGCGACGTTCCCGATGGCCAGCACGATGCGGAGCTCGGTGGGTCCCATCCCCAGGAACGTCATCTCGAACAGCCCGACGCTGTGCGCGGCGAGGTACACCTCGAGGCACACGAGCAGGTAGGCAATCAGCAGCACCGCGGCCACAGCAGGCTGCATGTAGCCTGAGAGCG
>JAEZDP010000467.1 GCA_023418055.1 Acidobacteriota bacterium
GGCGTGCTGCCGCCCGTCAGGTCCCACGGGTACTGGCCGAGCCCGTTCAGCACCTTGTAGTCGTTGCCGATATGGACCGCGCTCTTCAGGGTGCCGTCGAGGCGCAGGGGGCGCAGGGCGTCGATGAGGGCTGCAAACGTCTGCGACGGCTCACAACGGAAGAAGAACGCCTGGAACCGCTCTGGCGCGGGCATCAGCCACACGGTCATGCGCGTGACCACGCCGAAGTTCGACTGCGCGAAGAGCCCGTCGAGCACCGGACCTGCCCCCCACCGGTACACCGGGGCCGCTGTGGCACCGTCGAAACGCCCCATACCGGTCGTGACGCAGGTGCCGTCGGCCAGCACCACCTCGAGGGCACAGACATGCGCGAAATGGTCGCCGTACGGGGTGTGCCCGAAGCCGCGCTCCACCGTGTTGCCGATGACGCTGCACCCTGGGCCGGCGCCCGTCGCGTCCATCCACAGCTTCGACCGTCGTTCGATCAGGAAGTCGTACAGTTGCCGCTGCGTCACGCCGGGCTCGATCGTGACGTGGCCGAGGTCTTCGTCGAAGTCCACGATCCGGGTGAGGCGCTGGAGATCGAGGACCACGTTGCCGTCGGAGGCGGGCACCGACGACCCATAGCCCCAGTTGTGCCCGGTGCTGAGGGGATAGACCGGCACGCCGTGGCGGTGCGCCACGCGCAGGCACGCCTGCACATCTTCGCGGGTGGCCGGCCTGACGACGAGGGGCACGCGCTGCCGGGTGGCGAACGTGGCCGTCTCGAGGTCGCGGCAGACGGCCTGATCGGCGATGACGTGGTCGGCGCCGACGATGGCGGTCCACTCGTCGAGCGCCGCGGGGGGAATGCCTCCAGCCACATCACGCATCGGTCAAGCCTCGCGCCTCTGGCCGGCGGGCGTCAAGCGGCCGGGGCCTCCCCAGCGGCGCCAGGCGGCGGCTGGGGAGCGCAGGTGTCACGCTCACACCGCGGCGGCGTAGCCCTCCTGGGGCACGAATGAGGGCAGGAAGCGGTCGGCGAAGGTGGCGATGGCCGAGGCCGCCGGACGCACGTCCGCCACGGCGGGGGCGGCCGGCGCGGCAATGACGCGGACATCGGGGAATCGCGAGAAGAGGCGGTCCACCGCGGCGCCGTAGCGCCGGTTGAGCGACCGCGACTCGAAGCGGAGCAGCTCCATTTCGCAGCCATAGCGGTCGTCGAAGTAGGACGGCAGGGTAAGGCCGGCGGCCTCGAGCGACCGTCCCCCGAGCTTGCGGAGGATGCGAGAGGAGCAGTGGCGGACCGTGGCGGTCGTGATGCCGATGCAGCCGCCGAGTTGCGAGGCGAGGGCGTAGGCGGACACGGCGGTCTCGAAGGCGTGCATGGTGCCGCGGCGCACGCGGGCGACCGCCCATCCGCCGACTTCCACGAAGTCGATGTTCTGGCAGCGGGCGACGTCGATCTCGTTCGCAATCGCCTGGCGGAGCGTTGAATGCCAACGAGGGTCGTGCGCGAGGGCGGCTTGCCAGACGCCGAGGTCCTCGGGGGTCACTTCACGCGGATGGGGACGATAGCGCGCGCAGCCGGTCACCGTGCCATCGGGCTGGACCGAGATGACGTGCCAGCTGTGCTTGTCGGCATCCTGGATGTGACGTCCGTCGGGCGACAACTGCGCGCGCGAGATCGCGCCATCGTCGAGATAGACGCTGCCGCGCAGGCGCTGCACCTGGGCGAGCAGGTGGGCATGCTGGTCGCCGTCGACGTGCACGGAGTTGAAGGTGGAGGGGATGCTGTCGGCAGTGGGGGCCAGGACCATCAGCGAGCCGGCGGTGGTCGAGGGTGTGGCGATGCCGTAATTCATGAAGCTCCTCGGGGAGGACGAGAGCCGTGATGCACGCCCCACCCACGAGTCCGTCGAGAACGGATCGGAGCGGTCACAGGCGCAAGACTCAGCAACAAAATCTAATGGGCCTGGACCTGCGCTCGAACTGCTGAGCCATGCCGGTACCCGCCGATTAGCTTGCAAGGCAGAGGCCAAGTATTGCCCAACGTGGGTAACGGGGCGGCCAATCTGTGAAACAAACCGCACACTAGCCGATTTGGCGGCGTGGGGCCAGTCGAAAATGGCGCTGACTCTGCTGAACTTTCAGCGCTGGTCTACGCGTTCTGTACGTCCAAATGTAGGGACTGTGTAGTTCTTACCGTCGTAGACCGCTACACGCCGGCCCGGGTGGCCGTCATCAGATGTCGTGGTTCAGTACAGTGCGTCACGCGGCACGTGGCTGCCGCAGGCGCGGCGGGTGGGTGCGCAGCACCTCGGCGATGAGCGTGGCGAACTGGTGAGGGGCGTCGCACGATGCGCGTGCCCGAGCGAGCCGCTGTGCCGCGGCACGGAACGGGGGTGTGGTCAGCACGTGGAGTGCGGCCGTTTTCACCGCATCCGGACGGAGACCGCGGGCGCGGAGCACCTGGCCGGCGCCTGCCCGCCGCACGGCCTCCATGTTGAGGTGTTGGTCCATGTTGTTGCTGACGATGCCGACGACGGGCACGCCGGCGGCGAGCGCTTGCGAGGTCGTGGGGCTTCCACCGTTGCAGATGACAAGGGCGGCACGAGCCGCGGCTTCGGTGCCTGGCAGGAAGGGCGCGATGCGGGCATTCGTCGGCACGCGGGGAATCTCGATGCGGCCGGCCGTCGCGGCGATCACCGTGACCGGGACGTCGGCCAGGGCGTCGAGCACCAGCGGCAGCCAGTTGGTTTCGCCGGAGCTGCCCGGGGTGACGTACACCACGGGACGGTCGGTGGGCAGCGTGTTCCACCACGTGGGCAAGGCGACGGCGGGCGACCAGAGCACGGGGCCGAGGTAGCGGTGCGACGGCGGGAGTCCTTCAATCGGGACCAGTTCCGGGATGTCGCAGTAGGCCGTGACGTCTCCGGCCGTGTACATCGTGCGGAAGTCGCCACCGATGCCCGGCAGGCCCCGCGACCGCAGAACGGCGTTCAAGGGGCGGGTATGCGTCGCAAAGCCGACGGGGCGCAGGACGCGGAACAACTGGCGCGCGAGTCCCCCGCCCACCACGTCGGCCAGTGGGTAATCGTACTCCTCGAACTGGAACGACTGTTGGCCGAAGGGGCTCCAGTACGCATTCGCGAGGGACACGAGGGGGACCCCCGCCAATCGGGCACTTGCCTGCAGCGAGAGCCGGAAGT
>JAEZDP010000003.1 GCA_023418055.1 Acidobacteriota bacterium
GGTGAGGTCAATAGCCGTACCCTCGGTACCCGTCGTTGCCGCTGACTCATTCAGCTGGGCCAGCTTCGCCTCCGCGGTCTGTTTGAGTTCGTTGAGTATTTTACCGACGATCTTTTTCTGGTCGGGGGCCAGGGCTTTCATGGCGTCGAATAGCTCGCCAACCGCACCTTTCTTGCTTACGTATCTGAGACGAAAATTCTCAACCTCCTGTTTGCCTTTGGCAGTATATTCCTTTACCTCCTCCAGCAGCCGCCGGATTTTAGATTCCATTTCCATAGAGGGCAAAAATACGAAACTACAATTTACCGATTATCATTCTGTCGAGCGTGATGCTGAGTATCGCGGATACCAAAACAATGGTGATTAATACCTGAAAATCAGTATAGCCGTTCAGGAGGATACATGCCGCGATGAAGGCAATCTGAATAGTTGCCAGAATGAGTGTTGTCTTGGCGTGCGTAAGGCCTAACCGCATGAGCGCATGATGAATATGGCTCTTATCCGGAGCGAACGGCGACTTACCTTTAACCAATCGCAGAATGACAATGCGCAGGGTGTCGGCGAGCGGGATTATGATAATGGAAGCTGCCGCGCCGATGGGAGCCGAGAATTTGTACGGGTTTGACGGGTAAAGCTCCTGGTTCAATTCGATGAAATGAATGGTGAGCGTAGCCAGGAACATGCCAATGACCAGCGCCCCGGTGTCGCCCATGAACACCTCCGAGGGTTCCCAGTTGAAAATCAGGAATGCGAAAATGGCACCCACCATAGAAAAAGCAAGGACGGAGAAGATGTATTCCTCCACGAGCAGGTACCACACCCCGAAGGCAATTAAGGCGATCATGGCAATGGTACCCGCCAGGCCGTCGAGTCCGTCGATGAGATTGAAAGAGTTGGTTATTACGATGATCGTAAAAAACGTAAGCGCAATGCTGGCCGGCTCAGCGAGTTCGAAAACGCCGAACAGGCCATAGAAAGATCTGATGCGGAGGTCGAACAGAAAAATCAGCAGAGCGGCAGAAATCAGCTGCCCGATAAGTTTCACAAAGGCCCGCAGCGGAACCAGGTCATCGCGAACGCCGATGAAGAAGATCACGAACAGGGCAAACAAGATGAATTTGATTTGCGCCCAGCCGTCCATGTCGATCCATACCAGGGAGGAGATGAAAAAGCCTATAAAGATCGCGATCCCTCCCATTGAAGGAGTTACTTTCTTATGGATTTTTCTCCGGCCGGGGATGTCGACCAGATTTCTTTGCAGCGAATATTTGATGATCACCGGTACGATCAGAAAAGCTATGAGAAACGAGGTTGTCGCAGCGGCAATTTGGATAGCCATGTTTTTGAAATAGGCGGTAAAAATAGGAAAATAAACCTATAACAGAGCAACGGTACGGAAGTCGGTTCGGACCTATTTAGGTTGCTCTCGATACCACCTAACCATTCGCTGTAGCCCCTCGGCAGTCGTCCATTTCGGTGAGAATCCCATGCTGAACAATTTGGCAGCAGAGTGTCTTGTCGGTGTCGCGAGCTTTCGAATTCGTGCACTGGAGATGGCAAGATTTTTACCGGTTAGCTTTATGATGGCGTCAAATGGCCAGGCAAGGCGTTCGGCAAGACCAAGAGGCAGTGTACCGCGGACGCGTGTCTTCAATTCTGCAGCGATCGTCTCACCTATTTGTCTTGAGGTTAACTGTGGTTCATCGGCATAATTGAATACAGATACTCCTGCCGTCATCCTTTCTTTTAGAAACAGAGTCGCATTCACCAGGTTCTCTACATACGCGATGGATTTAATATTGTCAGCTTTCCCAAGGTGAAAATAGAAGCCTGAATCGATCTGTCGAATCAAACTATACATATTTGCAAAATTATTTGGACCAAACACTACGGTGGGACGGATTATAATAACCTGCCGTGAAGGATTGCCGGCAGCCCACTTCCTCAACACGTTTTCCCCAGCAAGTTTTGATGCTCCATATGGAGACTCAGGTTCCGGCGCCATTTCTTCAGATGAAGTAACGGGCTTCAAGCCATAGACCGCAACTGAAGAATAGAAGATAATTTTTTTTATATTGAATTTCGTGGCTGCGCGGCACAGCACTTCTGTTCCTCCCTCATTAGTATCAAAGTACTCATCATGACCAATTCCGAAGTCATGATGCTTGGCTGCCAGTGACAGGATCGTCGTAATATTTCTTCCAGCTAAGGCGCTATCCACATCTTCCTGCTTACGAATATCGCCATTGATGAAGGTGGCTGAATGCTTAAACGGTGGGGGCAGCAAATCCAGATTGACCAGATTAGTATTATCAATCGATTTATGAAAATGACTTCCAATGAAGCCAGATCCACCGGTAATTAGTACTTTATCCATTATCTCCCAATCGTTTTATCTTGTTAACAAATTCATTGGCGAAAGTCTGGGATATCAACTGACGCGAGAACTGCGTCCGTATTCCCGCAATCCTTCCTACGATGTCACTATATAATTCCCGGTCTTCCGCAAGCTCAACTATTTTGTTTGCAATTGCATCCACATCATTATTGCCAAACTGAAAGCCGATCGAGTTATTGTGAAAGAAATGACCTGCCTCACTTTTCGGGGTTACAATCACCGGAATCGCTACGCCGATATATTCATATAGCTTAACTGGAAATGAGTTGAAGCTAATGAGATCATCCGAACGAAAAGAAATTCCCAGATGTGCTCTGCCAATGATTTTCGGTATTTCCTGATAAGGAACCATCCCTAAAAACGTGAGATTCGGAACCAAGTTCGATTTCAGAGAACGGTCGTTGTTCCCGTATCCGATAACTTTGAATTGGATATCCTTTCGTCGTTTTGACAAAGTCTCCGCCACAGCGATGATAAGGTCCGGTTCCTGAAATTTGCCGATGTTACCATGGAAGACGACAGTAAATTTCTCCTCTTTTTCAAAATTTTCTATAAACAGCGTGTCGTCGAAACCATTTCGAACAAGAACCCCGCACCCTGCAATTGCGGCCTTACTATCAATTCGTGAGCAAATTCCTTCCGTTACGGAAATAACCATCAGTGCACGGCGGTATACCATTTTCTCTACATAAAGCATCGCTCTTCCTAAGCGAGAATTTGGATTCACAATTCCCGCCGTAAAGAAGACCTCTGGGTATTCATCCCGAACGTCAAAAACAAACGGGATTCTTCGGAGGCGGGCCGCCGCTGAAGCCAGAACTGAGGCAAAAAACGGGGGGCTAGAAATTAGGAGACCATCGTATCGGCTGAAAAGAATTCGAAAGAACATTTCCACTCCCAGGACCAATTCAGTAAAAAGTCTGGTAACATTAGAACTCTCATTTGAAGGCGCAGGCGAGTGGTGGTGAACCACGCTTGCCAATAAATTCTTTTGACTACTAGAACGCGTACAAGTATGAACCGTTACCTTCACGTCTGGCAGCTGAGCGAGTGCATCAGCGAAATGATATAGTCGGATCGCGACTGCCTTGTTCTCCGGATAGAACGCATCACAAAATATTCCGATCCTCATTTCAAAGAATTATGAAAATTCCGAATACTATCTGAGACGTAATTAATCTGATCGTCACTTAACTCCGGATAAAGAGGCAACGAGAGAATTTCACTTTGGAAGGCAGCCGCTACGGGGAAATCGTTCGGCACATATCCTAACCTCTCGTACGCTGGGAGCAGTGGCAGTATAGTCGGATAATGAATGGCTGTTGAAATGCCCCGGGCCTCCAAAAACGATTTCAATTGATCGCGTTGTCGCGTCCTGATCACGAATAAATGGAATGAATGAACAGTATTCTCGCGGACTTGAGGCAATTCTATATCCAATCCTGTCAGTTGTTCAATATATTTCGACGCGTTGTCGATTCTTCGTGTCGTCCAATCGAGAATATGACTGCTCTTTGCCAATAGCACCGAAGCCTGGAGCGTATCGAGTCTGCTGTTGATGCCTTCAATCATGTGCTCATGTTTTTTCAATGCTCCATGATTGGCAAACATTCTCATTTCTCTGGCAAGCTGATCATCATTTGTCACAATCGCACCTGCATCCCCATAAGCACCCAGATTCTTCCCTGGATAGAAACTAAAAGTTGCCGCATTTCCGAAGGTTCCAACATATCGATCCTGCTCCTTGGAAAAGTGCGATTGTGCGCAGTCCTCTATGAGAAAAAGCCCATACTTGTCGCAGATCAATCTTATTTGATGGATATGAGCTGCCTGTCCGTATAGGTGCACCGGAATAATCGCCTTCGTTCGCGAAGTGATTTTCGACTCAATTAAAGAAGGGTTGATTGTAAACGTCGACGGATCAATATCAACGAAGACGGGGGTTGCCCCAGCCTGACTGATCGTTTCAGAGGTAGAAATCCAACTTGACGCGGTAGTGATGACCTCGTCTCCTGCACTAATTCCAAGCATCTTCAAGGCGATATAGATTGCATCCGTTCCGTTCGCCACCCCAATGCAATGCTTAACTCCAAGCATTGAGGCAAACTTTTCTTCGAATGCTTTTATTGCGGGCCCGCCGATGAACGATGTCTCGTCTATCACGGTGGCAATAGCATTGTCTATTTCTGATCGGATGGACTCGTATTGTGCCTTCAGATCAACGAAGGGGACTTTCATATCGTAATTTAATTCGGGTTTCTCAAAAATTTCGCTGGATTACCCGCGTATATCCCGGGACGCGAAATATCTTTTGTCACAACTGACCCCGCGCCGATAACAACGTAATCACAAATTGTAACCGGCAAGATGGTCGCATTCGATCCTATGGAAACATTGTTTCCAACACGCGTACACTTCCAGAGGTCTTTATTTCCCCTGGCCGGCCCACCCGTGGCAAAAAGGTCGTTTACGAACATGACGCCATGTCCTATGAAACAATCATTTCCAATCGTAACCAATTCACAGATGAATGCATGCGACTGTATTTTGGTATTGGCGCCAATTGAAACATTCTTCTGAATCTCGACAAATGGTCCTATAAAGCAATTTGCTCCAATCTTGCACTGATAGATATTCACAGGTTTAACAACCTTTACATTCTCCCCGAACTCAACGTCTTTTATTGAAGATTCTAATATGGCAGGATTCATGAAAGAACTTTTACAGAAGAATAAATTTTATCGATTATCTCAACGGTCTTTAAGCCTTCGAACCCATTGGTGGCTATGATCCCTGAATGGCTGAGAACATCTACGATGTTCTGATACACCCTATCATGGTTGGACATCGACCCAAAGTACTGGCCATAACTGTTGGGTGGATTACCCGGGGGCAGATCTTTTATTTCATACCCTTCAATGTTTTGGTATTCCAATTCGTTAAGATACTGACCACCAATTTTAACAGTTCCCTTTTCGCCGAAAATGGTCAGAGAGCCCTCCATATTTCTTCCGTAGCTGTTAACGCTGTAATTAATTGTGCCAATAACTCCGTTATAGAATTCCAGGGAGACAACGCCCGTATCTTCGAACTCGATAACGCCACGGTGATTATAATTGGCTACAAAGCCACCTGCGGATTTCACATCGCCAACCATCCAGTAGAGAAGATCGACGAAATGACTGAATTGTGTGAATAAGGTTCCGCCATCAAGCTCTCTTGTTCCCTTCCAGTCTTTGTAGTATTCGTTATTGCGATTCCAAAAGCACGTCAATTGAATACTGAAAATTTTACCAAGGCGACCTTCGTCAATTGCCTTTTTCACGGCCTCAACTGGTGGATTAAACCGGTTTTGCTTCACAATAAAAAGCCTTCTGTTCGCTTTCTCGGCTGCCTTGATCATTTCGCCACAATCATGCACTGAAAGCGACATAGGCTTTTCACATAAAACGTGAAATCCCTTTGCCAAAGCGCCCAGGCAATGTGATGCATGGAGACCATTTGGGGTGCAGATTGATACAACATTGACATCCCTGCAATTCTCTAACATTTCCTCTATGCTGGTGACGTAGTCACACCCATACTCTGAAGCAAGAGCTTTCGCCTTTTCTTCTATAACATCGCAGACTATACTGAGAATCCCGAACCTGGAAATATGCTGCGCATGCCTCTGTGCAATCCGGCCGCAACCGACTAATGCAAATTTTATCTTTTCCATTTTACAAAGTCTTAAATTCTATATTTTGATCTTTTCTATCGAACGATACACATCGATTAACTTGAGTTTTTCGACGCTCCAGTCCCACCTCGCGCGATGTTTGATTACATTCGATTTCTTAAGTTCTATTTCCTGCCTGCTGATTCTCCCGACAATTTCTTCAATGCCTCCATTAAGATCGCTGAACCAGCAAACTTCAAATTCAGCAAACTCTTGTTTGACATCTGGGAAGTCGCTACAAATGAAAGGTAATCCAGCTGACAAATATTCGAAGACCTTGTTAGGAAGACTGTAATAATAACTCAGGCAACTCGCCTCAATTAAGCTTAACCCAACGTCACCTCCGGAAATGAGTGCAGCAATCTGGTCTGGAGCGACAGCCGGCAGATAATGGATGTTTGATTGCACGCTCTTCTTGATTGCATCTTCCATATCGCCATATCCAATGAATACAACGTGAAAGTCTTTGTTTTCTTCTCTTCTAAAGCATCTGATGATCTGATCGATCCCGCGCCCACTTGAAAAAAGGCCAACGTAAACAAATAATAGTTCGTAGCCTTTCAAACCTAGTCTCGACTTGAGATCGCTGACATATTCCTTGTTTCTGAATACCGGAATGTTCTTGATTGTTATTATTTCAGAAAGTCCGTATTCGTCACGATACCATTTCTCAATGGAATGGCTAACAACCACAGTATAATCGACAAATCGAATAAACACACGCTCCACCCCCCTTGCAAAAGCCCTTCTGAAACCTCTGGATGCATGAGTTTCGGTCTCCAATTCGTGGGCGTCGTAAATTAGGGAACTTCGAACAACCCACGCCACCACGACTGCAAATGGTAACATTGTTAGTGCATGTACATTTATTGCGAATGGTTTGGCTCTAATAGCTATAGCGATCAGGTGAAAGAAGAAAAAGATTAAAACGAAAATATTACTCCAACTTGAATTAACACGCTTACGGAAAAGTCCCTTGACCCTGATTAGCCGGATCCTTTCGCTAATAATCTCTTCCCGTAGTAAGCCCTCCTTCCATAATCCAATAAGTATCACTTCATCTGATATTCCCAGATCAACAATGGCTCTTGCTTCCCTGAGAATTCTTGACTCGTTAGTGAAGAATGATGGATACAAATGTATATTTACGCGAGGCAATCGTTCCTTAATTAATTAACTGCTTAACTGTACATCATCCTCTTTCTCCGTAGATAATTCAGAGTCCGTCGCAACACATCCATGAATTTCGAATTGTTTGGGTAATCCCTGTAGGTTTTGCGTGGCAAGTTCATAAGCTCACTGAATTCCTTTTCTGAAAGGGAAAATTTTTTCAAAACAAAATCATAATCCTCGCGGAATAGTTCATCTGGATATGGAGGCTGCTTAAGCTCATCAAGAGCTGCCTCTCTTGAGAGCTGACCCGAAAAAACCAAAGTTGACAAATGTGCCTTTCTTTTATCGATCTTAAATTTTGAGGGGAGGATATGGCCTTGAAAGAAGCGGGTATAAACCGATTCATAATGTTTTCCCCCGTAATATTTCCACCCAAGATCTGTCTGTAAAAGTGCCATTGCCTCGCTTTTGTCATACTTCAAATAATTAAGGATTGAAACGATTCTAATTTTCTTTACCAACGTATAGTAAAAAAATTCAGAAGGCGTCAATTTTGGATACGTCTTGAATGGAGCATCACCAAATTTTGCGTTAATAAATTTGATATACCGCCAATCAATATGACCATATGACCAGGTTTTAGGCATTACTGACTCTGTAGCGAAATTATTCCCATTGAGTATATAGGTAATATTTTTCTCAGCGGCAATTTTGAATAAGAGGGCAAATATTGCGTGATCTGTCGGAATTTCGGCGTCAGGGGTTGATGCCCTCAAAAATGCCAGTTGCAGTGACTTAAATTCCTCCCAATCGATCACGTAGGTGAAAAGATCTATCCCCAGCTTATTGAGGATATTTTCAATGTTTTTAACAGCCAACTCCGAATTCCATCCGTTATCGAAGTGAACAGCGAGTGGCCGCAAGCCAAATTGCTTCGTCAGATAAGCTACGTAGGTACTATCAACCCCACCACTGACCCCAATCAAACAGTCATACTCCTTCCCCTTTCCGGACTGTTTTATTGAGCTTATGATGCTTTCAAATTTTGACGGGTCATCGGAGAAAAGACGGTTTTTTGCCTTGTCGTGATATTCATAAAAGTAATTACAAACCCCGTCCTTATCAAAGGTGATGTCGGGATCAGCAATCGTATCCATGACTGACTTTGAACAAATCTGATAATCTCTTGTAATCTCTTTCTGACCCATCATCCAATCATTTTCTTTTTTAAGGTCACAAGGCGTCGGATCAATTTTTCATTCGAAGGAAAATCACGATGGCTGCGCAGAGGAGCCTGCATAATTTCTTCCCACTCCTTTTCAGATAGTTGAAGCTTTTTCAAAACGTAAGTCAAATGATCTTGCAGCAGGCCTACGGGATATAGGTCCCTTTCCAAGTCCTTCAAAGCTTCTTCTCTCGAATACTGATCTGAGCATATCAAAGTAGATAAATGGGCTTTCCGCTTGTCAATACCAAACTTTACAGGCAGATAATACGCCTGAAAAAACTGTGTAAAAACAGACTCGTAATGCTTTCCTCCGTAATAGCGCCAGCCAAGTTCCTGTTCCAGCACGTCTATAGCCGCTGCCTTATTGTAATCGACATAATCCAGTATGCGGAATGATCGAATATTTCTTACAAACGTGTAATAGGCGTATTTGCCAATGCTAAGCTGCGGAAATGACTTCAGCCTAAGCTTCCCATACCGGGCATGGATTGCCCTGAGACTCCGTAAATCATCTGCCTGATGTCCCCAGCTATCGGGAAGTATGCCTTCCGTCACAACATTACTCCCGCTCAGTATATATTTTATATTGCGTTCATTTGCAATCTTGTACAAAGAAGCCTTGATCGCATGATCAGTCGGCACTTCCACATTCGGAACAGAGGCTTTGAGAAATGCCACCTGGATGTCTCTGAATTCCTCCCAATCGATCACAAATGTTTCCAGATCGAAGTTTAGCTTCTTGACAATATTCTCAATATTCTTAACTGCTAGCTCTGAGTTCCACCCGTTATCAAAGTGAATTACCAGCGGTCTAAGTCCGAATTTTGCAGCGAGGTACGCCATGTAAGAACTATCAACGCCGCCACTTAGACCAAGTATGCAATCATATTCATGTCCCGTTCCCGATGCCTTGATTTCATGCAGTATTTGCTCAAGCTTTTGTTCCCTTTCAGGTGATGGAAGCAGGACTTTTTTCGCCAGCTCGTGATACTCATAATAATGATTACTGATACCATCGGCATCGAACGTAATATCGGGGTCCGTCGTGTCCATAACAGTTTTGGCGCACCTTTTGAATCCCTTTATCGATTCCATTCTAATGGGTTTTATCTTTATTGAAAATTTTCTCAAGTGAAGAATACTCCGGATACGTTATAAGAACGGCACGGTGCTTCCCGTGGAAGACAAAAAAGCTTCCCGCTGCCGCGGCCGAAGCGCCCCCTTCGTTTACTACTTTTGATATATCCTCCATTGAACCACAGCCACCACAAGCAATTACTGGCACATCCACTGCCGATGTTAAACTTTTCACAAGGCTGATATCATATCCTTCCATCGTCCCGTCCTTGTCTACGTTATTGACAAAAATCTCACCGACGCCAAGATCCTGGAATATTTTCACCTGATCAGCGACTGGCACATCAATTGTATTTTTGCGCACATGGGAATAGACCTGATATTTGCCCCAAAAGTTTTTTTTCACGTCTAGCGCACCAACAATAGTGGAACTTCCAAACGCTGAACATGCCTCTTTTAAAAATGAAGGGTTTTCAATGGCTTGGGTGTTGATAACAATTTTCTCAATTCCACTTTGAATCAACTGCTGAATTTGCTGTAACGACTTGACGGCACCGCCATAAGATAAGGGCATAAAACATTCTGATGCAATCTCCTTTAAATACTCATAAGGCGGCTCACGATGTTCTTTGGAGGCGTCAATATCCAGAAAGCAAAGTTCGTCAACTTCTTTCTCGTTGAAAATTTTTATTGCATTAATGGGATCACCAACATATTTATGATCTTTAAATCTAACCGTCTTCACGAGGCCTTTCTTTCGCAAAAGAAGAACAGGTATTACGCGGGGAATTGCCATTAATAATTGACTAAAAAGTTTTTCAACATCTGCCTTCCAAATTTATGGCTCTTCTCAGGATGATACTGAACCCCAAGGATATTCCCGCGCTCGAAGGCAGAATGATAACTGACGCTATACTTATTTGCGGTTAACACGTCGCTTTCGTCATCGCATTCTATGTAGTAGGAGTGGACAAAATAGAACCTGGCAGGCTCTTGCACATCCAAAAATAACCTACTCGACCTTTTCTTTATTTGCACCGCATCCCAACCCATATGCGGGACCGTGTATTTTACCCCCGCGCTTTGGATGGGAAACCGTTTTACGTCTGCCCCAATCCAAGACAGTCCCTTCAAGGTGCCCTCCTCGCTTGAGCGGCACATCAGCTGAGCTCCAAGGCATATGCCTAGAACCGGGACCCTATTTTCAATAACTTTTCTGTTTAAGACTTCAGTCAGACCCAGGTCTTTAAGTTTGGTCATTCCGTAATCGAACGACCCTACCCCGGGAAGTATAAGTTTGGATGCCTGATCAATTACCGAATGTTCAGACGATATCACCGCCTCTGATCCAAGTTTCTTGATCATGTTTCGGATGGACCCAATATTCCCCGCCTGGTAATCAACTATTACGATCATGAATAAAAAGCGCAAAAATAGAAAATTTTGACATATGCCCCGGTAAACTTTGTTTTTACTTCTACGTAAACGTGCACATTAAAGCTAAGCCTTGCGGGTCTCTTGGGCCCCCAGTTATTCTCAGTATCTTTGACAAAAAAAACAAGCGAGCAGTTGTAATGCGTACTCCTGGAATTGCAAAGTGGATCTTTACACGATATTTGGCTCCAACCATTGGTTTTTTTGTCGGATCGGTCCTCTTCCATTCTGCCATCGTGCATGCCCAAACGTTAGCCATAAATGAATTGTATTTCGAGTCAAACTTGACTGAAGGATGGATCGAGTTAAAAAATCAGACGCCACACAAACTCCGTTATAACAGCGTGGGGCTTGAAATCAACGGTTGGAAGACAGAGATTAAAAACGTATTCCTTGAGCCGTTTTCCTATTTATTAATGCCTCTTGAGGCTTCAGCAGAGGCGCCTTTTTCCCAAGACTCTTCTTCCAAAATTGTGATAACTCACACAGAAAATGGGCTCAAAGGTAAGGTGCACTCAATTCACCCGCCACCCGAAGGTTATGGATATGCGCGATTTCCAGAAGAATCCGAAACATACATCTTCGTTCCCATAGAAAATGCTACACCGGGGCAAAAAAACGAGTATACGGAGGCCTGGCAAAAACTGGTCCAGCCAATTCCGTTTGGGCCTCGTGATTCCTCTCCAGATGCATCCCTATTGTACAACGGGAAATTCTGGATATTTGGCGGCTACCAGTACAAGAACGGCGAATGGGCAAGTTCATCAGAAGTATGGACTTCCGATAATGGCCATGAGTGGACATTAGTGCTGGAAAACCCGCCGTTTAGCCCGTATAGCTCCTTTGTCACTTTTCGAGGGTACATGTGGGCGATTGACCAGTACGCGTATCGATCTAAGGACGGAATCATCTGGGAAAATTTGGGCCGTGTGCCACTCGAGGACGGCGGCCGCATTTGCCGGCTTAAACGAACGCTTTTTTGGTTAAAAAATGACATGATCTATAGTTCAAATGACGGAGTCAGCTGGACTAAAATTTCTGAGAACCTTCCGTTCAGCGGAAGGACATGGCCTGGATTTATTGCCTTTCAAAATAAATTGTGGGTGATCGGTGGAGGAATTGGCTATGGAACGGAGTCGCCGGAATTTCCAAACGACGTATGGGTTAGCGCAGATGGTGTTGAATGGGAGCAGGTAGTCAAGAATGCGGAATGGTCAGGCCGTTATTGGTTTAATTGTGTCGTTTTCGATGGAATGATTTGGATTCTGGGTGGATGGAACTATTACGATGCCAATAGTAGCCATGCGGGGAACCGAAACGATGTTTGGTATTCTTCAGACGGAATGCATTGGACTCAACAGGAAAACAGCGAGATATGGCCGGAACGACATGCATCTTTTGTCTGGCCGACTAAAGATTACCTCTATTTTTCTTCGGGCTATGGGGGCCGGGGACTGGAAACTATGTATAATGATTTCTGGCGAATGCCCGCAAGTAACGCTGCCATCCTTTCGCTTGCGCCTGTACATCCTGTTACACACAAGAGATTTACTGTTTATCCAAACCCTTCATTAGGCAAGTTTTCAATTCAGAGACGTCGAGAAAACGATCGCATTCAAAATATCAAACTCACGGTTACGAATTCAACCGGATCAACAGTAAGGGAAATTTCATTCAATTCCCTATCAATGCCATCAGAATTTACCTTTGAACTCTCTCCCGGTATTTATCTCATTAAAATGTGTGAAGATGAGCTATGTGATTCTGACAAACTAATCATTCACCAATAGACCCGTCCACTATAACGGTTTTTCAAAAACGGTAGAATGCTGCGACGCTAAAGAGGCCCGATGTTGTATGTCGTAGGTTGCATAGGCGATGAAGAAAATATAGTGAGGCCAAAGAAAAAGGCTAGCACTTGAAGACAGCAACACGAAGTTATAAAGAGCAAATTGGACAATTATCAATCTGTTTGTATTGCTTGCTATCATATGCCAAAAAATTACAGCTGATATTACGAGATACAAAATCAACATCCAAAGGCCACTATTAATCAACAACTCAAGCACATAGTTGTGGGGATCAAGAGTTACCCCGGTAAGCCCTTTACCAACAAATTCCGAATAGTACTTTTGAGACGATCCAACGCCGAAGCCAAAAGTATTGCTATCAAGCACAGACCTGGCGCCGTATTGAATAATCGCTAATCGTTCGGTCAAGGATTCACCACTCGTGAAGGAAAAATCGAGCAGGGACGCGGATCGTTTCTGAACCCAGGAAAGCACGTTCGGAAAGGCAGCTAAAATCCCTAATCCCGAAACGATCAAACTGACAATTGCAGCCGGGCGCCATAATTTGAAATAAAAGGCAACAAAGATGACGAAGCAGATTAAGTTCACCCTGGACTCGGTCACAGAAACTACCCAAAGCCACGAAAATAACAATCCTAAAGCCCCATAGAGTTTTTTGATTCTTGACTCCTGCTGGGCAACGTAGGTCAGAAGAAACATCGCCGAAAATGTAAACATACCAGCGAAGTCATTTGGGTTGGTGAAGAAGGTGGTTGGGAAATGATTTTCCGGCCACCGTTTGGGCACCGAGAGCATTGATGACAAGTGAAGGTGATCCAGGGTTTTTTCCTCGTACCCCGCGACAGCGAGTGCACTCACCATAAAAATAAGAATCGCAATTCGCATGCTCTTGAGAAAGACACGTGGGTCAACACACACACTTAAGAGCAAGCTGTATACAAACAGAATCAATACGAGAAAGTTGACGACATTGTTTATTCCAATGTCTGATAAGTAGTACACAGAGAGAACGAACGTGTATGTGAAGTAGATCGTGAAGAACCAAAATAGAGCAACCACTGTCCCCGACGGGCGGATCCGCCAATTGGTAATTACCCCGGCAGAAAGGAAGAAAGCCGGTGCCATTCTGATTATATGTAGTTGTGGAACCAAAAGGAAAAAATATGGCCCAAGAAAGGCGCTGATCATAATTAGCAGAATGATCAAGAAATGCATTTCTGATATAGCTCAGTTAAACGCTTACCTACTGCTTCGTACGAGAAATTATCCTTTGCGTATTGAGCAATTTCATCCGATCGATACTTGTTATAATTCTTGTAAACCTTCAGCATTCCGTCGGCAAGGGCTTCGGGGCTCTTATCTACTAAGATCCCCAGCCGATCACTTGTGATAAATGATTCCGGTCCGCCACACTTAGTCGCTATCACCGGGAGACCACAGGCCATCGCTTCGAGGGCTGCTACACCAAAGGTTTCGTAATCGCTCGACAGCACGAAAGCATGACTCTGCCGAAATTGTTCGCGTAATTCGGCAGCTGATAAATACCCGGTCATTTCAATCTGACTTTCCAAGGAAGACGTGGCGATGATTCGCTGCAGGTGGCTCCAATCTTCGCCCTCTCCAACGATTTTTAGCTTCACTCCGGGATTCAAGGAAAACGCAATTTTGAAAGCGGCAATGAGGCGTTCCTGATTCTTGTTAGCATCAAGATTGCCTGCGTGTATTAATACAAATGGTGAAGTCGGAGCCAGAAGCGCCTCGTATTTGAACAGATCACTTTGGTAAACGTTCGGAATGTAATGAAAGGGGCGTCCGAACTTCTGTTCAAGACTTTTCTGAAATGTTCGACTCACGGCAATCCGATGAACAGCTGTTTTGGAAAGTTCGGACAAGACCACCTCGTCACGGGCATCCGTTAGTTTGCGGTCGATGTCGGAAAAGTGTTCGGTCCAAACCAATGGAATATTGTATCGCCTACTTGCATCAATTGCCAATCTCGCCGCGTGAAAAACATGAAGGTGGAAGACATCGGGTTTGCCATTTTTTGAAATATATTGGTCGATTAACCACATTCCTATTTTCCGAATAAGGTATAAACGCAACCTTTTAATTTTAGGGACGGATGGGAAAAAGAATAACGCAGAAAGCACACCGCCTTCGTCTCTTTTCCGCATACCAAAGTAAAATTTGCCCTTATTTACTATTATTCTCAGAACAGAATACGCCAAAGGGCAAACTACCCCAACTTTATGATTTTGCCTCACCAATGCCTCTGCTTGCTGCTTGCAGAAAAAACCGAAGCCCGGATCTGACTCAAACGGATAGTTATGTGATATCAAGAGAATGTGCATACCCAAAATCCGCTCAAAAGTAGTAGAACTTTATCAAAAGTAGTAGATTTGCCGAAAAACCCGAATGCCTACCAGCCACATTGGTCAAATCAATACAATACTTGAAATTATCACAACGATCAAGCCCAAGCGCTTGCTGGACATCGGTGTCGGACATGGAAAGTATGGATTTCTGTCTCGCGAGTACCTGGAAGTAAGCGAAAACACCGATGACTACACAAAAAAAACGTTACAGTTAGATGGTATTGAAGCCTTCCCTGATTATATAACCGATCTGCAGCGGCAAATCTACGATCAGATTTTTATCGGGAATGCCGTAGATGTTATCGATACCGTTGGGTCCTACGATCTCATAATGTTGATCGACGTTTTCGAACACTTTACCTATGACGATGGGATGGCCCTTTTGCGAAAGTGTGTTAATAAGGCAAAATATGTTTTAATCTCTTCACCGAAAAAAGTCGAATTCCAGGGTGCCGAATACAATAACAAGTTCGAGATCCATCAATTCGAATGGAATAAGAATCACTTTGTGGAGTTCAATAACAAAGCTTTCTTTCCGAACTATTATTCTCTAATAGTCTTAGTCGGCTCTGGCGCAAACCAGGTAAAGCGTGACTGGTCCAGATCAAACTTTCGGTTGAAAATTGCCGCAAGATTCCCTTTCATCAAGAAACTTTATCTGTTCCTAAAAAATAGGACGAAGACTAATGAAGGCGTTCATTAAACGTTCTCCCTTCGTTCAAAATCTCCTAATACTCATATCAGGAACTGCCGCCGGGCAATTGATATCAATTGTCTCATTACCGCTACTACAACGGCTTTATCCGCCAGGCGATTTCGCGATTCTGCAGCTTTTAGTTTCCTTTTCCTCGATACTTGCGGCAGTGGCTACTTTAAAATTCGAGTATGCCATTATGATTGCAGAGGAGGACGAAAGCAAAAGGTTGACGGTAATCTCTTTCATTTCCGTTTTCTTGTTCACTCTTATCATCGTCCCCTTCCTTATTTTTAAAGCAACCGTTGTGTTTCCAGATGTGAAGCAATCAGAACTACATCTGTTAATTTTCCTCATACCGCTGACGGCCATAAGTATGTCACTAACCGAGGTTCTTTCCTTTGTTCTGAACAGAAACGGTCAATACAAAAAAATGGCAGTGGCTAAGATTTCTCAAAATGTTTCAATGGAGGCGTTCAGATTTTTGAATATTCTTACCCTTAAATTTCCTGGAGGTCTCTTGATTGGACGATTTGTTGGTTTCCTTTTCAGCTTCGTCTACGCCATTCGCTTTGTTGATTTCCGGCCAAAAATGAGATCAATAAAAATGCTTTGGATTACTGCCACGAAATACCGGCAGTTTGCGTTATTTACAATGCCCACCGTTCTTATCAGTGCATTCACCAATTATTATTTTTACTACCATTATGTAGAAGAATTCGGAACAAGCATTACAGGAGTAATTGGCGTGGCCAACCAATATATTACTCTTCCGCTGGGACTTATCGCAGGATCATTCTCCCAAGTGTTTTACAAAAAAATAACTTCAACATTGGACAAAGAATCCCTGTTGAAACTTTATAAGAAGTTTGCGCTTCAACTCAGTCTGGTCGGAATCGCCCTGGCAGCCGTCGTTATTGCAATTCCTTCCTGGATTTTTCCATTTATTCTGGGAGATGAATGGCAGCATCTCGGGTACTTTGTTAAACTTACTGTTCTGTGGCAAACCATTGCATTTGTATCGTCATCATTGTCATTTATTTACTCTCGTCTTCAGAAGCAGAATATCATGATGTGGTTTGCATTGCTTCAGCTGGCAATGGTCTATATAAGCTTGACAATAGGTTCAGCAAATTCACTTACGAGCAACCAAACATTTATTTACTATGTCAGCTTTCAGAGTATTTACTATTTGTTAACCATACTACTCGCGATACGGCTAATTAAGAAGATGTGAGTTTTCGTACTCTGTGCAAGACTACCTCCCGATTGATTATACGTCCCCCAGTTTTAAAGATCGTTCGTCGTCTTAAAGTCCGTTTTCGGAAGATTTCGATTTATAAAGAAGGAAACAAAGACGACGAAGAACAGGATTCCAGCGTTTCTGGATAGGATATTTTCAAAAAGCATATTGAATACAAACACTGTAAGGAAGGCAACGAACGTGTGGTCCTTCCATTTTATTGCCATGTAAAAAAGGTGAATTATTCCAAACAGAAAAATACCTAAGCCAACTATTCCGCCCCCGACCGCAAAATCCAAAAACTGGTTGTGG
Organism: Acidobacteriota bacterium; assembly: GCA_023418055.1. Classification (GTDB taxonomy): domain Bacteria; phylum Acidobacteriota; class Vicinamibacteria; order Vicinamibacterales; family Vicinamibacteraceae; genus JAEZDP01. Next base: position 17,404 of record JAEZDP010000003.1, read on the forward strand.
GTATTCAGTTTTAATTTGAGTGGAACGATATAAGATTTACGATCATACATCTGGAGGAGTGCGCCTTCCTTATTCGATTCACCGACACCCAATATGAAATTTTCGCGAAAGAGCGAAACTCCGGCATCCCAGGACAGAAGTCTTAAATTGTGACCGTATTCTGCTTCTGGTTTTATTGCAATTCCCGAACTGAGGTCTTGGAGAAACACGGCCATCCTCGGATTGAACTTCACGAACACCAGAGCAACAACCAATAATAGAGAAAGGACTCCGGCTTTATATCTCCACGACACCGGTGCCTGCAGAATCCACACAACGGTAACCAAACCAAAACTTAGCATTGCCGCTTTACTAGACAAAAGGAATAAAGCTAAGAGCAAAACAACAGCCGACCCCAGAAAGAAAACGCGCAACTTTTTGGTTGATCCAACAAGCATCTCAAAAATCAGACACAGCGCAAGTACTATCAACATCCCGAAATAGGTTGGATGCAGTATGAAAGAAAGATCCACGCTAAAAAATCTGTTACCGCCCTTCAAAGGCAATACGAGAAAATCGAATCTGCTCGTCTCTGCAAGGCTTGGATTGAATATCAGTTCACCCTCCTGAATTGAAAAAGAGAGAAACAGTGCCCTGAAAATACAGAGGATAAAGGCTGCAAGACATCCAGCGATAAGCGCCAGATAAATCCTTCGCTGCTGCAGAGCTCCCAGGCGGATCGGAAGATTCGAGAATAATAGTGGTATCCCAATTATGAGAAAATATCGTTCGATGTCTGACCATTTTCCGCCAGTCGCGAAAATGGAGACAACAAAATAAAAGAAAAGGCATGGCAAGAACCAATGTCCAAACCTCAGACGAAGAAATTGCTTCCTGCGGAAGCAGTCGTACAAGACAGCAAGTGAGATAGACAAAAGCGCCCAATTAAAGGCCTGGTGCGGTAAGGGAAGCAGGACAAATAAAGTCAACAGCATCACTTCAAACACTTCGCTGAAAGCAGATTGTGGTGGATGCTGAGGGGGACTGGCTATCACTTCCAAGACGATTTAACCAGAGGTTGTATTAGCTGGGATTTAAACCTATGGTCACGATGACGGCTTTTTGAAATTTCGAATAGCATGCACCAGTTCAATCGAAGGTCGTGCCGTTTCAATACCGAAACCCCTTCCATTTAAAATCTCCTGATAGCTTCTGGTATGAAGGTCGGTGAATCCATCGCTAAATTCTATTTCCTCACCCTCCATCGATAATTTGCGATAGGTTCTTTTACCTTTTAGTTTAATCTCGTTCGGCAAATGATCGGCGTTGATGCTAAGATCCCACCTCACATCGGCACGTTCGAGCTCAAGAATCCCGGACGCCCGATCCGAAGCCAACAATTCCACTTTTTGGGATTTAACCGGGCCGAAAACCCAAAGCAGCATATCAAAGAAATGAACGCCAATGTTTGTGGCAATCCCTCCGGATTTCGATTCCTCCCCTTTCCAACTGATATAATACCAATTCCCTCGGGAAGTCATGTAGGTCAAGTCGATGTTATATCTTTTGTCTTTCGGACCATTGAGAACTTTTTCCCTTAGCGCAATGATACTTGGATGAAGTCGCAGCTGCAGAATGGTGTAGATTTTCCGGTCTGTTTCCTGCTCGATTTCAGCCAGCGCATCCACATTCCAGGGGTTAAGCACAAGTGGCTTCTCGCAGATGGCATGCGCCCCGTGACGAAGGGCAAACCGCATATGCGAATCGTGCAGATAATTCGGCGTGCAGATACTGACATAATCAATTGCAACTCCCTTTCTCTTCAGTTTGTCAAGATGGCGGTCAAATCGCTCGAACTCAGTAAAAAAATCTGCTTCTGGAAAATACGAATCCATCACGCCCACCGTATCCGATTTGTCGAGGGCGGCAATCATGTGATTACCCGTTTCTTTAATCGCCTGAAGATGTCGCGGAGCAACGAATCCGGCGACTCCGATAATTGCAAAGTTTTTCATTTGGTTAACTTGATAACTTTTCCGTTTAGTAATTGATAATGATCGTTATTCTCCGCACACCGTGCCTCACCGTGTTCATCAAAAGTAAGTTTGTGCCCGTATTCACTCATCCACCCCATATGACGCGCCGGATTTCCAACAACCAAAGCATAATCCGGAATTTCACGTGTTACTACTGCACCTGCCCCGACAAACGCATATTTACCGATGTTGTGTCCGCAGACAATAGTCGCATTTGCTCCAATGGTGGCTCCTTTTCCAACAATCGTCTTGAGGTATTCCCCGCGCCGGTTTACAGCACTTCGGGGATTGACGACATTAGTAAAAACCATTGATGGACCCAGGAAAACATCATCTTCGCAAATAACTCCAGTATAAATAGATACGTTGTTTTGGACCTTTACATTTCTTCCGAGAATTACTTCGGGCGAAATGACTACATTCTGGCCGATGTTACAGTTCTCACCAATCTCACATCCGGGCATAATGTGACAGAAATGCCAGATTCTTGTCCCCTCGCCGATCGAACACCCTTCGTCGATCACCGCTGTGGGATGGGCATAGTAGTTTCGTTTGCTATCCATGGAAAAAGTCGTTTACCGTCTTGCAGATATAAGTAAGTTCTTCGACAGTCATCTCAGTATGCACAGGGAGCGATAAGACCGTTTTTGATAGTCGTTCAGTAACCGGAAATGCGCCCTCATCAAATCCCGGTTTTCTGTATGCCTTTTGTAAATGAAGTGGAACGGGATAATAAATCATTGTTGGAATCCCTCGCTTTTGGAGAAATTCCTTGAACTCATCGCGTCTTTCTACTGTGATTGTATACTGGTGAAAGACATGGGTCGAAAAGTCTGAACGGATTGGAATCCTGATTGATTCAGAAGATCCAAAATTTACATCGTAAAAATCAGCAACGTCGTTACGCCTCTTCGAGAATTCATCGAGATACCGCAACTTCACAGTGAGAATAGCGGCTTGCAAAGTATCAAGCCGGCTATTGATACCAATGACATCATGGTGATATTTGATCCGCTGCCCGTGGTTGGCAATCATTTTCATTTTTTCCGAAAGAGCGGCATCCGCAGTGAAAATTGCCCCGCCATCACCGTAACATCCCAGATTCTTCGATGGGAAAAAGGATGTGGTTCCGATTGTTCCCATTGTCCCGGCAGACTTTCGAGATCCGTCCGGAAAAGTGTATACTGCGCCAATAGCTTGAGCAGCATCTTCAATCACGAATAGGTTATGCGTCGCAGCGATTTCAAGTAGGGGCGCCATGTCAGCGCACTGACCATACAAGTGAACAGGCACGATGGCCTTTGTCCGTTCGGTTATTCTCTCTTTAATCTGGTCAGAATCAATATTGAAGCTTTCGGGGTCAACATCAACGAAGACGGGGGAAAGCCCAAGCAAAGCGATTACCTCCGCCGTTGCGACGTATGTATGCACGGGAAGAATGACTTCATCTCCGGGCCTCAAATCGAGAGCCATCATCGCAATCTGCAAGGCATCCGTTCCATTGGCACAGGGGATAACAAATTCACTCCCAACATATTCGCCAAGTGCTCGGGCGAATGCATCAACCTGAGGGCCTTGTATAAATGCCGTCGATTGGAGAACCTCCGCAATTTCTTTATCAATCTCCGTTTTGATTCGGGAATATTGCTTTCCTAAATCAACCATCTTAATCCCTTCCATTATAGCCGTGCGGTTACTTTGTCTTTTGGATAAAATCCTTTTACGTCGTACACGATGGAATTCTCTTTTCGGAGCTCTTTCAAATCCAGCGAAGCGAACTCCGCATGCCCAACCGCTAATACCACTGCCGAATATTTCTTCGTTGGCCGGCCAATCAATTCAAACCCATATTCATGTCTGACCTCGTCAGCATCGGCCTGCGGATCAAAGACGTCGACCGTCGCGCCAAAGGTTCTCAATTCGTTGATGACGTCAACAACTCTACTATTCCGAATATCGGGGCAGTTTTCCTTAAAAGTGATGCCCAGCATTAGTATGTCAGTTTTATGAATGGGAATCTCATGCTGAGCCATTAATTTTATCACGGAATTGGCAATATATATGCCCATATTGTCATTAATTCTTCGACCGGCTAAGATTACCTGAGGGTGGTAACCAAGGCTGTCAGCTTTGTACGTCAAGTAGTAAGGATCAACCCCAATGCAATGTCCTCCTACCAGACCGGGCTGAAACGGCAGGAAATTCCATTTTGACCCAGCAGCTTCCAGGACTTCCCGAGTGTCAATATTCATCCGGGAGAAAATGAGCGCTAATTCGTTGACAAAAGCAATATTGATGTCCCGTTGTGAATTCTCTATAACCTTCGCAGCCTCGGCAACCTTCATTGAAGAAGCTTTGTGCGTTCCCGCAACAACAATCTCTTTATAAAGCCGATCAACAACCTCAGCTATTTCAGGTGTGCTCCCGCTGGTAACTTTTTTTATCGTTGTTACCCTATGAAGCTTGTCCCCCGGATTTATTCTTTCAGGAGAATATCCGCAAAAAAATCCTTCATTAAACTTCAATCCACTTTCCTTTTCCAGAACTGGAACACAGACCTCTTCGGTACAGCCGGGGTAGACGGTTGACTCATAAATAACAATATCGCCTTGCTTAAGTACGCCACCAACAATCCTACTAGCACTTTGCAACGGTGTCAAATCTGGTGTTTTAAACTCGTCGACAGGGGTCGGAACAGTAATTATAAAGCACGTAGCTGAGCGCAATTCATGAACGTCCGTGGTGAAAATGAGTTGATCGGCGGACTTCAGTTCTTCGGAATCCACCTCGTGTGTGCGATCGATTCCCTTTTTGAGTTCGTCGATTCTCTCCCTGTTTATATCGAACCCTGTTACTCTTCTTTTTTTGCCGAATTCAACGGCAAGCGGAAGTCCGACATATCCGAGCCCAATTATGGCTATTGTCTGCATGTTTCGTTTGATTAACTATTGTGCGTGAGGTTTGACTAACGTTGATGTGATTCCTTCAAGAGAAGCCAATTGATCCAATGGGCTGCTGATACGCGTGAGACAAAGGCTTTTAACCCCGCCAAATTGGAACGACTGACTTCGTTCGCAAGACGTAAGATACCATCTATCATCACCCTAAATGCCTTAATTATCGGCTGCAAATCTAATAGATTAGAGCATTTAATTAAACTTTATTAGTTTTGAAATTATTTAGTCCATGGAATCAAAAGATCATGCTGACCTCGACGTCGTACGACTAATTTCAAGGATGGCATGGGCCATCAGAAGTAATCTTCTACTTATCGTAATCTTGACTAGTATCGGAATTCTGGTTGGGCTTGGAATCTCACTTATGGTAAAAAAGCAGTACGAAAGCAGAATGCTGCTCAGTTCTGAGGTTTTACCATATCCCAATCTGGAAGGAATTCTGGAGACAATAGACGATTTGCTCAAGGAAAGGAACTACGAAGAACTAAAAAAGCGCCTGCAACTTGACAGCGCAATTCTAGCGTCCATTAATTCCCTCGAAACGGAACTCCTCATTGAGAATGAGAGTGAACAAGTTAATGACATCAGGATAGAATACGTAAGCGTAAAAGTCCGAACCCTGGATACTAAGGCGTTAGCCCCGTTCCAAAAAGCTTTGATCAACTACCTTCATAGCAACGATTACGTAAAAGCGCGTGTTCAGCAGAAGAAAGATTTTTACGTGACGTTGATAAAGGAAGTTAATAAGGAAATCCAGTCCTTGGAAGAATTGAAACAAAATATCAGTTCGGGGACGTTTTTTGAAGTTGCCAAAGGAAATATCATATTTGATCCGACCACCGTAAATTCCAAAATTCTCGATTTGGCTAAAACGAAAATTGAGTATGAAAACAGCCTCAAACTCGTTGAAAGTATCCATGTGATCGAGGGATTTGCTCCTTATAAAAAGCCAGTAACTGGCCGAAAGCTGCAATCAATTTTTCTGGGCGCAATCGGCGGCCTTTTGCTTGCGGCCGGGATTATTGCGACCCAAGCACTTATCTCGTTGATTCGGAAAAACGAACCCAAATAGCGTTTGGTCTTAAACCTGATAAAGAAAGAATTCACCCTCGAACTCCGCCGAAAAGCTGTTATTTCCGGTATCACGCTCTATCTGGTCAGCCTGACCTTTATTGTTTACATCACTTTTTCACTCCGCAACAATAGCATCAACGAAGCCACGTGGTCGGCGCTTTTCTGGCTCGCGATCCTGTTTTCGGTCATCAATAGCGTAGCGAAAAGCTTCATTGGTGAAAAAAAAGGCCTCTCCATCTATTACTATTCACTGGTAAGCCCACAAGCAATCATTGCCTCCAAAATTATCTACAACACGCTGCTATGCGTTTTCCTTTCCGGCGCCGGATTCGCACTTTTTGCGGTCTTTATAGGCAATCCGGTTCAGGATCCAGTCATCTTTTGCCTTACACTCATCCTTTCGTCCTGGGGGTTTTCCGCGG
>JAEZDP010000032.1 GCA_023418055.1 Acidobacteriota bacterium
GTGCTGGTCGAGGCGCTCCGCGTACGTGTCGAGCCCAGGCGCAAGGGTCACTACCGAGTCGCCTGCCGCCGCGGCACCGCCGGGGGGCGGCGGGGCGAACTCGCCGAGCATGGCGCCACGCTCGCCCGCCAGCATGCGCTTGACGAGCGACACGACCTGCTGGGGCTCGAACGGCTTCACCAGGATGGCATCGGCCTGGCAAGCTTCGGCTCGTGCATCGTCGATGGGCTCGAAGGCGCCCGTCATCAGCACCACCGGCACGGCGTTCAGGGCATCGCGTCCCTTCACCCAGGCCGCCACATCGTACCCGTCACGCGCGGGCATCGTCGTGTCGGCAAGAATCACGTCGGGCGCATTGCCCGCCTCGAGATAACCCACCACTTCGTCCCCGTCGCTGAACGACACCACCTTGAAGCCCTCGTCGGCAAAGGTGAGCTCGATGACGCGCTGCACGGTGACGCTGTCGTCGGCCAGCAGGAGGGTGTGACTCATGGTGGTGAGCGTAGTCGTCCCCCTCGAAACCGTCAAGGCCGGCAAGCTCTGCTACAGTAAGCGCCGTTTTCACAATCCTTTCGGGCGCGGGCCCGCCGGGCGGAGAATGTCGATGCGACGTGTGGGCAAGTGGATTGCGGTGTTGGTGGCGGTGATGGTCGTCACGGGTGCGGTCGGGTTGGGGTACCTGGTGATGGCCTACCCCAAGGTGGGGCCGGCGCCGGAGGTGAAAGCGCCGACATCAGCCGAGGCCGTTGCGCGCGGCAAGTATCTGGCGGACCACGTGTCGATGTGCACCGACTGCCACACGCCGCGTGACTGGACGCGCTTTGCCGGTCCCATCGACGCGTCCAGATACGGGACGGGCGGCGAGGTGTTCGACGAGAGCATGGGCCTGCCAGGCACGATCGTCTCGAAGAACATCACGCCGGCCGCGCTCGCCTCGTGGACCGACGGCGAAATCCTGCGGGCCTTCACCGAGGGCGTGTCGAAGGACGGCACCGCGCTCTTCCCCATCATGCCGTACCACCGCTACGGCCGCATGGACCGCGACGATGCCCTGGCCATCGTGGCCTACCTGCGCACGCTGCCGGCCATCCCGTCGGAGGTGCCCGCGCGCCACCTGCAGTTTCCCGTCTCGATCATCGTGCGCACGCTGCCGGCGCCTGCGGCCTTCGAGCCAAAGCCCAACCCCTCGGACCAGGTCGCACACGGCCGCTACATGGCGCTGGCCGCCGCCTGCGCGGAGTGCCACACGCCGCTCGACGAGTCGCGCACGCCCATCGCCGACCGCGCCTACGCCGGGGGACAGGAATTTCTCATGCCTGGCGGCGCCATTGCCCGCACGGCGAACCTGACGCCGCATGAAACCGGCATCGGCACCTGGACCGAGGCGATGTTCCTCGAGCGTTTCGCGCGGTTCCGCGACAGGGCGGCACACGTGCCGGTGGAGGCGGGCGGCACCAACACCGTGATGCCGTGGGCGCCGTATGCGGGGATGACCGACGCCGACCTCTCGGCGATCTACGCCTATCTGCGGACGCTGCCGCCGGTTGCCAACCGCGTGGTCACCTTGTCGGCGGGCCGCTGACGCGGAAGCCTGCCGATTACGACTCGCCGCTGAGCGCGAGGCCGCGGGGCTTCACGTGCGAGGTGATGAAGTCGACGATGGCCTGCATCGGCGTGCCGGGCAGGAAGATGCCCGCAATGCCCATCGCCTCGAGCGCGGGCACGTCCTGATCGGGGATGATGCCGCCAAGCACCACGAGCACGTCGTCCATGCCGCGCTCGCGCAGCAACTCCATCACGCGCGGACACACGTGGTTGTGCGCGCCAGAGAGGATGGACAGGCCGATCACGTCGGCATCCTCCTGCAGCGCCGCGGCGACGATCTGCTCGGGCGTCTGCCGCAGCCCGGTGTAGACCACCTCCATGCCGGCATCGCGGAGCGCCCGCGCAATCACCTTGGCCCCACGGTCGTGCCCGTCGAGTCCGGGCTTGGCGATGAGCACGCGAATCTTTTCCATGGTCACAGGTCGCAGGTCAGAGGTCCCTTGTCACAGGCGCCCCTCAGTGTAATCGGTCACGGCGAGGTGGAGGGCGCGCACGTCTCGAGCCGAACATGCCGCCAGGGGCCGGCACGCGCCGAAGGCGCGAGGCATGTGGCCGAAAGCATCAGGCATCAGGCATTAGGCATTAGGCATTAGTTAGAGGCATCACTCCGTGTACTCGCCCCACTCGTCGCGCAGCACGTCACACATCTCCCCCACGGTCGCCTGCGCGCGGACGGCCTCGAGCAACGGCACCATGAGGTTGCCTTGGGTTGCGGCCACATCGCGCAGCGTGCCCAGCGCCTGGCGCAGCCGCGTGTCGTCGCGCGAGGCCCTCAGCGCCGTGAGCGCCGCGCGTTGGGCGATCTCCGTCGTGTCGTCGATGTACAGCGTGGGGATGGCCGGCTCGTCGTCTGACTGGTGGGCGTTGACGCCGACGACCTGGTAGGCGCCTGACTCGACACGCTGCTGGTACTGGTACGCGCTGTCGCCGACTTCCCGCTGGGGATAGCCCTGTTCGACGGCCGCCACCATGCCCCCCATCGCATCGATCGTCGCGATGTAGGCGAGCGCCTCCGCTTCGAGCGCATCGGTGAGCGACTCGACGAGGTACGAGCCTCCGAGCGCGTCGACGACGTCGGTGATGCCGCTCTCGTAGGCCAGCACCTGCTGCGTGCGCAGGGCGAGCGTGGCCGCATCGGCCGTGGGCAACGCGAGGGCCTCGTCGAGCGAGTTGGTGTGCAGCGAGTTGGCGCCGCCGAGCACGGCGGCCAGCGCCTGGATGGCCGTCCGGACGACATTGGTGGTGGGCTGCTGCGCCGTGAGCGACACGCCCGCCGTCTGCGCGTGGAAGCGCAGCTTCAGCGAGCGATCGTCGCGCGCGCCGAACCGCTCGCGCATGATGCGGGCCCAGAGACGACGCGCCGCACGATACTTGGCAATCTCTTCGAAGAAGTCGTTGTGCGCGTTGAAGAAGAACGACATCCGTGGCACGAACGCGTCCACGTCGAGCCCGGCCTCGACGCCCCACTGCACGTATTCGATGCCATCGCGCAACGTGAAGGCGAGTTCCTGTGCAGCCGTCGCCCCCGCTTCGCGAATGTGGTAGCCGCTCACCGAGATGGTGTTCCACTTCGGTACGTGGGCGGCGCAGAAGGCGAAGACGTCGGTGACCAGGCGCATCGACGGGCGCGGTGGGTAGATGTACTCCTTCTGCGCGATGTACTCCTTCAGGATGTCGTTCTGCAACGTGCCGGTGAGCGACGCCCACGGCACACCCTGTCGCTCGCCCACGACGAGGTACATCGCGAAGATCATCGCGGCCGGCGCGTTGATCGTCATCGACGTGGACACGGCGCCCAGGTCGATCCCCTCGAACAACTGCGCCATGTCGGCGAGGGTCATCACGCTCACGCCGCACTTGCCCACCTCACCGTGCGACAGCGGATGATCCGGATCACGGCCCATCAGCGTCGGCAAGTCGAACGCCACGCTCAGGCCGGTGCCGCCCGCGGCCAGCAGGTCGCGATAGCGCTGGTTCGTGTCGGCGGCCGAGCCGAACCCGGCAAACTGCCGCATGGTCCACAGCTTGCCGCGATAGCCCGAGGCGTGGATGCCGCGCGTGAAGGGAAACGTCCCCGGATCTCCGAGGTCGCGTGCGTACTCGAGGCCCGCCGTGTCCGCGGCGTCGTACAGCGGGGCGACCTGGTGGCCGCTGATGGTCTGGAACGTCGGGAGGCGCTCGCCGCGCAGCGCCACGGCCGGGCCGCGGACGTCTGCCATCCAGGCGTCCCGGCGGCTGGCGGGCTTCGTGGCGGGGTCGACAGGCATCAGCGGCGGAACGCGGTCGATGGTAACACTGCGTCCGCTGGGCGCAGGCCGCAGGCGTCGGTCACCACCACCACGCCTCCGCCCGGTGCCCGGGGACGCTCACGACGTGATGCGGAAGCCGGCCAACTGCCGCGGCGCATCCTCCGCATCGCCCGCCCGCACCTCGACGATGAATTCGCCGGTGGGAAGGCTGGCAATGGGCACCTCCGTCTCGTGCGAGAACGCACCGCCGTCGGGCGCCGGCCGCAGGGCGAGCGGCTGCATCTCGTTGCCGTCGCGATTGAGCAACCGGGCAGAAGGCGCCGCGGCGTTGGACGCGAAGCGCACGAGCAGCTTCTCGGTGCGCGAGAACGCACGCGCAGCGGTCGGGCGAGCGGCGGCGTCGCCAGCGAGCGTCTGCAGATCGCGGTGGGTTCGCGCACGGAACAGCGCGGGGGTACCTACCTGTTCGGCACTGGCCGAGAAGTCGGGCACGGTCAACTCGAGCAGGTCGGAGTCGAGCACACTGCCGTTTCCGTCCTCGGCACTGAGCCGCATCTGCAGCGCCCCCGGCGCCACCTCGAAGGCCACCTGGCCACCGGTGGCCGCTGCCGGCGGCGCGCCGCCGTTCCCGCCGCCACCGCCTCCCACACGCCCGCGGTACACGGGACCTTCCGCATCACTGGCCGCCATCACGGTGACCTGCGTGGCCGTCTCTGCGCCCGCCCCGGAAGGGCGCGCGGCGGCACCGGCGCCGACGGGCTCCCACGAGAACAACACGCGGGTCTTGCCGCCCTCGCCCGGCGCATACCCCACCCACGAGCGCACAGTGCGGGCGCGTCCCGGGCGCTCGATCTCCGCCATGGCCGTCGAGACGTCCGGTGGCGGACCCTCCCGAGGTCCGGCGAGAATCGCCTCGGCTTCCTCCGGCCGCAGCGCCCAGTAGCCCTTCCGGGCGCGGACCTCGACGTTGGGGCGCTTCACCCGCACGCGGATCTGGTGGAACCGGCCATCGGTCGGTGCCGCGGAGGACGAGTAGCCGAGCAGGTAGTAGGCGCTGGCATCCTGCACCATCTGCTTGAGGCCGGTACTCAAGTCGTTCCGGTTGATGATGGCGCGGCCATCGGTTTCTTCGGCCAGCAGCCGCAGCGAGTCGAGCGTGGTGTCGAGCGACGCCTTGTCGGTGTTCAGGCCCACACCCTGGTCGATGTCGAACTCGAAGCCCGCCAGCCCGCGTGGGTCGACCATGTAGAGCGAGACGTTGTTGCGGTTGGCCTCGGTGTACACGTCGCGCATCTGCTGCCGGATGTCCATGTCGCCGAAGAAGCGCGCACGATCCTGCGCCATGGCCGCGTCCGCGCCCGTCGACGGGTCGCCCAGCATCGGGTTGTTGCGGTTCGGGTTGCCGATGCCGGGCAGCGCGGCACTCGGATCGTTGATCTGGGGCGGCACGTAGTCGGTGTAACCCTCGCTCACGACGATCACCGTCTTGCGGCCCTCGCGCAGGCCACCGAGGCGCACCATCAGGCCGCGCAGCGCTGACAGGCTCACCTGGTTGCGGATGCGCTCGACCACCGACACCGGGTAGTTCACGTACCGCTCCTCCATCATGTTGCGAGGCGGCACGTACCGATACTTGCGCCCCTCCCACCGCTCGATGGCGCGGATGACGGCCTGGTGGTTGCGCGTGAAGCTCACCGCGCGCAGCGGGTCCAGCGGGTACATCATCGCGATCATGTCCTTCGGACCGATCTGCGTCTGGATGAACTGAATCATGTCCTGCTTGACACGCATGCCCGTGCCGACGCGGACGTGATAGTCGTCGAAGAAGATCACAAACAGCCGCACGTCGTCGCGACGCGCCTCCGCTTCTTCGGCATACGACGAGGTGATCTGCCGCGGCTCGGCCTCACCCGGATCGGGACTGCCGTCCACCCGAATGAGCTTGAAGGTCTCGATGGCCTGGGGCTGGCCGTCTTCGAACACCTCGAAGTCTTCTGGGGTGAGGTCGTCCACCGGGTTGCCCTGGCGGTCGGTGACGATCGTGTCGACGCTGACGAAGTTGATGCCGGCCCGGAACGTGGGCTGCGGATCCTGCTCGACCTCCGGGTCGGCCGGGTCGCCGCCCTGCGCAGGCGCGGGCTCGGCCGGAGGGGCGGGCTGCGGTGGGGCCGGAGGCGCTGGCTGCTGCGCGGACACCGTCGCCCACACCACCGCGCCCAGCAGGGTAAGTGTCGCCAGACCTCGAGATTTCATGAGCAATCCTGATGATACCATCGCGGTTCTTGGGGCCCTGGTCCTCTGGGCCGGCCCCCGCTGACCCAACTCTTTCAGACGAGAGGACGCCTCGGCAGGCCGGAACGCCCCGGCCCTGCCGGCCGACGAACCCGTGACCTCAGCCCCCGAGCCTGCACAGCCGCTGACCCGCCTGTCCGACGACGAGCAGTTGCTGCGCGAGAGTGTGCGCGCGTTTGCCGCGGCGGAACTGGCGCCACGTGCCCGCGCGATGGACGCCGACGGCCGCCTCGACCCCGACCTGCTGCCCAAGCTGTTCGACCTCGGGCTGATGGGCATCGAGGTGCCGGAGGCGTACGGCGGCGCCGGCGGGACGTTCTTCCATGCCGTCGTGGCCGTCGAGGAGCTGTCGCGCGTGGATCCAGCCGTCGGCGTGATCGTGGACGTGCAGAACACGCTGGTCGTGAACGCCGTGCGCCGCTGGGGCACCGAGGCCCAGCAGGCCGCCTGGCTGCCGGCGCTGGCCTCGCGCGAGGTGGGGGCGTACGCGCTGTCGGAAGCGGGATCCGGCAGCGATGCGTTCGCCCTCGCCACGCGCGCCACGCCGATGGCCGACGGCTATCGGCTCGACGGCCGAAAGCTCTGGATTACCAATGGCGCCGAAGCGTCGCGCTTCATCGTCTTTGCGACGGTCGATCCCGGGGCGGGCTACAAAGGCATCACGGCCTTCGTGGTCGACCGCGACACGCCGGGCTTCACGGTGGGACACAAGGAGGACAAGCTCGGCATCCGCGCCAGCAGCACGACCGAGCTGCTCTTCGACGGGTGCCTGGTACCCGCCGATCGCGTGCTCGGCGCCGTGGGCCAGGGGTACAAGGTGGCCATCGAGACGCTCAACGAAGGGCGGATCGGCATTGCCGCGCAGATGCTGGGGCTGGCGGCCGGCGCCCTCGATCACGCGCTGCGCTACACGCGCGAGCGCGCCCAGTTCGGACGCGCGATCGCCGACTTCCAGGGCGTGCAGTTCCAGCTGGCGCGAGCGGCCATGGAGGTCGAGGCGGCGCGCCTTCTCACCTACAACGCCGCACGCCTCAGGGACGCCGGCCTGCCGTTCCTGAAGGAGGCCGCGATGTGCAAGCTGCAGGCCTCCGAGACGGCGGAGCGAACGGCGTCGCTGGCCGTCAACCTCTTTGGCGGCTACGGCTTCGTGAAGGACTACCCCGTCGAGAAGCTGTATCGCGACGCCAAGATCGGGCAGATCTACGAAGGCACGTCGAACCTCCAGTTGCAGACGATCTTCAAGCAGATCTGAGACCGATCCCGATGACACAGCACGCGCTCAAGGTCCGCCTGGCGGCCTTCATGTTCCTCCAGTACTTCATCTGGAGTGCCTGGTACGTCAGCCTCGGGACGTACCTCGCCAACACCCTCGGCTTCGACGGCGGACAGATCGGCCTCGCGTATGGCGCCTTCGCCATCGGCGCGATGATCTCGCCGTTCTTCGTCGGGCTCGTCGCCGACCGCTACTTCGCCTCGGAGCGGCTGCTGGCGGGCTTCGGCATCGCCGGCGGGCTGGTGCTGTGTCTGCTGCCGCAGATGGCCACCTTCGGCAGCTTCTACGCCACACTGATCCTCTACTGCGCCCTGTACGTGCCGACACTGGCGCTGGGCAACTCGCTGTCGCTGCACCATCTCGCCGATCCGCGCGCCGACTTCCCGCGCGTCAAGGTGATGTCCGCCGTGGGCTGGATCGCGGGGGGCATCGTGCTCAGCCTGATGCAGGCCGAACAATCGTCCGCGCAGTTCTATCTGGCCGGCGGTGCTTCAGTCGTCTTCGGGCTGTTCGCGCTGACCCTGCCGCACACGCCCCCGCGCAAGACCGGCGCGGACGTCAGGCTCGGCGAGGTGCTCGGGCTCGATGCGCTGGCGCTGTTGAAGAAGCCGTCGTTTGCCATCTTCATCGCGAGCATGTTCCTCATCTGCATCCCGCTCTACTTCTACTTCGTGATGATGGGCATCTACCTCACCGAGTTGGAGTGGACGCACATGGCCGCGAAGATGACGCTGAATCAGGCCTCGGACGTCCTCTTCCTGCTCCTGTTGCCGCTGTTCCTCAAGACCTTCGGGTACAAGAAGACCATCGTCATCGGCATCCTGGCCTGGGCGCTGCGCTACTTCGCGCTGTCGGCAAGCGTCGGTGCCGAGGGGCTGCAGGCGCCCCTCGTGTTCTCGGCCATCCTGCTGCACGGGGTCTGCTACGACTTCCTGTTCATCGCCGGGCAGTTGTACGTGGACGACGAGGCGAACGAGCGCATCAGAGGCGCGGCGCAGGGGTTCATCGCGTTCATCCTGTGGGGTGCCGGATCATTTGTCGGCACGCTGCTCGCGGGCCGCACGCTGGCGGCCCATCAGCTGGCCGCCGGCACCGGGGAGTCTCTCACCTACGACTGGCAGACCATCTGGAGCCTGCCTGCGTGGGGGGCGGTGGCCGTGCTGGTGCTGTTCGTCGTGTGCTTCCGTGGACCGCGCGTGTCGGCACGACGACCCGCCGACACGCTACAGTGACGCCACATGCACGTGCACGTGAGGCTCAACCACTGCTACCGGGTGCTGGACTCGCCGACGTATCGGGCCCTGCAGGAGACGGCCTGGCTCGGCACCACCTTCGCCCCGCGTGACGAGCGCACGACATCGCGCGCCGACTGGTCGTACACGGGCCTGTATCTCTACGGGGAGCACACCTACCTCGAGTTCTTCGACGACGGGCCGCAGGGCCCGCCCGGGCACGCGGGCCTCGCGTTCGACCTCGATGGCGGCGACACGCCGACAGTGGCCGACGCGTGGGCGAACCGGGTAGGGACGACGCGCGTGGTGCTGGTCGAACGGCCGACGGACGGCGGCCACGTGCCGTGGTTCCACATGGCATGCGCGGAACCCGATCGACACGGCGGGATGCATGTGTGGTCGATGGAGTACCACCACGAGTTCCTGGCACGCTGGCGGCCGCACCTCACCACGGCCCGGACCACGCAGGCGGCCGACGTCCTGGAGCGATACGCCGCGACGGTGACCGCGCGCCCGCGCGACGAGTTCCTGCTGCGGGACGTGACGGCCATCGATTTCAGCCTGTCGCGAGAGGCGGCGCGATTTCTGCGCGGGCACCTCGAGGTGCTGGTGCCGGTCGACGAGCGCGGCGCAGGCTTCAGCGCCACGGTGGGCGTGACGCGCCTGCGGGCGACGGTGAGCGAGGCGCCTCTGGGCATGACGTCGCTGCAGTGTTCGCTGCGGCGGGCGGTGGCCGCCGACACGCGGACGTTCGGCCGGGCGCGGCTGCGGCTGGAGGGGTTGGTGGGGGTGTGGGAGTTCTGAGCGGGGGTCAGGTCTTGAGCCGCAGCGTGCTGCACGATCTGGCAC
>JAEZDP010000096.1 GCA_023418055.1 Acidobacteriota bacterium
CTCCGCCTTCCGGGCGGCTACCGCTGCCACCGCCTGGCGGGCCGCTTCCTCCGCTGCGCGACGCTGGCGTTCCTCCTCGGCCTTGCGCGCGGCTTCTTCGGCTTCGCGTCGTGCGCGTTCCTCCGCCTCGCGGCGTGCCTGCTCCTCCGCCGCCTTGCGTGCCGCTTCTTCGGCTTCGCGGCGCTGACGTTCCTCCTCGGCCTTGCGCGCGGCCTCCTCGGCTTCGCGTCGTGCGCGTTCTTCCTCCGCCTCGCGGCGCGCCTGCTCCTCCGCCGCCTTGCGGGCCGCTTCTTCGGCTTCGCGACGCTGGCGCTCCTCCTCCGCCTTCCGGGCGGCTACCGCTGCCACCGCCTGGCGGGCCGCTTCCTCCGCTGCGCGACGCTGGCGTTCCTCCTCGGCCTTGCGTGCGGCCTCCTCCGCTTCGCGCCGTGCGCGTTCCTCCGCCTCGCGGTGCGCCTGCTCCTCCGCCGCCTTACGCGCCGCTTCCTCCGCTGCGCGACGCTGGCGTTCCTCCTCCGCCTTGCGCGCGGCTTCCTCGGCGGCAGCCTTCCGCGCCGCTTCCTCGGCCTCGCGACGCTGGCGTTCCTCCTCGGCCTTGCGCGCGGCCTCCTCGGCGGCAGCCTTCCGCGCCGCTTCCTCTGCCTCGCGACGCTGGCGTTCCTCCTCGGCCTTGCGTGCGGCCTCCTCGGCTTCGCGGCGCGCCCGCTCCTCCGCCTCCCTTCGACGACCCTCCGCGTCTCCGCGTGCCCCCGCCTCCGCGTCTCCGCGCGTGACTTCCTCCGCGCCTCCGCGTGAGCGTTCCTCCGCGTCTCCGCGTGAAACGGTCCCAGGAGCACCCAGCGCCGGAGCCACCGGCTGCACCTCGGTCACCGCATCCGACTCGGAAGGTGCCGCGACGGGCATCACGAGCGGCCCCTCGTCCGACATGTCCTCGTACCCGCGCCGCAGCCGCATCCGCACGCGGCTCAGCGCCGCTCGCATCCCCGCCAGATCCTGATACCGCTCGTCGGGGTTCTTCAGCAGCGCGCGCCCGACGATCTCCACCAGATCGGGCGCGATGCCCTCGCACAGGGTGGCGAGCGGGGCCGGCTCGGTGTGCAGGATGCGATGGAAGACCGAGAAATCCTGCCCGGGGAAGGCCTTCTGGTAGGCCAGGAGCTCGTACAGCACCAGGCCCACGGCAAAGACGTCGCTGCGATGGTCGGCCGTCCCGGGGTCGATTTGCTCGGGCGCCATGTAATTGAGCGACCCGACGACCATCCCGCCCCGCGTGAGCCCGGCCTCGCCCATCCTCGCGATGCCGAAGTCCAGGATCTTCACGATGCCGTCCGAGTCGACCAGGATGTTGGCCGGCTTGACGTCGCGATGCACGATGCCCGCCCGGTGGGCATACGCCAGGCCGTGACAGACCTCTTCGATGATGCGGAGCTTGCGGGGCACCGAGAGCGGCAGGCGCCGTTCGATCACCTGCGCAAGCGTGTCGCCCGGGATGTACTCCATCACCAGGTACGGCTCGGGTTCGTGCGGACCGGCCTGGAAGATGGTGACGATGTTGGGGTGCCTCAGTCCGCCGGCCGCGCGGGCCTCTCGGGCGAAGCGCTCACGCAGTTCCTCACTCTCGACGCCCTCCCGCAGCAGCTTGATGGCCACGAGGCGCCCGATGGCCGGGTCTCGCGCGAGATACACCGCTCCCATGCCGCCACGACCGAGCAGCCGGACCACCTCGTAGGCGCCGATGTGCGTGGGATGGGTGTTCACTCGCGGTGTCCGGCGTCACGCGGCGCGTGGCACTCGCTGCTTGCAGGGCGGCGTCATTATAGGCCTGCTCCGCCCGGCCCGGGCTATACTCCTTCAACGCATCGGGCGCGCCCGGTGCACACGCCAGAGCCCGCACCCCTCACGCCCCGACCGCCGCCATGCTCGTGCACGGCCTCACGCACCCCGGTAACTCGCGCGGCCACAACGAAGACTTCATGTTGTGGGACCTCGACGTGGGCTTTGCCTGCGTGGCCGACGGCATGGGCGGCCACCTGGCAGGCGAGGTCGCCTCGCGGGTCGCCAGTGAAGCCGCGCTCGGCTTCATCGCCCGCAGCGCCAGCAGCCACGACTTCACCTGGCCGTTCGGCGTGAACCCCCGCCTGTCGATCAACGCCAACCGGCTGATGACGGCCGTGAAACTGGCCAACCGCCGTGTGCATCGCCATGCCGAAGAGGCCGCCGATTACACCGGCATGGGCACCACGCTCAGCATCGTCCTCGAAGCCGGACCGTCGCTGGCCATCGCCAGCGTGGGCGACAGCCGCGTGTACGCCCTGCGTGAGGGCCGACTCGACAGGCTGACCGAAGACGACTCGTGGGCGTCGATGCTCGCACGCCAGGCCGGCGTGTCGGTGGAGAAGGCGCGGCAGCACCCCATGCGGAACGTGTTGACCTCGGTCGTGGGCGCCAAGCCCGACCTCGACGTGGAGGTCATCGAGATCGAGACGGGAGACTTCACGCTGCTGCTCTCGAGCGACGGCCTCCACGGCGTGCTCGACGACGAGCGGATTGCCGAGATTCTGCGCGCCACCCCCGAACCTGCCCGCGCGACGCAGGCCCTGGTCGAGGCCGCCCTGGCCGAGGCCGACAGCCACGACAACATCACAGCGGTCGTCGTGACGTTGGGCGCCAACCCCGCCTGACAAACTCTCTAGAGACGTAGCCGCCGCTCCCCGGTTCCATTGCGCACGCGGTGGTGCGGGTTGGCCAGCGGCGTCGTTCTCTCCTTCGGCGGCACGTCATCCCTCGTCATCTTTCCGCCGCCAGGGAGACCTTGCATGCACTCGAATCTGCTGACGACCGGCGCGCTGGCGCTGGTGCTCGCCGCGTTCCCCGGGGCCATGGGCTGGAAGCTGCTGCACGCCGTTCCTGCCGCCGGGACGACGTCAGGCGTGGACGCCGCCGCGATCGAGCGGGGCGCCTATCTCGTGCGCACCATGGGATGCCACGACTGTCACACGCCCTGGAAGATGGGCCCCAAGGGTCCGGAGCCGGACATGTCGCGCGCCTTGACCGGTCATCCCGCCGACATGGTGATGCCGCCACCACCAGCACTTCCCCCAGGCCCGTGGGTGTGGATGGGCTCGGCCACCAACACCGCGTTTGCCGGCCCCTGGGGCGTGAGCTTCACCGCCAACCTCACGCCGGACCCCGAGACTGGCCTCGGCAAGTGGACCGCGGAAACCTTCATCGCGACGATGAAGACCGGACGACATGAAGGGAAGGGACGCCCGCTGCTGCCGCCCATGCCGTGGCCTGTGGTCGGCGCACTCAACGATGCGGACATCCGCGCGCTGTTTGCCTATCTGCAGTCGCTCGAGCCGGTCCACAACCGCGTCCCCGCGCCCGTCGATCCGCCCGAGGCGCAGCCGTGAACCGATGGGTGACGGCCACCGGGTCGCTGCTGCTCGCATCGATGTGGGTGGCAGCCGTCCCGGCCAGCCGCTCCGGGCCGATGACCGCAGGCGAGCACGGGCTGGCGGCCGACACCCTCGTGCTGCCCCCTCGCCTCGTCGACACGGGGCTCTACGCCGACGATCAGCTGCACACGCCAGCCGCTGGCGTGCGTGCATTCTCCCCCCAGTACCCGCTGTGGTCCGACGGCATGACCAAGCGGCGCTGGGTACTGCTGCCCGCAGGGGCGACCATCGACGCCACCGACGAGTACGCCTGGGACTTCCCGGTCGGGACGCGGCTCTGGAAGGAGTTCAGCCTCGACGGCCGGCGCGTCGAGACGCGGGTGTTCTGGAGAGTGTCGCCGAACCGGTGGCTGTCCGGGGCGTACGTCTGGAACGAGACGGGCACCGACGCGGTGCTGGCTCCCGAAGAGGGGCTCCCGGGCCACGTCGAAGTGGCACCGGGCCGGCGCCACAGCATCCCCGGACAGGGCGACTGCGCCGCCTGCCATGGGGAGGGCGCTCGCGTGCGCGTGCTCGGGTTCAACGCGCTGCAACTGTCCACCGACCGCGACCCGGCGGCCCCGCACGGCGAGCCGCTGGCCCCGGGCATGGTCACGCTCGAAACCCTCGAGACGGAAGGGCGGCTCTCGCCAGCCCGGCCCGCCCGCCTCTCGGCGCCGCCGCGCATCGCGACCGCCGACCCGTCGACACGCGCCATGCTCGGCTACCTCGCGGCCAACTGCGGGATGTGCCACGACGGGCAAGGCGCCATCGCCGGGTTCAACGCGTCGCTGGCCTACCGCGACGTGGTCGCCGACGCCGATGCGGTGGTGGCGAGGCTGCTCGAGCAGCCCACACGCTGGCAGGTGCCCGGGCAGCCTCCTGGCGGCAGCGTGTTGCTGCGCGCCGGCAAGCCTGAGGAGAGCGCGATGTTCGTCCGCATGCGATCACGCTCGCCGTCGTCGCAGATGGCCCCCCTCGGGAGCGTCCTGCGCGACACCGACGCCCTCGACGCCATGACGCGCTGGATCGCGGTGAACCTCGCGCCGACCCAGTGAGACGCGCTCAGGCCTCGACGCCCGTCACGCACACCACGCCGTGTCGATGGTGGGCGATATACTCGGGCCATCGGGGCATCCGATGGCAGAACTGGATTCTCGCGGCCCATCGGGCCCGATCGACGCCGAATCGGCAAGCGACGTGCGACTGCGCGAAAGTCTGGCCCTGCTTCGACCGGCGGGCAGGGGGGCGCGCGTGGGGGGCGGGTCGGCAGACCTCCGCACGAACACGACCACGTGGTCCGACGAGATGTTCGACATCCTCGAATGGCCCACGCGACGGCAGCCCGCGCTCGACGAGGCGATGCGCATCTACCCCGACGAATGCCGCGCCTCGATCCTCGACGCGCTCGAGCGTGCCGCCCGCGACGGCACGCCGTTCGATCTCCAGGTCGAAGTCATCACTGGAGCCGCCCGGCGGCGGTGGGTGCGCGCCACCGGCGAGGCCGAGCGCGACGCGAGCGGCGCGGTCGTCCGGCTGATTGGCGCCTTCCAGGACGTCACCGAGCTGCGCACGGTCGCCGACGAGGCGATGCGACTCAGCGAGCAACTCTCCGCGACGCTCGAAGGACTCACCGACGGCTTCTGCCTGGTCGACCGCGCCTGGCGGTATCGCTACGTCAACGCCTCGGCCGAACAGATCATCGGTCTGCCTCGCGAGAAGCTGCTCGGCCGCAGCCTGTGGGAGGTGTTCCCCCAGACGGACGCGCTCGGGTTGCGCGGGCCGCTCGAACAGGCCATGCGCGACAGGGCGACCGTCGACGTGGAGTTCGAGACGCCGACGACGCCGGCCCGATGGCTGGAGTTGCGGGTCCATCCCTCCGGTGACGACCTGGCGCTGTCGTTCCGCGACATCACCGCGCGCAAGGAGGCCGAACTGGCACTGCAGGCCAGTGAGCAACGCCTGCGGCTGCTGTCCACCACCACCAGCGACGCCGTCTGGGAGTGGACCTTCGCTACGGACCGGCTCTCGTGGAACGAGGGCATCGAGACGCTGTTCGGCTTCGACCGCGAGCGCATCGATCCCACCATCACCTTCTGGTCGGACGGTCTGCATCCAGAGGACCACGACCGCGTGACCACCGGTCTGGCACGCGCGCTCGAGGCCGGCGACGACGCCTGGTCGGACGAGTACCGCTTCCGCCGTGCCGATGGCACGTTCGCGCACGTGCTGGACCGGGCAAGGATCCTGCGCGACGCCACGGGACGCGTCACCGGCATGCTCGGCGGCCTCACCGATCAGACCGAACGGCACGAGAGCCAGGCCCGCATCGCGGAGCAGGCCGCCGTCCTCGACCAGGCCAACGACGCCATCGTCGTGCTGGACCTCGACAAGCGGGTGACGTTCTGGAACCGCGGCGCGGAGCGGCTCTACGGCTGGACCGCCGACGAGATGGTCGGCCACGTATGGGACGCGCGACCCGTGGACAACGAAGAGTCCACACGCCGGGCCGCCGAGGCCGCCTTGCGCGCCGAGCACACCTGGACCGGCGAGCTGCGACAGCGCACGAAGGCGGGAACGCTGGTGTCGGTGCTGTCGCGCTGGACGGTGATGCTCGACGCACACAGGGCGCCGCGCGCCGTCCTGCTCATCGCGACGGACATCACCGAACGCAAGGCGCTCGAGCGGCAGTTCCTGCGTGCCCAGCGTCTCGAAAGCATCGGCACGCTCGCCGGCGGCATGGCGCACGACCTCAACAACGTCCTCACCCCCATCCTGCTCTCGCTCGACGTCCTGGCGCAGCTGGTCACCGACGACGTCGGGCACGAGCTGCTCGGCACGATCAAGAGCAGCGCCCAGCGTGGGGCCGACCTCGTGCGGCAGGTGTTGTCGTTTGCCCGGGGCGTCGAGAGCGTGCACGGACCGCTCGAATTGCGCGCCTTGTTCGACGATGTCTCGAAGCTCGTCCTGGACACGTTCCCGAAGACCATCGCCACCACCGTGGAGGTGGCCGATGACGTGTGGCGTGTGCAGGGCGACCGGACGCAACTGCACCAGGTGCTGATGAACCTGTGCGTGAATGCGCGCGACGCGATGCCCGGTGGGGGCCAGCTGACCGTGACGGCCGGCAACCGCTTCGTCGAGGAGGTCCCCGTGGACGCCGCGGCAGGTGCCCGGCCCGGACGGTATGTCGAGATTCGGGTGGCCGACACGGGCACCGGGATGACGACCGACGTGCTCGAGAAGTTGTTCGAGCCGTTCTTCACCACCAAGGAGACCGGACGAGGCACGGGCCTTGGGCTCTCCACCTCGCTTGCCATCGTCCGCAGCCATGGCGGGTTCCTGTCGGTACGGTCGGAGGCGGGGCGCGGGTCGGTCTTCACCGTGTGCCTGCCGGCGGATCTCGACACGGGGGCGTCGACGACCGCTGCCTGGACGGCGACACCGGCCCCGGCCGGCCGTGGTGAGCTGGTGCTGCTCGTGGACGACGAACCGCAGGTGCGAAGCGTGGCGAAGCGGGCGCTCGAACACAACGGCTACGAGGTGGTGACGGCGGCGCATGGCGCCGAGGCGGTCGTGCTCTATGCCGAGCACCGGCGTCGGCGTCCGATCGTGGTCACCGACATGACGATGCCGGTGATGGACGGGCCGGCCACCGTCCTCGCGCTGCGCGCGCTGGACCCCGACGTCCGGGTGATCGGGTCGAGTGGACTGGGCGCGACCGGGAACGCGGTGAAGGCGGCCGACATCGGGCTGGTGCATTTCGTGACCAAGCCGTACGAAGCCGACCAGCTGCTGCGCGTGTTGCGGGAGGTGGCGGGGGACTGAGAGACGAACCGGGGGGTCAGGTCTCGATTCCCGGCGTTTTGCACGCAGTGGCCCCCTCCCCCACGCCTCTGGCGTCGTTCTCGAGCCTGCGGTGCCGCCGCGCCTTCCCCCACGCCGTCCCCGCCTAGGGCTCTGTCCCCCACCAGAACGGCTTCGGCAGCGGTCGTGCCTCGGGCCACACCGTGTCGAGCGTCGCAGCGTCGAACAGCTCGCCGTTCTTCACCACCAAGGAGACCGGACGAGGCACGGGCCTTGGGCTCTCCACCTCGCTTGCCATCGTCCGCAGCCATGGCGGGTTCCTGTCGGTA
>JAEZDP010000124.1 GCA_023418055.1 Acidobacteriota bacterium
CCAAGGTGATCCGCGGCGCGGGGCGGTTCACGCCCGACGTGGGCTTCACGCCCGCACAGATCGAGCGCTTTGCCGAGGGTTTCGACAACAACTGGTCCACCTCGCCGCGCACCGGCGACCCGAACCAGAACTTCGGCTTCGTCTACGGCAGCCGCTTCGGCAAGCTCGGCGTGGTGGCCAGCCTCACGCAGACCTACCGCGAGCAGTACAACACCGACCGGCAGGTCACCTACACGATTGGCGACAACAACGCGCTCGAGGAATTCGTGGACTACGACTTCGAGTACGGCACCCGTCGCGGCACGCTGGCCGGGGTGGTCAACCTCGCCTACCAGTTCGCACCCAGCCATCGACTGTCGTTCGAGAACTTCCTCACACACAGCGGCAAGGACGAAGCGCGTGCGTACGAGGGCTTCAATGGCGAGGCCGGGCGGAACCAGCGCGCCACGCGGCTCTTCTGGGTGGAAGAGAACATCGCGACCAACAACGTGAGCGGCGAGCACTTCTTCCAGGGCTTGAGCAACAGCCAGCTGGAGTGGCGGGTGGGTTACGGCCAGGCCACACGTGACGAGCCCGACCTGCGTGAGACGGTCTACCAGCAGATTCCCGGACAGCCGTTCCAATTCGCCGACCTCTCGCAGAGTGGCTTCCGGATGTTCAACGCGCTCGACGACTCGACGATCGACGGCACGGCGAGCTGGTCGGTGCTGACCGCCGCGGGCGGACGGCCGACGCAGCTCAAGTTCGGCGGGTCGTTCCTGAAGCGCGATCGCGACTTCCAGTCGCGCCGCTTCCGCCTGGTGCCCCTCAGCCTCACCGGGCTCGACCTCGAGGCCGCGCCCGAAGTGCTGTTTGCGCCCGACAACATCGGGCCGCGCTTCGAGTTGAAGGAAGAAACGCGCACCACCGACTTCTACGACGCCAAACAGCAGGTGGCTGCGGGCTTCGCGATGGCCGACGTGTCGCTGACGGCCCGCACGCGCCTCATCGGCGGTCTGCGCGTGGAGCAGTTCCGGCAGGACGTCAACACGCGCGACCTCTTCAGCCTCGCGTTCGAGCCCGACCTCATTCAGTCGCGGCTTGACGAAACGAACCTCTTCCCCGCCGTCAACATGGTCTACGCGGTGACCCCGCGAGCCAACCTGCGTGTCGGCTTCAGCCAGACGGCCAATCGCCCCGAGTTCCGCGAGCTGGCGCCCTTCGAGTTCACCGACGTGGTGGGCGGTCGAGGCTCGGTCGGCAACCCGGGCCTGCAGCAGGCCATCATCCAGAACGTCGACGTCCGATACGAACTCTTCCCGCGTGCCGAGGAGGTGCTGGCCGTCAGCGCGTTCTACAAGCACTTCGACCGGCCCATCGAGCGCATCCTCGAGCCGACCGCGAACATCCGGACGTCCTACACCAACGCCGAGAGCGCCACCAACTTCGGCGTCGAACTCGAGGCGCGCAAGCGGCTCACCGATGCGGTGTTCGTCGGGGCGAACTACTCGTTCATCGAGTCGGACGTCACGCTCACGGCCGCGGCGACGCAGGTGCAGACCTCACTGAGCCGCCCGCTTGCCGGGCAGTCGCGCCACCTCGCCAACGTGCTGGCCGAACTGCGCATGGGGCCTGGAGCGGTGCGCGCGCTCTACAACCTGGTCGGCTCGCGCATCACCGACGTCGGCGCGTCCGGCCTGCCGGACATCCTCCAGAAGAGCCGCAACCAGCTCGACCTGGTCTACACGCAGCGGGTGTTCGACAAGCTCACCCTGCGGCTCAACGTCGACAACGTGACCAACGACCCTTACGAGTTCACGCAGGGCGGGCTGCAGCAGCGCCTCTTCGAACTCGGACGCACCTACGGCGTCTCGTTCAGCTTCAACGCCTTCTGAGGGCTCATCCCGATGACATTCGCGAAGACGTTTCCCACCCCCGCACGCGCCACGCGCGCCTGCATCCTCGTCGCCGCAATGGCGGTGCTGACCGCGAGCCATGGCGTGACCATCCTCGGCCAGCAGAACATCGGCCCGGCCTTCTCGGTGCCCGGCGAGAGCCGCCCCGTCCGGGTCATCCAGGGGCGCATCGCCTCGACGGTAACGCTCACGGCCGACACCGTCTACGTGCTGCGCGGCGCGGTCTTCGTCGCTGACGGCGGCGTGATGCAGATCGAGGCGGGCACGCTCATCGCCGGCGAACTCGCCACGCTGGGCACGCTCATCGTCGAACGCGGCGGGCGCCTCAATGCCGCCGGGACGGCCAGCGCCCCCATCGTCTTCACCTCGGACCAGCCGGTCGGCACGCGCAACCGTGGCGACTGGGGCGGGCTCATCATCAACGGCCGTGCCCCGGTGAACGTGCCCGGCGGTGTCGCCATCGGTGAAGGCGCCACGGGCGAGTACGGCGGGGACGATCCCGACGACAACAGCGGCATCCTCCGGTATGTGCGTGTCGAGTTCGCGGGCATCGAGTTCAGCCCCGACAACGAGCTCAACGGCATCGCGTTCCAGGGCGTCGGCCGCGGCACCGAGGTCGACTACGTGCAGGTCAAGATGAACCGCGACGACGGGGTCGAGTTCTTCGGCGGCACCGTGGACATCAAGCACGCCGTGCTCACCGCCATCCGCGACGACAGCCTCGACTGGACGTTCGGCTGGATCGGCCGCGTGCAGTACCTCATCGCGCAGCAGCGCGGCGACGATGCGGACATGGGCATCGAGGCCGACAACAACGACATCAACAACAACCTGCTGCCGCGTGCCAATCCGACCATCTACAACATGACACTCGTCGGGGATCCCACGACGCGGTTCGGCAACGAGAGCAACATCGGCATGGTGCTGCGTCGTGGCACGGCGACCACGATCCGCAACGCCATCGTGATGGGCTTCAAGGGCTGGGGGCTGGACATCAACGGATCGGCGTCGATCGCGCAGGCGCAGGAGGGGGCGCTGAGCATCCGGCACAGCATCTTCTTCGGCAACGGCCAGACCCGCGCCGGGGCGCAGTTCTCGCCTGCCAGCCTGCCGTTCATGAACGACGCGAGTGTCCGCGTGGTGGACCCCGGGCTCGTGGATCCCTACAACCTCGAGGCTCCGAACTTCCGCCCGGCCGGGCTGGCCACGCCGGCAGGGGGGCAACTGGCCCCGGCCGTGCCGCCCAACGACGGCTTCTTCGAATACGCGCCGTTCATCGGCGCACTGAGCC
>JAEZDP010000167.1 GCA_023418055.1 Acidobacteriota bacterium
GGACGCCGAGGCCCCGCTCGGCTGGCCTCCACGCTGTCCTGCCTGCTGTGCCTCGGCCTGTCCCTGCTGACCCGACGACGATCCCGACTGTCCGTCCTGCGCCTGCTCCCCCGCCTCCGCCCCCTGCTGTGGCTGCTGACTGCCCTCGTCCTGCCGGCCCGAGGCGTTCTGCCCCTGCTGCAACTGCTGCGACAGCTGCCGCGTCTCCTGCCGCAGCCGCTCCTGCTCGCGGGTCAGCCGTTCGAGCCGGCGTTTCACCTCCTCGGCAGGGAGCTGGTTCTGCTCGCGGGCCAGGGCCTGCTGCTCGCGGGCCAGGTCGTCCTGGCGCCGGGCGAGTTCGCGGATCTTGTCGAGCGCCGGGTTCTCGTCGGCCTCGGCTCGTGATTCGACGTTGCTGCGCT
Organism: Acidobacteriota bacterium; assembly: GCA_023418055.1. GTDB lineage: Bacteria > Acidobacteriota > Vicinamibacteria > Vicinamibacterales > Vicinamibacteraceae > JAEZDP01. Next base: position 402 of record JAEZDP010000167.1, read on the forward strand.
GCTCGTACTGGCTGCCCTGCTGCCGCAGCAGTTCGCGATCGAACAGCGCCGACAGGTCTTCGTTGCCCGACCGGCCGCGTCCGCCCCCGCCGCCCGACTGCTGCTGCTGGATCTGCCGGCGACGGATCTCGGCCTGCGCACGCAGCAACTGGTTGAGCGCCTCCATCTCGTGAGGGATGGCCGTGGCGGTGTCGAGGGCGCGCAACTGCTCGGTCGCGCGCACCATCGCGTCGACCGCACCCAGCAGCGGCGAGGGCTCGGGCTCGATGGCCGGGCCCCGCCGGCGCCGCTGCTGGCCCGACACCATGCCGCTCTGGGCCGCCTGCGCCTCGGTCTTCTCGCGGACGGCGTCCTGCGCGTCGGCCACCGCACGGATGTCGGAGGCCGATCGCCCGCCTGTCGAGCGGCGCTCGAGTTTCCAGGTGGCCACGACCACGTCCTTCTGTGCTGCGATGAGGTCGTCGGCATCGCCTCCGGCCATGTTCATCCCGCCCGATGCCTGCGCGGCCATGAACTCCTGGGCCGTCGGACGCACTTCGAGGAAGAAGATGTCGCTGCGCGCCTCGGTGGACCGCTTGCCGCGCCCGATGTCCCGCGCCCTCGCGTAGTAGGTGATGAAGTCGCCGGGCTGCACGTCGAGGTCCTCGAGGTACAGGGTGTGGCGCCCAGATGCCGCCGTGCTGCGCCCGTTGCCCGCCAATGGCACCACCTTCTCGGCACCGCCCCGCACCGCGTACACGAGGTCGAGTTGCTGCACGCCGTAGTCGTCTTCGGCGCGTGCCTCGATCGTCACCTCTTCGAGGCGCGTGGCCCCGCGGTCGCCAGCCGGGCGCAGGATGCGCACGTCCGGGGGCCGGTCGTCCATCACGCGCACGAAGTACTCGGTGTCGCCCGCACTGTCGAGCGCGTCACGGTCGACGAGCGCGATGCGGTAGGCGCCATCGGTCTTCACTTCGAAGCTCACCGTGCCGCCGCGCTCGCCGACCAGCTCCAACGGCAGGGGTGCTTCCGCCACGCCTTCGGTCGGCACCAGCATCGCCCGCTGCAGGGGTTTGGTGGCCTCAACCTTCACGGTGACCGTGGTGCCGGCGGGGGCATAGATGTCGCCGCTGTCCGGTTCTTCGCGAGGGTCGAGACCCGAAAACGAAGGGTAGACGTAGGCCAGGTCGATGCGCGTCACCGACGGCCGGTCGAGCGCCTCGACCCGGTAGCGGCTCGACACGAGTCCGCCCGCCTCCACGCGATAGCTGAAGTCGCGGGTCACCGCCTCGAGGTCGAGGGCGTAGGCGCCGCCGGCCACCGGGACGAACTCCCCCGCGGCCTCGCGGTCGCCATCCTGCACCACGAGACGCGGAGTGGCATAGGGCACGCCGTCGGGCACGCCCTCGATGCGTGCCTCGATCCGCAGCGGACTACCGCGGACGATGCGCTGGTCGCCAGGCACCACGTGGAGCACGACCTGCGGGGGCGCGATCGTGAACTGCCACGTCCGCGCGGCGCGCGAGACGACCGGTGCCGACACGGAGCTCGCCACGAGCAACCCCACCGCCGCCGCGCCGGCCACCAGCAGGACCCGCCGACGCTCCTCCGGGTCGACGACGCGGGTGTCGTCGATGCGGTCCACCGCCGCGGCCGCCTGTTCGACGACGAGGACGCCGAGCGGTCCGTCGACAGCTTTCGGGTCGAGGGCAGCACTGATGGGCGCGTCGATCTCGGGGCACCGCTCCTCGACGAGCAGCGCCATCCGCGCCGGCGAGGGACGACGCGACCACTGCACCGCCAGCCACACCGCCGCAGCCACCGCGGCGGCCGTCGCGAGCGCCCCCCATGAGAGCAGGCCGAGACGACCAAGCGGGCGCCACCAGTCGGTGGCGGCCCAGATGACTAGCAGCAGCGCCAGCGCGCCGGTCGTCACAGCCAGGCGCCGCACCCACCGCACCCGCCACCACGCGCGTGCCAGGCCGTCGAGGCCGCTCCGGAGCTGTTCTGCCGAGGCCGTCACGCGCTCACCTCCCCAGTTGGTCGCGGTCGCCGCGCCAGCACGCTTTCGGCGACGAGGACCGCCGCCAGCAGCATCAGGCCGTAGCGCCACAGATTCTGTCCCTGTTCCGACTGGACGGCCTGCGCGGTCTCCACGCGGGCCGTGTCGGCGGCAGGTCGTGTCACCGCCTCGTGGAACTCGACGTCGGTGAGCCGCGCCTGGTCGGACTCGGAGACGTCCACGTTGACCGCCACGGGCTGCCCCTCATGCCCGATCGGCCATACGCCCGGGCGACGGTACCGGGCATCACGCACCTCGGCCACGGTGAGATAGCGAGGGTCGCGACGCCCGAGCAGGTGCGCAGTCATCTCGCCGACGAGCGGCAGGAAGGCCGGCACGACGGGCAGGTCGTTCCACTGCCGGGCCAGGTCGGTGGCCAGCACCAGCAGCACACCATCGCCCAGCCGTGCCTCGGCCAGCGCGGGCCGGCCGTCACCGAAGCGCGCAATCACCGTCGCCGGCGCCGAGACGTCGAGCGTGCATGCACGCGACACCTGGGCCCGCGCCAGCGCCACCCGCGCCTCGCCGAGCGAGGCCAGCAGCGGATGCCGGGGGTCGTCGGCCACGAGACCGCCAGGAGGCGTGCCAGCCCGAGCCTCGGAGGGCATCGACAGCGCCAGGCCGAAGGGCCGCGTCACGACGTCGGCCACCCGGGGGTCGAGCGAGGGGCCGCACGCCACCAGCAGCCGGCCGCCGCCACGCACGTAGGCCTCGAGCGCCCCCACCTGCCGACGGTCGATGCCCGTCGCCGCCATCCAGACCGTCAGATCGGCAGCGGCCGGCGTGGTGGCCTGCAACGCGTCCACGCCCGTCACGGCACTCACGGCGAAGCCCGGTCCCTGGTCGCTGCCGAGCGCGCCGAACGCGCGTTCGAGGAAATACGCCGACGGCTCATCGGTGGGCTCGCCAAGAAGCACCCGGACACGGAGGGGCGCCGCGTCGCCGAGCACGAAGGCCCGCTGGTCGTCCCCCGCCAGGCCGGCGGGGTCGTCGATCTGCACGACGTAGCCGCCGGGCGCGAACGTGCCGCGCAGCTCGACGTCGGTGGCGGTGTTGCCGCTTAGCGCCACCACTTGCGAGGCCACTTCCTCGTCGCCGCGCAGGAGCCGCAGCCGCACCTCGGCCTCGGTGCTGCCCGCGTTGCTCACGACGGCGCGCGCCATCGTCGGCTGGACCGTGAGATCACGCACCAGCACGTTGTCGACGCGACGACCGACGCCCAGCACCTGCAGGTCGACATCGTCGGCCAGGCTCGCGGTGCCCTGTGCCCAGCCGCGGGCCTGCAGGTCGGTGACCATCACCAGCCGGCCGGGCCGGCCGTCGAGCAGCCCGCGCGCCGCCTCGACGGCCGCGCCGTAGCGCGTGCCCCCGAAGCCGGGCGTCAGGGCATCCACGAGCG
>JAEZDP010000388.1 GCA_023418055.1 Acidobacteriota bacterium
AGCGTCGAGGTCTGCCGAACGGCAGTGCTCGAGGTCGGCGGCACGACACTGGCGGAACCGCAGTCCAAGTCGTTTCCGCTCTGGTGCATCGCCATCCGGAGGTAGGCCTCCGGCTGAGTGTGACGCCATAGGTCGGCCGACATCGCGATGAAGCGGTGAGTGTTGTCCGCAAGCCGCGCCTCTCGTAAGATGCCACGCCATGGGCCTTGTCACCTTCGGTCTCAACGTGACACTGGACGGCTGTATCGATCACACGCAGGGGATCGCAGACGATGAACTGCACGATTACTGGACGCAGCTCATGGACCAGCACGGCGCGATCCTGTTCGGGCGCAACACCTACGAACTGATGGAGGGCGCCTGGCCGGCCGTGGCCCGCGACGAGCACGCGCCGCGCGCCATGCGCGAGTGGGCACTCAAGCTCGAGGCCAAGACGAAGTACGTCGTGTCCGGTTCGCGCCGCGACTTCCCCTGGCAGAACACGATCAGGGTGGAAGGCAACCTCGGCGCCGCAATCGCCGCGCTGAAGGCAAGCACCGACAAGGGAATCCTCGTCGGCGCGCCTGCGCTCGCGGCTGCCCTCGAGGAACTGCGGCTCATCGACGAGTACCACATCGTGATCCATCCCGTGATCAGCGGTCACGGGCCTACGCTGTTCCAGGGCCTGTCGAGTGCGCGGCATCTCGAGCTGCTGTCGGCGCGAGAGTTCCGGTCGGGCGTACAGGCACTTCACTTCCGCCGTCCAGACAACTGAGCGGAATGGCTGGAGTCCCACTGCAACTGGAGATGACCCGTGGCTGACCTTACCCAGGTGTTCACGGAGCTGCGACGCATCATGGCCCCATACGCAGCGAAGCTGAACGCAACCAGAGACGATGAGGCGGAGCTGTATGTCGACACCAGGCACCTCCAGAAGAACAAGAAGCCGTTGTTCTTCGGCGCGGTGCAGCTCAAGAAGTCCTACGTCAGCTTCCACCTCATGCCCGTGTACCTCGAGCCGGAGCTGCTCGACGCGGTGTCGCCAGCGCTCAGGTCGCGCATGCAGGGCAAGTCGTGCTTCAACTTCGACACCAGTAACCCAGGTTTGTTCGAGGAGCTTGCCGCGCTGACGAAGTCTGGGTTCGCGAGTTACAAGGAGCAGGGCTTCGTCTAGCGCCAGACGCAGGCCGCTCTGCCTGGCCGGCACGGTCGAGGCTACATCTCCATCGCCGAGGAGGCCACAATGAAGGAGCCGCGGAAGCCGAACACGAGCCGGAAACCCCCTGAGCCCTCGGACAGCCACGCCGACACCGCCGCCTGGATCTCGCGGGTGATGCCTGACCTGCACCCGGTGGTGGCGTACCTCGATCGGAAGATTCGCGAGACGTTCCCGGCGCTTCAGTTCGCCATCAAGTGGAAGAAGGCCTACTACGGCCTGCCCGACCGCGGATGGATCATCGAGCTGGTGGCCTACGACGTCTCCGTGAACGTCGTGTTCCTGGGCGGCGCCGATTTCAAGGCTCCGCCACCGCTCGGCGAGAGTGACCGGTCGCGCTACGTCAAGGTACGGTCACTGGACGAGGCAGAGGCACCGGAGATCCAGCAGTGGATCGCCGAGGCTGGTAAGGTCCCGGGCTGGCAGTGACGGGGGCGACGTCACGCATCGGTGGTCTCAGCGAGGGAGGTGGGGGTGCTCTTTCGCGGCATCAACGTCGTGTCCATCCCGGTGCCCGATCTCACCACGGTGGTGCTCGACACCGCCGACTGCGACGCCGCCTGCCTGGCGCTGCAGGCTCGAGGCGTCGACTGCGACGATCCCGTGGTGTTTCCAGGGTTCGTGACCTACTGCACCTTTCGCGACCCGTTCGGCAATACGCTCCAGATGTGTGGACCGCCCAGGCCCTAGGCACGTCCCAGCCGCACGTCGCGCCCGTCCAGAACCACCGAGCACTGGGCGGTCGCAGCGCACCAAGGTTCAGTCATGAAAAAACATCGGATCTTCACGACGTCGTTTGCCAGTGTCTATCCCCACTACGTCGCCAAGGCGGAACGGAAGGGCCGCCGACGCGAGGAGGTGGATGAGGTGATCTGCTGGCTGACCGGGTACAGCGCAGACGCGCTCGCGGCGCAGATCGCGCAGAAGAAGGACTTCGAGACGTTCTTCGACGAGGCACCGGCGCTGCATCCGAACGCGAGCGCCATCACCGGCGTCATCTGCGGCGTCCGGATCGAAGACATCGAAGACCCGCTCATGCGGAAGATCCGGTATCTCGACAAGCTGATCGACGAACTTGCCAGAGGCCGGCCCATGGCGAAGGTCCTGCGACCGTAGGGCCTGCGGACTCCAGCCACCGCGGTCACGTTCACCGTTTCCGCGGTCGTGTCCGACGAGGAAGGGGGAGAGACATGGTGCTTCGGTTCGTTCGCCGCGTGTCCACGTCGTGTGTGGTCTGCCTCGTCTCGGCAGCCATCGTCCCAGGGCCTCAAGCGAGGGAGATCGCGACTCCGTCGCCTTCACCCGCGCCGCCGCGCACAGCGGCGCCCAGCCGTCTCTCGACCGACCACGCGCCAGCACGACCCGCACGTCCCGGGCAGACCTTGACAGCCGTAGCTCAGGCCCAGGGTCCGGCAACCTCCGATGCCGCGTGGGCGGCGCTGTCTGCCAGCAGCCCCGGCGCGAAAGTGCGGCTGGTGCTGACCGACGGGTCGGAGGTCGTCGGCCAACTGGTGACGGTCCGCGCCGACGCGGTGGTACTGGAGAAGAATCGCGTCCGCCAGGGCCCGTTCAGCCCTCCCGCTGGATCGTCCCTGCGCGATCCGCTCACCTTCGCTCGCACGCAGGTGACGACAGTCGAAGAGGTTCGAGGCTGGCCGCGCTGGGCGAAGGTCCTGCTGTGGGTGGGGATCGGATGGGCCGTGGCCGGGGTGATCGTCGCAGGCATTGTCGGAAACTCGTGAGCACATGCGCCGTGTGCGCGCCGTCTTGCGCATTTCCCCATGATGATGACCTGCAGGGAGTGCCCAGCCGGCGTGGTGCTGCTGACCGCGCTGCTCGCATGTGCGTCAGCGTCTCGGCCGGCGCACGCGCAGGAGTTCGGCGCCGCACCACCGCCGCGTGCCGACGAGGACGGTCGAATCACGCTGCAAGTGGCGGCGGGGCCGACGGCCATCGACCGCGGGGTCGCGGTCGCCGCCGGGGTCGGCTATTCACCCTGGCGATGGCTCGATGCCGTGGCCAACGTCGAACGAGTCCATGTGCCTGTCCGCACGACCCGGCACGAAGATGGGTACAGCATCAGTCGCGGCGGGACGCGGACGTTCGCGAGCGGTGAGCTTCGCGTTCGCCTGACGACGGCGAGTCGAATATCGCCCTTTGCCGTGGCCGGCGCTGGCCTCGGCGTGTCGCGTCCCAACGAGGGCGAGCCGTTCGCTGATGCGGAGGCAAGCAGGCTGCACGTGGCCTACGTGGGAGGAGGCGTGCAGATGGCGCTGGGGCGGGGCCTCAGCCTGACGGCCGACGCCCGCGCGATGGTGGCCGTCGACGGCTACGACTCGGTGGCCGGCATGTGGCCGGTGCGCGCGGGACTCGTGTGGCGATTCTGACGGGGCCGCGGCGCGGGGAGGTCAGCGGTCGGTGGCGGGTACGGGGACGATCTGGATGATCGTCGGATACCTGTCGGGCACCGCGCCGGGAATCGGCACGAGATACCCCTTGCCTCCGCCCCACGTGTAGTCCTTGATGGTCACACCGGGGGGAAACGCCATGGTCTGCTCACGAAAGCGGCCGACCTCGAACATGTGCACCGGCGGCGCGTCGTAGACCTCGTCGCCCCGGGTGCGAAGGGTGGTGCGGTAGTAGGCCACCATTTCGGCGTAGCTGGCCGTGGCGCCGAACAGGTAATAACGCTGGCCCTGCCCCGCGTCATACGAGCGCAGGAAGCGGGCGCCGGGGTAGATGGGCAGCCCGAGCACCTGCTCGGTCGGCGGCGTCTCGCCCGCCACCGTGCTTGGGGCGGCGGGTTGCTGAGCCGCAGCGGGTGGCAGTGGCGAGGCCGCCTGCGGCGAGCTCGTCGACGGGGCCGACGGGCGTACCGGTGCCGGTCGGGTGGGCGCCGGCGAGGGCTCCGCTGGGCTGGTGCGGCCAACCGGCTGGGGTGGCACGCCGGGCGGCGGCGGCGGAAGCGTCTGCGGACGTGTCTGTGCGGCAGCAGGTGCGAGAGTCGCCAGTCCCAGCACGACCGCCAGCATCACGGTGCGAACCATGACCCCATTGTAAACGCCCGGGTGCCCGGCGTCCGGCTACAATGGAAGGGTATGGGCAACGCACTGAAGACCGCGGCACTGCTCGGGCTGTTGAGCGCCCTGTTTCTCATGATCGGCCAGATGCTGGGGGGCGAACAGGGCCTCATCCTGGCGTTCCTGTTGGCGGTCGCCATGAACTTCGGGTCGTACTGGTTCTCCGACAAGATCGTCCTGCGCATGTACCGCGCCAAGGAGGTGGGCCCGGAACACCCGCTGCACCAGCTGACGGCCGACCTCGCACGCCGGGCCCAACTGCCGATGCCGCGCGTGTACGTGATTCCGGATGCGTCGCCCAACGCCTTTGCCACGGGGCGCAACCCGCAGCACGCCGCGGTGGCCGCCACGGAAGGCATCATGCGCGTGCTCGACCGGAACGAACTGGCCGGCGTGATGGCGCACGAGCTGGCACATGTACGGAACC
>JAEZDP010000265.1 GCA_023418055.1 Acidobacteriota bacterium
AGCGCGATCCGGCGGACCTGAAGTTCACCGATGCCGGCCGGAAGGTCTACGGCGGAGGTGGCATCGAGCCCGACAAGTACATCGCCGGCCCCGTGGAAGGCTTCAATCCGTCGCGGTTCGGGCGCGGTCTCTACGCGCGACAGCTGTTTGCCGACTACGCCGAGCTCTACTCGGCGGTCGGCGACACCAGGGTGCGGGGCGAAGCGCGCAACCGGAAGGCCGTGGCCCGGGGCTTCACGGTGGACGATGAGATGGTCGACGATTTCCGGACCTTCCTCGACACGCGCTCCATCCGCATCGACGAGGAGGCCTTCACGGCCGACCGCGAGTTCATCCGGGCCATGATTCAGCACGACATCGACCTCGCGCTCTTCGGCGTGGAGGAAGCCCGCCGCAACCTCCTGCGGCACGACCCGCAGGCCACGTTCGCCCTGAGCCAGTTCGACGAAGCCCAGCGCCTCACCCAGTTGGGCCAGCCGGCCACCGCCTCGGCCCGACCCGGCCAGTAGACGCGGCACCCCGCCAAGGCAGAGCTTGTGGAGGCCACACATGTTGTGGTCCTCGTCAAGCCTTGCCCCTATCGGTAGCTATTGGTAGACTCCGGCCGTTTCAGCCGGACCCCGCTCATGCGCCTTCAACGTCTCGAAATCAACGGCTTCAAGAGTTTCCCCGACCGCGCCGACATGGCCTTCGACCAGGGGGTCACCGCCATCGTCGGTCCCAATGGGTGTGGCAAGAGCAACGTGGTGGACGCCATCACGTGGGTGCTGGGCGAGCAGAGTGCCCGGAGCCTGCGCGGCGAGCGGATGGAGGATGTGATCTTCGCGGGCAGCGACGCCCGGAAGCCCACCCACACCGCCGAGGTGAAACTGAAGCTGAGCGGGGTCATCTCGCGCGTCGGGACCGACGGCCCGGCGCCCCGTAAGACGATCGAGGAGGAACTCGAAGAGTCGGTGGCTGACCTCACCGACATCGTGCTGGCGCGCGACGTCGAGGTTTCGCGGCGGCTGTACCGATCGGGGGAGTCGGAATACCTCATCGACGGCCACGTCGTCCGCCTGCGCGACGTGCAGGACCTGCTGATGGATGCGGGCGTCGGCGTCAAGGGTTACGCGGTCATCGAGCAGGGGAAGATTGGCCAGATTCTGGCGGCCAAGCCCACCGAGCGGCGCCAGCTGATCGAAGAGGCGGCCGGGGTCACCAAGTACAAGGCCCGCCGCCGTCAGGCCGAGCTGAAGCTCGAGGCGGCGCAGCAGAACCTCACCCGGGTCGACGACATCATCTTCGAGCTCGAGAAACAGCGCGGGTCGCTCAAGCGCCAGGCCGCTCGCGCGCGGCGCTACCGCAAGCTCCGCGAGGAACTGCGCCAGTGGGAGAAGCTGCTGTTCGCCCAGCGCTTCGAATCGCTGCAGCAGACGATGACCAACGCATCGGAGCGGCTCGCGCAGGCGCGTGGCCGCGAGCAGGACATCGCCGGCCGGGTTGCCGAACTGGAGGCGAGTCTCGAGCGTGTACGTATCGAGTTGGCCGAAGCCGACCAGCGGGCCAATGCCGCACGCGCCACGGCTCACGCACGAGAACTCGAGAGCGGGCGGCGGCAGCAGCAGCTCGAGTTCGACACCCAGCAGATGGCCGTCCTGGCCGATGCGCTGGTGTCCATGCGTGAAGACCTGACGCGCCTCGACGAGCGTGTGGGGCCTGCCGAGCAGGAGCTGGAGGCCCGTCGTGACGCTGCCAGGCAGGCCGACGCCGAACGCGACGAGGCTGCCGAGCGCGCCGCCGACGAAGACATCGCCGTCACCGAGGCGCAGCGCGACGTGGCGCAGTACGAGGCCGCGGTCGAGACCGCGCGCAACGAGGTCTACGCCGGCCTCAACCAGGCAAGCACCCTGCGGAGCGCCATCGATCGCGCCACGGAAGCCCGCGACCGCATCGCGCAGGAGATGAGCCGCCTCGAAGTGGAAGTCGACGACCTGCACCGCGAGCGCGAGCAGGTGGTCATGGAGCGGGAAGAGGCCGCCACGCTGCTCGCCGACGCCCAGGCCGCGCTCGACCGGGTGCGCAGCCAGCGCGGGGCACTCGAGGCCACCCTCGGCAGCGCCCGTGTGGAGCGCGAATGGCGTGAGCGCGACGTCCGCACCCGCGAGAACGCGCTCGCCGGGCACGCGGCGCGGCTGCGTTCGCTCGAGGAACTCGAGGCGGCGCGCGCCGAGTACGGTGAAGGGGCGCGACTGGTCCTGTCGTCTGGTGAGGTGGCCCACAGCGGCGCGGTTGCCGACGTGCTCGAGGTGGAGCGCGGGGCCGAGGTCGCCGTTGCCGCCTGCTTCGGCGAGCTGTTGCAGTACGTCGTCGTGGCGCGGGCGTCGGATGCCGAAGCGGGACTGCGGCTGGCACGTGAGCAGAACGCCGGGCGCGTCGGCTTCGTCGTGACCGAGCACCCCGTGGGGGAGGCCGCAGCCAGACACGACGTCGAGGTACCAGGAGTACGTCCTCTCGCGAGTGCGCTTCGCATCACCGGCGACGGTGCCGCGCACATCTGGGCAGCGCTGGGCCCGGCCTGGCTGGCCGCTGACAGCGAGGCGGCGCGGCTGGCCGCTCGTGTGCTGCCCGGGGCCGTCGTCACGCCTGCCGGCGACGTGTTCCGCGGCGTGGCCGTCATCACTGGCGGTGGCCGCGCCGATGCGCGCGAAATCCTTCAGACCAAAGGCGACATCAAGGACCTCCGCGAGCGCATCGCCACCGAGCGGGTGGCCCTGGACGCCCTGGCGGCGGAAGTGGCGGAGCACGACGCCGTCATCGCGCGCACGACAGAGGCCATTACGGCGGCGGCCGCGGAGCAGGTGACCCACGAGAAGGCAATCCTCGGGCTGGGTTTGAGGCAGACGCGCGCCTCCGACGAATTCGACCGGCTCGCCCGCCGGCTCGAGCTGCTCGACCGCGAGAAGCGTCGTGCCCAGGAAGAACGCGCCGCGCTCGATGCGCGCGAGGCCGAGGCGCGGCAGTCCATCGACGTGCTCGAGGTCGAACAGCAGGCGCTGGCCGATGCGCTCGCCGATGCGCAGCGGCTGCTGCTCGACGCTCGCGAGCGACAGGCCTCCATCGGTCGCCGGGCCGCGGAGGCCCGTGCCACGCATGCGGCGCTCATCGAGCGGGCTTCGGCCCTGACGCAGGACGTGCGGCGCCTCGAAGATGCGTCGCAGGAACTCCTGCAGCGCATCGGCGCGCGCCGAGGCGAGTACGAGGCGTCGGTGGCCCGGCGCGCAACGCTCGAACAGTCGGTGGTGCTGTTGCGGCAGGCCCTCGATACCGACCTGGTCGACCTCGACGCGCTCAAGCGCGACGTCGTGACCGCCGACGAGGCCGTGGCGCAGTTGCAGTCCGCGCTGCTCGACCGGGAACAGGGCGGGCGCGATGAGCGTCGCCAGCTCGATCAGGTGCGGACCGCCGCGACCGCACTCGAAGTGGCCCACGCCACCGCACAGGCCGACCTCGGCCACCTCGCCGAGTCGTGCCGCGAGGCACTCGACCTGTCGCTCGAGGAGGTTGCCGCCGACGTGGCGCGCATGCAGGCCGAGGGGACGGCGTTCCCGAGTGCGGCCTCCATCGCGGCCGCCGAGGCGTCCGATGTCGACGACGAGTCGGAGGAGGGCGCCGAGATCCGGTCCGAGAGCGAGGCGCTGAGCGCCGCCGATGGGGAAGCGTCCGCTGACGCGTTTGCCGAGGCCGACTCGCGGCTGGCCGCCGTGGACGCGGGCGTGCTGTCGGCCGAGCAGGCGATCGCCCGGCTGAAGGCGCGCATCACCGCGCTCGGGGCGGTCAACATGATGGCGATCGAGCAGTTCGACGAACTCGAACAGCGGCACGGGTTCCTCACCGGCCAGCGCAAGGACCTCGTGGATGCCATGGCCGCGACCGGCGAGGCCATCAACCGCATCGACAAGACGACCCGCGAGCGCTTCCAGGACGCGTTCACGGCCGTCAATGCCAACTTCGAGCAGATGTTCACCACGCTGTTTGGCGGAGGCCGCGCCGGGCTCGTCCTGCTCGATCAGGACGATGTCCTCGAAAGCGGCATCGACATCGTCGCGCAGCCCCCGGGCAAGCGGCTCCAGAACGTACAACTGCTCTCGGGCGGCGAGAAGGCGCTCACGGCGATGGCGCTGATGTTCGGCATCTTCAAGTACCGCCCGAGCCCCTTCTGCCTGCTCGACGAGATCGACGCGCCGCTCGACGATGCCAACATCGGCCGGTTCGTCGAGATGCTGCGCGGCATGCAGGAGCACACGCAGTTCGTGCTCATCACCCACCACCGCAAGACCATGGAGATCGCCGACCGCCTCTACGGGGTGACGATGGAGGAGCCTGGCGTGTCGAAGGTGCTGCGGCTCGACCTGACGCACTGATGTGAACGAGGACAAGAGCACCCGACACCGGCGTCTCTCGCGGCGCCTGCAGGTGCTGCACGTGCTGAGCCTCGTCTGCGCCGTCCTGGCTCTCGCCCTCGTGAGCGGGCGGTGGCCGGCGCACGGCCCGGCCTGGCTGGACGACGTGGCGGCGCTCGGTGCGCTCGCACTCCTGCTGTGTGGGGTCTCGGCGCCGTGGTCCTGGGCGCGGGAGGTGGCACTCGAGCGGAGGTTCGGCCGCGAGCCCATCGAGACGCGTGTCTGGGCACGACGCCACGTCTGGCAGTGGGCCCTCACCGCAGGGACGGCGCTGCCGCTCTGGCTGCTTTTCGAGGCCGCGCAGCGCGTGACGCCCTGGCTGGCGGTGCCGGTGACCTGGGTGGCGGCCGTTCTCGGCAGCCTGCTGCTGCTGCTGACCTCGCCGTGGCTCGTCACGTGGTCGCCGCGGGTCACGCCGCTGGCCGACGAAGCCCTGGCGGGGCGACTGCACGCGCTCGTCGGCAAGGCCGGCCTCCGCATGGCCGGCGTGCACGCCTGGCGCGACAACCGCGCGTCCGAACCCAACGCCGCGCTGATCGGTGCCGGACCGGCCCGACGCCTACTCCTGTCGGAATCGCTCCTCGAGACGTTTGCTGCCGAGGACATCGACGTGGTGGTGGCGCACGAACTGGGCCACCATGCCTGTGGGCATCTCTGGCTCCGCCTGCGGATGATGTGGGCGGTGTGGCTGTTGGCGCTGCTGTCGGCGCAGGCGGCCGCCCTGGTGTACGCATGGGGCCAGGGCACACTGCCCGGCGATGCCCGATCGCTGCCGGTGGTGGTGCTTGCCGGCGCGGTCGTGGCGCTCGGCAGCCGGCCGCGGTGGCTCCGGTACTCGCGCGCCCACGAAGTGGAAGCCGACGCGTTCGCGTTGCAGATGACGGGACGCCCGGACGTCCTCGAGCGCATCCTCACGCGCCTCGGCGCGCACTACAAGGCCGCGCCCGAGCCGTCGCCGTTCGAGTCGGCCTTCTTCCTCACCCACCCGCCCGTGCGCGACCGCGTGTCGTACGCACGGGCCTGGCATGCGTCGGCCGTGGCGCACGACGAACCGCTGGGGTAACGTGTGGTCCATGCTGACACGACGCGCGTTTGGCACGCACACGCTGGCCTGGCTCGCTGCCGGCGCATCGGCACCGGCCTTCCAGTGGACGGCCAACTACGACGAAGCGAAGGTACCCGCCTACACGTTGCCCCCGCTCCTGGAGGCGGACACCGGGCGTCCGATCCGGTCCATCGGCGATTGGGAGATGCACCGCGACGTGCTGCTCGACAAGTTCTCCCGCCACGTCTACGGGCACACGCCGGGCCACCTCCGGCCGAGCCGGCGGGTTGGCGTCGTCCCCGTCGGGTCGCAGCCGCCGGCAGCACAGGGCCCGCTGGTGCGCCTGCCGAGGTCTCGCGTCGTGGTCAGGGAGGAAGGGACGCCTGCGCTGAACGGGCGGGCGACGCGGTCGCAGTTCGCGCTGGAATGGCCCGACCATCCCGCCGTGCTGCCCGTTGACGTCCTGGTCTACGCGCCGGCGGTCGTGTCCGCCCCGGTGCCGGTGTTTGTCGGCCTGAACTTCTTTGGGAACCACTCCGTCCACAGCGACCCCGCCATCCGACTGTCCACGCGCTGGATGCGTGCCAGCGAGGCGCACGGCGTCCGCGACCACCGCGCGACCGACGCGTCGCGAGGCACGTCGGCCAGTCGCTGGCCGCTCGAGGCCATCGTCGAGGCCGGTTGCGCGGTCATGACGGCTTACTGTGGCGATCTGGCGCCTGACGACCCGGCCGAACTGGGCGGCGGCATCGCGCCCCTGTTCACCGACGATGTCGCGAAGACGCCCGCCGACGAACGCTGGGGCGCCCTGGGCATGTGGGCCTGGGGCCTGTCGCGCCTGCGCGATCTGGTGGACACCCTGCCTGCCCTCGACGCCTCGCGCGTCGCCGTGCTGGGGCACTCGCGCCTCGGCAAGGCTGCGCTGTGGGCCGGCGCGCAGGACCCGCGTTTCGCCATGGTGGTGTCCAATGACTCGGGCTGCGGCGGCGCTGCCTTGAGCCGACGAGCCTATGGCGAGACGGTCGGGCGCATCACGAGCGCCTTTCCGCACTGGTTCTGCCAGCGGTTTGCCACCTACGCGGAACGCGAGCACGCGCTGCCCGTCGATCAGCACCAGTTGTTGGCCTTGGTGGCGCCGCGCGCGCTCTATGTCGCCAGCGCCGTCGAGGACCGCTGGGCCGATCCGAAAGGCGAGTTCCTGGCGGCTGCCGAACTCGACCCGCTCTATCGCCTGTGGAACCTCGAGGGGCTCGGCACCCGCGAGATGCCGGCGGTGGATCGCCCCATCGGGGCCACGGTCCGCTATCACGTCCGGCGGGGTGGCCACGACATCACCGAGTTCGACTGGCGGCAGTATCTGCATGCAATCGCGGCGGTGACGGCCGCCTAGGCCCGTGCGCAGACGTGTGCTCGTCGCCACCGCCGTCGTGGCCTTGCTCGCGGCAGCGGGAGCCCTCCTGCGCGTGGGCCTCGAGGCGCTTGCGCTGTCACGGGCCATCGGGCGCGCCATTGTCCTCCCCGACGACGACCCTCCGGCGCTGCTGTTCCGGTGGTTCGACACGACGCCCGTGGCCGTCAGGTACACGGCGGCGTGGGAGAAGTTCATCGTGCGGCTCCCCAGGTACGAGTTCAGGTCGGCACATCCGCTCTGGGGCCGCATGCACTTCGAAGACTGGGACTACCTGGCCGAATCCGAGCGGCGCGGACCCCTCCAGGCGATGCTCGATCGCAGCGGTGTGGTGGTGCACGCCGGCGACTGCTGGCCGCACATGACGACGGCAGATTGGGACGCCGTGCCGCAACCCATCCGGGCGGTCGCCATCCTCGGCGTACTCGAGTACTGGACGCGGTACTACGCCGTCGGCAGCGACTTCGACCTGGAGATCATCGAAATGGTGGAGGTGGTGCAGTCCATCGTGATGTCGGAGTCGTGGTTCGAGCACCAGTCGCTGCTGGTCAACGACGACGGCAGCCGCGACCTCGGCCTCGGAGGGGCATCGGCCTACGCGCGTGGCGTGATCGCGTCCTGGTACACGTCGGGCCGGGTCGACTTCGTGCTTGCCGAGGACGACTACTTCAATCCCTGGCATGCGGGGCGCTTCGTCGCGTTCTGGTTCGACCTCATGCTGGAGGAGGCCGATGGCGACGTCGGGTTGGCCATTCGCGCGTACAACCAGGGCATCGGGCGGGCGCGCGCCGGGCATGGGGACGACTACCTCGCGGCCGTCCGTCGCCGGCAGCGGCAGTTCATCGCCGCTGCGGTGTCGCGGTCACCGACCTGGAACCTCGTCCGCGCGTGGCAGCGCCGGCCCGCGACGGCGCATCGGCCACGGTGTCACCGGATCTACGGCGGCAGCCACAGCGACGCCGCACGCGGTCAGCGGACGATCAATTCGCCACGCATCTCGGCGCACCCCGACTCGGCGCGCATGCTGCAGTAGAAGGGAAACCGACCGGCTTCGTCGGCGCGGAACTCGAAGGTCAGCGAGCCGCCGGGCGGCACGCGCTTCTGAATCCTGTAAGCGTCCACCGTGAAGCTGTGGGCGATGTCCGCCGACGTGATGGTGAGCCGCACGACGTCGTTGCGGCGGACGTCGAGGACGTCTGGATCGAACTGATACCGCCGGGCCGTCATGGTGAAGGCCCGGCGGCCTTCGGCAGGAGGGGTCTGCCCCACGACCCCGCGCACCGCGCCCGCTACCGCACCCAGCAGGGCGGCGAGACGGGCGAGTGCGTGGCGTCGCGAGGGCATGAGACTGACGCGTGTGCGTGACGCCAGGCCAGGCGACTGACTAGGCCTTCTGCTCTTCCTGCAGCAGGGCCTTGCGGCTGAGGCGCACCTTGCCCGACGGCTCGACGCTCAGCACCTTGACGAGCAGCTGCTCGCCTTCCTTGAGTTCGTCGCGCACGTCCTTCACGCGGTGCAGCGCGATCTCCGAGACGTGCAGCAGGCCGTCGAGACCCGGCATGATCTCGACGAACGCGCCGAAGTCGGCAATGCGCACGACCTTGCCCATGTAGGTCTTGCCGGCCTCCGGCGTGGCGGTCAGTTCCTGGATGATGCCGATGGCCTTGGCGGCCGCGGCCTCGTCGTTGCTCGCGACGTTCACCTGGCCGTTGTCCTCGACATCAATCTTCACGCCCGTGCGCTCGATGATGCTGCGGATCATCTTGCCGCCCGGTCCGATGACGTCGCGGATCTTGTCCACCGGAATCTTGATGGACACGATGCGCGGTGCGTAGGACGAGATGTTCGAACGCGCGGTGCCGAGCGTCTCGGCCATCTTCGCCAGGATGTGCAGGCGTCCTTCGCGCGCCTGCGCCAGGGCCTGCCGCATGATCTCCATGGTGATGCCGCTCACCTTGATGTCCATCTGCAGCGCGGTGATGCCGTCGGCCGTGCCCGCCACCTTGAAGTCCATGTCGCCGTAGTGATCCTCGGCGCCTGCGATGTCGGTCAACACCGCGAACTTGCCGGTGGCTTCGTCGAGGATGAGGCCCATCGCCACGCCGGCCACGGGTGCCTTCAGCGGCACACCCGCGTCGAGCATCGCCATCGCGCCGCCACAGACCGAGGCCATTGACGACGAGCCGTTGGATTCGAGGATGTCCGACACCACACGGACGGTGTAGGGGAAGTCGGCTTCGGCCGGCATCACCGGCACCAGGGCGCGCTCGGCCAGCGCACCGTGACCGATCTCGCGGCGGCCCGGGCCACGCATGAAGCCGGTTTCGCCGACCGAGAAGGGCGGGAAGTTGTAGTGCAGGAGGAAGCGCTTGTACGTCTCGCCCTCCATCGTCTCGACCTTCTGCTGGTCGTCGGCCGTCCCGAGCGTCGCCGTGACGAGCGCCTGGGTCTCACCACGGGTGAAGACCGCCGACCCGTGCACGCGGGGCAGTACGCTCACTTCGGTCCAGATCGGACGCACCTCGTCGAACGCACGGCCGTCGAGGCGGTGGCCACGCTCGAGAATCTCGTCGCGCAGCACCTTCTCCTTGAGGCCCTTGAAGATCTTCTTGGCTTCGGCTCGCCGTTCCACTTCACCTTCGGGGAACGAGGCGACGAGGTTGGCCAGCACCTGGTCCACGGTGCTGTAGCTCTCGAGCTTGTCCTTGATGCGCATCGCCTCGGCGAGCGGCAGGATCACCTTGTCTTCGACCTCACGGTAGAACTCGGCGCTGGCGGCCTTCTCGCTGACGGTGAGCTTCTTCTTGCCCGCGGCGGACGCGAGGTCGTCGATGGTGGCCACAATCTGCTTGATGGCCGTGTGGCCGGCCTCGAGCGCACCGACCATCTCTTCCTCCGACACGCCCTGCGCGCCAGCCTCCACCATCATGATGGCGTCGGCACTGCCGGCCACGATGAGGTCGAGCGTGCTGGTGCGGCGCTGCGCGAACGTCGGGTTGATGACGTAGGCGCCATCGATGCGGCCGACCCGCACGCCCGCGATGGTTTTCATGAACGGCATCTCGGAGAGCGCCAGGGCGCACCCCGCACCGGTCACCGCCAGCACGTCGGTGTCGTAGTCGGTGTCGGCCGACACCACCATCGCGATGATCTGGGTCTCGTAGCGCCAGCCGCCGGGGAAGAGCGGCCGCACGGGCCGGTCGATGAGACGGCTGGTCAGCGTCTCCTTCTCGGTCTGCTTGCCCTCGCGCTTGAAGAAGCCCCCCGGAATGCGGCCCGAGGCGTAGGTGAACTCGCGGTAGTCGACCGTCAGCGGCAGGAAGTCGATGCCCTCGCGGGGGTTGGCCGAGTGACAGGCCGTGACGAGCACGACCGAGTCGCCCATGCGGACGAGCACGGATCCATCGGCCTGCTTGGCCAGCTTGCCGGTTTCGAACGAAAGTGGTCGTCCATCGAGCTCGACGCTGCGTGTGTGCATTTGGATGTCCCTGTCTTGGAAGTGCCAGGGACTCTCTCCCTGCCCTGGCGTCGCTGTGGTGGCGCGGTCGTCCGGAGGGGCCACGCGGCCGCTCGGGACGAGCAGCCGGACCTCGACCGGATCGGGCGCCGGTGAAACACGAACGGGACGGAAGCTGCGCCTCCGTCCCGTCTCCTGCCTACTTGCGAATGCCGAGACGCTTGATCAGCTCGGCGTACCGCTCGACGTTCTTGGCTTTCACGTAGTCGAGCAGGCGACGTCGCTGGCCGACCAGCTTGAGCAGGCCGCGCCGCGAGTGGTGATCCTTCGCGTGCGACTTGAAATGCTCGGTCAGGTAGGTGATGCGCTCGGTCAGAATCGCCACCTGGACTTCTGGGGAGCCGGTGTCCGACTCGTGGTGACGATAGTCTTCGATGAGCGAGCTCTTGCGATCCTTGGTCAGTGCCACGTACTGCCTCCGCGAACGGCCCAGCAGCCTTGCGGCCCCGGTCCGTCGTCTGGTGATGATTGGCGGCCGACTGGCGGTCGCCGCGAACCTCTCATCGTAGCCCGAGCTGGACGAAATACCAAGCCACCACGCCGCGGCGGCGTGCTTGCCGGCCCGGCAAGATTGCCGTATCATCTGAGGCATCATGCCTGCATGGCCCTCGTCCGTTCGTGACGCGCCAGCCGCCACGGCCCTCCAATTGGCCGCGGCCATCACCGCCGAGGGCTTGCCCCTCTCGTCGCTCGACCACCTCGCGGCCATGGGGTACACGGCGGCGGAACTCGGACAGCTGGTCATCAACCCGCGCACGCTTCGCCACCGTCGCAGCCGTCACGAGATGCTCAGTTCCGAGGAGGCCGATCGCGTGGTACGTCTGGCCAGAATCTTCGGCCACGCCGAAGAGGTGTTCGGGGACCGCACACGCGCCTGGGACTGGCTGCGCGCCCCCAACCTCTCGCTCGAGCACCACGTGCCGGTGCTGCTGCTGCAAACCGAAACGGGGGCCCGCATCGTCGAGGAGGCGCTGACGCGCATCGACGAAGGCATCTTTGCGTGACGCTCTGGCGCATCTCGCGCTACGCCGACCTGTCGGGTGAGGGGGGGCGCCGGGCGTCAGGCCGGTGGCACACGCGCGGTCGACGCGTGGTGTACCTCAGCGATCATCCCGCCACCTGCCTGCTCGAGATGCTGGTGCAGGTGGGGCACAGCGGTAACGTTCCGCTCACCTATCAGTGGCTCGAGGTCGACACCTCCGGACTCGACGTCGCCGAGGTGAAGAGCCTGCCTGACGACTGGCGCGGGCGGCCGGACGCCACGCGGGCCGTCGGCGATGGATGGCTGACGGGGGCGGGCGCGCCGCTGCTCAAGGTGCCGGCCGTCGTGGCGCCCGCAACCTTCAACTACCTGCTCAATCCGGCCCACCACGCCGCACGAGGCTGTCGGATCACCGCATCTGTCGCCTATCCAGTGGACCAGCGGCTCGCAAGACCGGCCGCACCGTCCGCGCCCAAGGGCGGCCGCCCCTACAGCAGCACGATGTCGCCGTGAAACCGCCCCCCCTCGTCGCCAGGCGTCGGCGCCTCGCGCACGGCCACGGCGAGGAGCGTGCCCTTGGCGTCGAGGATGCGGAGGCGTCCCCCCAGCGGCAGGGACGCGACGTCGGCGGGCAGGTCCGCCTCGCGCTTGACGATCGCGCGTCCATGGGTCAGCGCCAGGCGGTCGTCCTCGTCAGCCTGTAGAGACGCCATCCACGGCAACAGCGTACCCATCGGCCTGAGGCGCGCGGTGACGCCGGCCGGTCCTTCACCGATGACGAGATCGAGGCCGTGGGCGTCGCTTTCGACGAACGGTCCTGCCGCCGTCCGCCGCAGCGCGGCGAGGTGAGCCGGCACGCCGAGGGCGACGCCCAGGTCATGTGCGAGCGAACGCACGTAGAACCCCGCGGCGCAGTGCACGTCCACCTCGGCGCAACCCCGTGCTGCGTCGAACGCGTAGAGCGTGAGGGCATGGGCGGTCACCTCGACGGGCGGCGGAGGGGTGGCGTCTCCGGCGCGCGCCCGCTCGTAGGCACGCACGCCCGCCACCTTCTTTGCCGAGTACACGGGCGGCGTCTGCAGGTGCGTGCCGAGGAAGGTCGCGAGGACCTCCCGTACGACCGAAGGCTGGAGCGCCCTCACGGCGTCTTCCGATGCGCGAGTGACGACCTCACCGGTGCGGTCGTAGGTGGTCGTGCTGCAGCCGAAGGCGATGGTGGCCCGGTAGACCTTGTCGCTGGTCGTCAGGAACTGCGCGAGGCGCGTGGCCTTGCCGACGAGGACGGGCAGCACACCGGTCGCGAAGGGATCGAGGGTCCCCGTGTGGCCCACCTTCGTGCCGCGAGGCAGGAGGCGCCTGACGGCCGCGACGACGTCGTGCGAGGTCAGGCCCTCGGGCTTGTCGAGGACGAGGGCCCCGTCCATGGAGGGCACCCCGGGCTACAGGGCGCCGTCGCCCGCCAGAGCCGCGTCGAGCAGCGGCAGCAGCCTTGCTTCGAGGGCCTCGAGGGGCTCGTCGCTGGTGAAGCCGCTCGCGTTGCGATGTCCACCCCCGCCGAAGACCTGGGCCACCGCGCGAATGTCGAGGTCGCCCCGCGAGCGCAGGCTGACGCGCGACCGGCCGTCGATGTCTTCACGCAGCAGCACCACCGCACGCACCGACGCCGCCGTGAACGGCACGTTGATGAGGCCGTCGCTCTCGTCGGGTGTGGACCCCGTCCGAGCATGGACGTCGGGCGTCAACGTGAGCACGGCCACTTGCCCGTTGGCTTCGAGGCGCATCGTGTGCAGGAGCTCGCCCATCAGCCGGAGGCGCCCCACCGAGTAGCTGTCGTACACCTGCTCGTAGAGGGCCGTGGGGTTGGCGCCGCGCTCCACGCAGCGGCGGGCGAGTTCGAAGGTGCGTGTCGAGATGTGCGAATGCCTGAACGACCCGGTGTCGGTCAGGATGGTGACGTAGAGATGGCTGGCGATGTCCTCGGTCCACGCCACGCCCAGCGCGTCGATGAGGTCGGCGACCATCTCGCCGCATGCGGCCGCGGTCTCGTCGAACCAGTTCACGGCCCCGTAGCCGGTGTTGCCGAGATGATGATCGATGTTGACGACCGTGCCGGTCTCGAGCCCGCCGATGCCGGTACGCGCCAGCGTGCCCGACTCCATGACGATGACCACGGCGCCTGTCGCATCCGCGGTATCGGTGACCTCGAGGCTTGCCATCCCCGGCAGGTCAGCGAGTCCGGAGGGCGCCGGGTCCACCGAGAGGAGGCGGACGTTCGACTTGCCGAGCGCGCGCAGCGCCCCGCCCATGGCCATCACCGACCCGAGCGCGTCACCGTCGGGCCTGGCATGCCCGCAGATGATGAAGTGCTGTCCGGTGTGAATGGCGGCGAGCAGGTCGGCGGGTAGGGACACGTCAGTCTTTGGTGTCGTCGTCGTCTCGTGCATCGGCCTGGGCGCCTGGTGGGGGAGGGGTGTCGGGCGTGGCGCCCGCCTCGCGTCCTTCGCGTTCCGCCGCAATCTGCTGCAGCAGCGTTTCGACGCGCTGCTGCCGCTCGATGTGTTCGTCGTAGTGGAAGCGCAGATCGGTGGCGCGCCGCAGGTTCAGCTCTTCGGCCACCCGGCGCCGCAGGTACGGCGTCGCGCGCTCGAGCGCCTTCGCGGTCTCCTTGCGTTCCTTCGGATCGTCACCGATGAGCGTGTAGTACACCTGCGCCAGGGAGAGATCGCCGGTCACCTTCACGTGCGTGACGGTGACCAGCCCCACGCCGGGGTCGCGGACGTCGAAGGCGAGCAGTTGCGACACCAGTTCGCGCACCTGATCGGCCACCCGCTCGGCGCGCGATCCGGCCATCAGCCGACAGGGACCTCGACACGCTCGGAGATGACCACTTCGATCTGGTCGCCCACCTTGATGTCGTTGAACCGATCGAAGCCGATGCCGCACTCGAAGCCGGCACGGACCTCGGACACGTCGTCCTTGAAGCGGCGCAGCGAGCTGAGCTTGCCCTCGTGCACCTGCACGCCGTCCCGCAGCAGCCGGGCGACGACGTCGCCCGAGCGCTTGATGGTGCCTTCGAGCACCATGCAGCCGGCGATGGTGCCAGCCTTCGGCGTCTTGAACACCTGCCGCACCTCGGCCGTGCCGAGCTTGACCTCGCGGAAGGTCGGGTCGAGCATGCCCGCCATCGCCTTCTTCATCTCGTCGGTGACGTTGTAGATGATCGAGTGCTGGCGAATGTCGACGTCCTCACGCTCGGCCACGTCTGCGGCGTTGCGGTCGGGCCGCACGTTGAAGCCGATGACGATGGCATTCGAGGCGGCCGCCAGGAGCACGTCCGACTCGTTGATGGCGCCGACGCCCGAGTGGATGACGCGCACCTTGACGCGCTCGTCGCTGAGTTTCTGCACCGTGTCGGCCAGCACCTCGGCCGATCCCTGCACGTCGGCCTTGATGATGAGGGCGAGTTCCTTCATGCCGCCCTCGGCCAGGTGCTGCTGCAGTGTCTCGAGGGTCACGCGGCCGCTGCGGGCGCCAAGCGACTTCGCCTTGGCCTGCTCCTCGCGGAAGAGCGCAATCTGGCGGGCCTTGGCCACGTCGTCCACGGCCTGGAAGGTGTCGCCAGGCGACGGCACGCCGCCAAGGCCGAGCACTTCGACCGGCGTGGACGGACCCACTTCGCGGACACTGCGCCCGCGGTCGTCCTGCAGCGCGCGGATCTTACCGACGATGGTGCCGACGAGAATCGTGTCGCCCACTCGGAGCGTGCCGTCCTGCACGAGCACGGTGGCCACCGGGCCGCGACCGCGATCGAGTTTGGCCTCGAGCACGGTGCCCGACGCGTTGCGCTGGGGGTTGGCCTTGAGCTCGCCGATCTCGGTGACGAGCAGCACCATCTCGAGCAGCGCGTCGAGGTTCTGCTTGGCCTTGGCCGAGACGGGGACCATCACCGTCTGACCGCCCCACGCCTCTGGCAGCAGGCCGATGTCGGCCAGCTCCTTCATGACGCGCTCGGGGTTCGAGTCGGGCTTGTCGATCTTGTTGATCGCCACGATGATCGGCACCTTGGCCGCCTGAGCGTGGTCGATGGCTTCGCGCGTCTGCGGCATGACGCCGTCGTCGGCCGCGACCACGAGGATGACCACGTCGGTGACCTTGGCCCCGCGCGCACGCATCATCGTGAACGCTTCGTGACCCGGCGTGTCGAGGAACACGATGCGCTGGTCGTTGACCTCGACGGCGTACGCGCCGATGTGCTGCGTGATGCCACCCGCCTCGCGCTCGGCCACCCGGGCCTCGCGGATGCTGTCGAGCAGCGTGGTCTTGCCGTGGTCGACGTGGCCCATCACGGTGACCACGGGAGCGCGCGTCACCAGGTCCTCGGGATTGCTGACGCCTTCCTCGGACTCGACGATCTCTTCTTCGAAGCTGCGTACCTCGACGTCAGCGCCGAACTGGCGGGCCAGCATCGTCGCGGTGTCGGCGGTGAGCGTGCTGTTGATGGTCAGGCGCAGCCCCTGCTCGAGGATGACCCGCATCACGTCCTTCACCTTGGCATCGAGCTTGTCGGCCAGGTCCTTGACCGTCATGCCTTCCGCGAGGGTGATGTTGCGCGTGACGGGTGGCGGCGCGGCCGGCGCCTGCGGCATGTTCGGCGCTTCCGGACGCCGACGCTTGCCGCCTCCGCCCCCACTCGGCCTCGAGCGGAAGTTGCCAGGCGGGCGATACCCGGTTCCCGGCGCGCCGGGGCGCTGCTGGTACCCAGGCTGCCCCGGTCGCGGTGCGGGCTGGCCGGGCTGGCCGAGCGGACGACCGCCAGGACCGACCACCCCCGGCGCACGACCGATGTTGGCGTAGGTCGGCTGATACGTGGGGCGCTGGCCCTGCGGCAGCGGCGACCGAATCGGCTGCGACGGCAGCGGACGTGGGCCTCCAGGC
>JAEZDP010000027.1 GCA_023418055.1 Acidobacteriota bacterium
CACGTGGCAAACCGAGATGGCCGAGCCCGACCCCAACAGCCTCACCGGCGACACCGGCGTGTACAACGTGCGCAGCGGCTCGGACCGCGTCTCACAGTCGGGCACGCCGTATGGCGAATGGTGAACAAGGAAGGAAACAAGGAACTAAGGAACACAGGAACTAAGGAGTTGAGGAACGAAGGAGTCTCATTCCTTCGTTCCTTCGTTCCTTCGTTCCTTTATTCCTTTCTTCCTTCCTACACCGGCGTCACGGCGTCGCGGTCGAGTTCGCCGGTGCGGATGCGGTAGACGCTGTCGAGCGGCATGACGAAGATCTTGCCGTCGCCTACCTCGCCGGTGCGGGCGGCGTCGGCGATGGCCTTGATCGTGGGATCCACGAACGACTCCGACACGGCAATCTCCACGCGCACCTTCTCGAGGAGCGCCATCTTGACGGTGGTGCCGCGGTAGTTCTCGACGTGTTCCGTCTCGCCGCCGTGGCCCTGCACGCGGGAGATGCTGAGGCCCCGGACCTGCGCGCGGAACAGGGCCTCGAGGACGTCGTTGAGCCGGTCGGGACGGATGATCGCGATGACGAGTTTCATGCCCGGCCGCCTTCCGCGCGGACGGTGCCGATGACCTTGTCGTAGCCTGCCACCAGGTCGGGCCCGACGAGGATCGCGCCGTCACCTTCGGCGTAGGCCTCTTCGCCGTGGTCGCTGACGTCCAGCCCGAGGCCTTCGGCGCTGGCCGACGCGCGCAGCGGCACGACGAGTCCGACCACCTTGAGGATGACGAAACTCGCGGCGACGCTGTAGGCGAGCACCACCACCACGCCTGCCGCCTGAATGGCGACCTGTGCGGCATTGCCCGACAGCAGCCCGCTGGCGCCGCCACTCCACGCCGGGTCGGCGAAGACGCCCGTCAGGAGGGCGCCGACCATGCCGCCCACGCCATGCGCGGCGACCACGTCCAGCGAGTCGTCGAGCCGCGTGCGGGTGCGGTAGAGCAGGGCGAAGTAGCTCGGCACCGCGGCCAGCGCGCCCAGCGCGAGCGAGGCCGTGGGGCTGATGAACCCGGCGGCGGGCGTGATGGCCACCAGGCCCACCACGATGGCCGTGGCCGCGCCCACCGCCGTCACGCGGCCCGTGCGCATCAGGTCGAGCAGCGTCCAGGCGACCAGCGTCGCGGCCGGCGCCAGCAGCGTGTTGGCAAACGCCAGGCCCGCCAGTTCGTTCGCCGCCAAGGCACTCCCCGCGTTGAAGCCGAACCAGCCAAACCAGAGGAGTCCGGCCCCGAGCAGCGTGAAGGGGACGTTGTGCGGCAGGAACGCCTGACGGCCGTGGTCCTTGCGCGCGCCGACCACCAGGGCCGCCGTCAGCGCCGCGGCCGCGGCATTGACGTGCACGACCGTGCCGCCCGCAAAGTCGAGCGCGCCGAGCGAGGCCAGCCACCCGCCGCCCCAGACCCAATGCACGACCGGGGCGTAGACGAGCAGCACCCACGCCACGACGAACAGCAGATAGGCACTGAAGCGCATGCGCTCGACGATGGCTCCCGAGATGAGCGCGACGGTGATGATGGCGAAGGTGCCCTGGAAGGCCATGAAGAGGACGTGCGGAATCGTGCCCTGCGCCTCGAGGCCCACGCCACGCAGCAGCGCGTACGACAGGCTGCCGACATACGGGGTCCCCGGGGCAAAGGCAATCGAGTAGCCTGCCAGCGCCCACGCCACGGCCGCGAACCCGAGGGCGATGACGCTCATCATCATCGTGTTCAGCGCGTTCTTCGACCGGACCAGCCCTCCATAGAAGAAGGCAAGGGCCGGGGTCATCAGCAGGACCAGGGCCGTGGACATCAGAATCCACGCCACGTCAGCGTTGTTCATCGGGCCTCCAGCAGGCAGACCGTCTGGTGGCGGGCCCCAGTGCCCACCGGTGACGGCCGGTGTCGCGCCGCTGTACAGCAAGAATGGTGCTCAGCGTTCTTCACGCCTTGCGTGGCTCGGGCAGTAAGTCTGCTGGAACCAGCAGGTTACAGGAATGTAGGACGAGTGGGCCTAGTGTGGTCAGTCCTACATTTGTGTCGCGCCGCCGCCAGTGTCAGACATTAATGTGGCGCTGGGCGGTCGGCTTGAATCTCGCGGGGTCGATGCGCAACTTCCCGACCTTGTAGGCGAGCACCCGCTCGGTCGTGTCGAGCAGGCGGGCGGCCCTGGCGATGTTGCCCCGCGAGGTCTTCAACGCGTCCTGAATGAGATCCAGTTCGAGCGCGGCCGTGGCGGCCGCCAGCGACACCCGGGGCAGCGTGCCCGACACCTCCGCGGTCTGCAGCGTCGGCGGCAGGTCGTGGCCGTGCAGCACGCCGCCCTCGCTCACCAGCACGGCGCGCTCGATGCAGTTCTCCAACTCCCGCACGTTGCCGGGCCAGTGGTAACTCATGAGCATGTCGATCGCGGTCGTCGCAATTCGGCGGACGTCCTTTCCGTGTTCGCTCGCGTACTTCTCGACGAAGTGATCGGCCAGCAGGAGGATGTCGGGCTTGCGGTCGCGCAGCGGCGGGAGGAACAGCGAGAAGACGTTGAGGCGGTAGTAGAGATCTTCGCGGAACGAGCGGTCCTGCACCGACGCTTCGAGGTCGCGGTTGGTGGCCGCGATGAGGCGGACGTTCACCCTGATGGTCTGCGTGCCCCCGAGGCGCTCGAACTCGCGCTCCTGCAGCACGCGCAGCAGCTTGACCTGGGTGGCCTGTGACAGCTCGCCGACTTCGTCGAGAAACAGCGTGCCCCCATGCGCCTGTTCGAACCGGCCCTTGCGCGCCGACCGCGCGTCGGTGAACGCGCCGGCCTCGTGGCCGAACAGCTCCGACTCGACCAGGCCTTCGGGCAACGCGCCGCAATTGAGCTTGACGAACGGCTTGCTGGCGCGGGCCGAGTGATAGTGAATCGCGTGTGCGATCAACTCCTTGCCGCAGCCCGACTCGCCGCGGATGAGCACCGTCGTGTTGCCGCGCGCCACCTGCGCGATCTGCGCAAACAAGGCCTGCATGGGCCGGCTGTTGCCGATGATGTTGCGAAAGTCGTAGCGCTCGCGCAGTTCCTGGCGCAGTTGGGCGTTCTCGTCGGTCAGGCGTTGCCGCTCGGCCTGCATGAGCGTGAAGACGCGGACGCTCTGCCCGAGCAGGGCGGCCACCACGCCGAGCAGCGTCGCGATCGGACCGACATCGGCGTCAGCACGGTGGGGCAGCGCCACGCCCAGCGCCCCGGCGCTGCGCCCGCCCGCCGGAATGGGCACACACACGAACGTGGCGTCGCCGCCTGCTCCCGTGTGCTTCACGATGCCGGTCTTGTTGAGAAACAGCGGCTCCTGGCTCACGCGGGGGACGACCACCGGTTTTCCGGTGGCCACCACGCGTCCGATGATGCCTTCGCCCTCCTGGTACCGGATGCGCCGCACGGCTTGCCACGGCAGCCCCGTGGCGGCGGCGATCGCGAGCTCGCTCTCTGGCGTATCGCGCAACACGACCACGCCACTCGACGAGCCGAGGATGTGTTCGAGCCGCTCGAGCACCTGCGACATCGCCGATTGGATGTTGGGCGCGGCGGCCACCGAGGGCGCGAGGTCGAGCAGGGCGTGGAGATACGTGGCACTCGCCGTGGCCGGCGCCTTCACTCTGGGCATGGCTGAGAATACACCTGTCACGACAATTTCGTAGGGTCCTCGCTGAGGCTCTACGAAATTGTCCGATCACTTCACCGACATGTCGGCCGCGCCCACCGTGCGTGGCCCCCACCGACGCATCCGGCGCTTCACTGCGACTGCATCGCGTAGACGAAGCCGAACAGCATGGTGTGCTGCTGGCGTCGCAGCTGGTCGGTCCGATAGGCGAAGAAGTCGCGGTTGGACCAGTCGCGCCGGTACTCGATGCGTGCCGACAGGCCGCCCACGAGCGCGTGTTCGCTCGTCAGCGTGATCTCGCGGAGCGTCTGCGCGGTGCCGGTGGCAAACCCCTGTGCGTCCTCGAACCATTCGACCCGCGGCGTCAGGTGCCACGACGGCAACACCTGCACGCGTGCGTAGCCCGCCACGCCGTGCCAGGCCACCCGCTGTCCGGCAATCTCGTCCCGACCGATGTCGACGTTGGCCATCAGCGACAGGCGCGGGTGCACCGTCACGGTCGCAACCGTGTCGAACAGGTGCCGCCACGAGGGCTGTCCGTTGGGCTGCTCGGGACCGCCCAGCCAGGTCTGGCTGATCGTCAGGCGCTCGACCGGCGTGTAGGCCACCTGCACCCCCACCGTCTTGCCGCGGTTGTTCTCGACGGCGTTGTTCCACCCGTTGAGCAGAAAGCCCGTGACGGTCACCGTGTCGTGGACCGGGACGGCGGCGCGCAGGCCCACGTGGTAGTACGGGCCGGCCCAGGCAAAGAGCAGCGATCGCGAGTAGTTCCAGTTGGGGGACGACTCGATCAGTTCGGCGCCCGCAGGCGTCACGAACTTGCCGGCATCCACCTGGATGCCACGTCCGATCGGCGCCAGGTAGCTCACATAGCCCTGCTGGAGGTACTTGAGACGCCCCTCGTCCGGATCGGCGCTGCCGACCCACGTGGCGGTGGGCCCGAAGCCGACGTCGGCGCGGAACCCGAGCCGTCGGGTGTCGGTGGGCTTCTGCTCGAAGGCGAACTCGAGGTAACTGAGGCTGAACTGGTTGTCCTTCTCGTCGAAGTTCCGCAACACGTTGTTGCCGGTGCCGGGCCGATTCCCGTTGTATTCGTAGTAGGTGTCGGCCGTGGCAAAGACCGTGGTCGGCCCGAGCAGCCGCTGCAGTCGCGAGGTGGTGGGGAGATCGGTCGGGGGCTGAGGCAACTGCGTCGCCGCAGGGTCCGCGGGTGCGCCGGCCAGGGGCACCGGGGTGCCCGGCGACGTCGGCGGCTGAGGCGGCGGCACGACGAAGACCGCGGCCTGGGGAGCGCCCTCCTCACGCGGCGGCTCAGGGGCCTGGGCCATGGCGAGGCTGGGCAGCAAGCCAAGGGCGCAAGTGAGGGGGACGAGTCGGCGAGCAGGACGTCGAACGGACCAGCAGGTGTGCGTCATGGCCGCGACGCACTACCAAGCGCCATGCCAGCCCGCGCATCCGCAGCAGGTCGGCGACTCTAACCCGCTGCGATACTGTCAGTTAGGGTGTTCAGGCGCACAGGCCCCACATCTTGCGGATCCGACAAGAGTGTCGGAGTTTTCTGTCAATCCCTCAAGGTTGTGGCGCCAGATCTTCGGGCACCGGCCGTCAGGGCTGCACGCTGATCTCGATGGTGGCTTCACCGCGCTGGCCTGCGGCGTTGACCACTTCAACGCTCACGAACTTCCGCCCGGTGGTCCCGTAGACGTGCGACGTGGACGGCCCGGTCTGGAACCTGGTGGTGCCGTCGCCGAAGTTCCAGAAGTATCCCGTGATGTTGCTGCCACCGGCGCTCGTGGCCGTGGCCGTGAACTGCACAGGCGTGTTCACACGGGGCGAGGTGCTGGGCGAGGCCAGCAGCGACACGGTGATCGCGCGCGCCTCCACCGTCACGGTCGTGCTCTGCCGCTCGACGATGCCGCCGGTGTCGGACACGGTCACCTCGACGCGGTACGTGCCCGCGCGGCTGTAGACGTGCGACACCGTACGCGTGCCGGTGACCGCGCCCAGCGACTGCGAGGTGCCGTCGCCGAAGTCGATGCGGACGTCACGGATGGGATCGCCGTTGGCGCCCACCTGCACGCCCACGCTGAACGACGCGCTCTCGCCTTCGCCGATCGGCGTCGTGGGGCCCGACAGCGTGATGAGCGGCGCCGTCGTCACGCGCACCACCAGCGTCTGCGTCACGGCGCCGACGGTGGCGGTGACGGTCGTCTCGCGTGTGGCGGTGAGGGTCGTGCGCGCCTCGCCGTTGCGGTCGGTGACGACCGTGCTGTCGCGCAGCGCCCCGGCGTTGGCCGAGAAGTTCACCGGCACCCCTTCGAGCCGCCGGTTCTCATCGTCGGTGACGACGGCCAGGAGTTCCGTGGTGCCGCCGGCGGGGGGCAGCGAGCCGGTGGCGGCGCTCAGCGAGAGGCGGGTGGCCGCAGAGGCGCCAATTCGTACCTCGAGGCCTTCGGCCGACGCGCCGCCGGTGAACGCGCTGACCCGTGCGATGCCCGACGTCCCGCCCGCCCGCAGACGCACCGTGGCCCGTCCTGCGCTCGTGCGCGCTTCGGCGGGCTCGATGGTGCCGAGCGTCGTGACGAAGTTCACCTGCGTCCCGTTCTGGACCGGGATCCCACCGGGCTCGAGCACGTTCGCGGTGATGTCCACCGTGCCGTTGAGCGCCACCACGGTGCTGCTGGCAAAGAGCACCACCTGCGAGTCGGTGGGCGCGGTGAGCGGCGCCTTGTCGCATGCGACGCTCCACACCGCCAGGAACAGGCACCCGAGGAGACGGAGTGAGGCGGCGGCGCGAGCGCGGGGTGCTAGCATACGAACGGTAAGGATACCCGAAGGATGGACAGCCAGCGTAAGGACGAACGGGGCTATGCCATGGCCGTCCTGCTGGTCGGGATCGCCGTGCTGATGGTGTTTCTCGGGGCGGCGATGCCCGTGTGGAATCAGCAGGCCAAGCGCGAGCGCGAAGAGGAGTTGCTCTTCCGCCTGAAGCAGTACGCTCACGCGATCGCGCTCTACCAGCGGCGCCTGCCGGGCGCCCAGCCGCCTTCCATCGACGCCCTGGTCGAACAGCGTTTCCTGCGGCGCAAGTACAAGGATCCGATGACGGGCGGCGATTTCGCCATCCTGCGCGTGGGACAGGTGTCGCCCGGCATGACGGCGCCACTGCCGGGCATGACGCTGCCGGGGCCGGGGGGCGCGCAGGGCCCGGGCGTCCCGGCTGGAGTCGGACAGCCCTCGGCGGTCGGGCGGCAGAGTTCGCCGGGGCCAGGCGGCCCGTCAGGCGCGCGGCAACTCGGAGGCCAGAGCGGACAGCCCCTTGGCGGTGGCGCGATCCGCGGCGTGGTCAGCACCAGCACCGAGGCGTCGCTGCGAATCTGGAAGGGACGTACCCGATACGACCAGTGGGAGGTCACGCCCGAAGACATCGTGCCGCGGTTCATGCCGGTGCAGGGCAATCCGAATCAACCCGGCGCGGGGGGGCCGGGGCAGCCGACGCAAGGCGGGCCGGGAAGCCGCCCGCCCGGGCCGGGCCTGCTCGGCCCCGGGATGTCGGGTCCAGGCGGCGCGCGTCCCGGTGGCGCTCGACCTGGAGGCTAACGTCCGTCTGCCGCCCCGGCCGTGCGTGCGCCTGCATGCAAGGTCTGGCTCGCCCACAGTGCGACGAGCATGCCGGCAGCAAAGCCCGCGGGCATCCAGGCGACGACCGCCCCCTCGGCCACGGGGAGGGCGCGTCCCATCACCCACGGCAGGATGATGGCGCCGACGCTGCCGAGGGAGGCCGTCACCGAGACGGCGGTGGCCGGACGCTCCTTGAACCGCGACGTCACAAGCGCGAACATCGACGGGTACACTGGTCCGACCCCGAACCCCAGCAACACGATGGCCACGATGGTCGGCGTGAGCCGCTGGTGTCCGATGCCGAGGGTCAGCCCCCCAACCAGGGTGATTACACACGTCGCGGCGAGCACGTAGCCGGGGCGTACCCGCAGCGTGGCCACCGTGGCGGCCACGCGTCCACCCAGATACGACAGCCAGAAGAGCGACGTCAGCAGCGCGGCGCGGGCGGCCGTGGCCTCCGTCGTCAGCTGGACGTAACTGGCCACCCAGCCTCCGAAGCCTGCCTCGATGCCGCCGTAGAGCAGCACGAGGACACCGATGAGCACCAGGGCGGGCGAGGGACGCCACGGCGCGCGCGCGGGTGTCGCGCGTGAGTCTGCGCCGGGCGCTGCCTGATGTGCCGGCACGAGCAGCCAGGCCAGCGGCATCAACAGCGTCAGGCTCGCGCCGGCCACGAGCAGGACGTACGCCGCCCGCAGGCCGCGGTCGAGCAGGACACTGGCGAGCAATGGGCCCGCCACCGTGCCCCCGGCATACCAGACGTTGATCAGATTGAGCACGAAGCCCGGCCGATGGGGCACGAGCGTAGCCGCCAGCGAGTTGATGGAGATCGACGCGAGGCCGAAGCCGAGCCCCATGACGAGGCCGCTCAAGAGCAGCCAGGTCAGCGTCGCGGCGAGCGGGATCGTGATGGTGCCGACGGCATACACCACGAAGCTCGTGAGGATGGCAGGGCGCACGCCATATCGGTCGACGAGACTGCCCGCGGCGGCCTGCGACAGGAGCATCCCCGTGAACATCGCGCTCAGCAGGGCGCCAAGATCGGCGAGCGGACGCTCGACGGCTGTCGCGAGTCCCGCCAACGACGGCCCGACGACGGCCACCCCGGCCCCCACGCAGACGAAGGCCGCACAGAGCAGCCCGATGAGGCTCAACGGGGGCGGCGCCATGAGAGCGAGCCTAGCGCGACGAACTGGAGACGGCCGTGGCGGGCGGGCCGGCAAACACGCCCTTCCGCAGCGACGACAGGTAGGCCGACGGGCGACCCACGCCGCCCGTCATGCTGTCGTACGAAAAGAGCAGCACGCCGCTGAAGCCGGCGGCCCGCGCGGCGCTCACGCGCCTCGCCGCCTCGCTCGACGGGATGCGGTAGACCCCGATGCCAGGCCATACGGTGCCCGATGGATGCACCGACAGGTCCGCCAGTTGACGCTGGAACGTCGTGGCGCTCGTCGTGTACATCATCGGGCAGACGGCGTCGATGAGGCCCGAGGCCAGCCACGCCGGCCAGTTCTGCATCTTGTACCCGACCGCGTCGGCGGCGTCGGGCCAGACGGCCGTCGTGATGCGGGCGTTGGGACGCGCGGCGCGCACCGTGGCGCGCACCCGCTCGACGAGGGTGGTCAGACGGCCCTGCCGGAAGGCGAGCCAGCGCTGTGGGAACGCATCGGTGTAGAGGAGCGGCTCACGCGCCAGCCGCGCGTCGAACCGGGCGACATCGGCGGGGGGCAGGTCGGACACCACCGACGCCCGGAACGCGTCGAGCGCGGCGCGGCTGTAGTCGAAGTCTGACGCCGGATACCTGATGTAGTCGAGATGCACACCGTCGAGTGGGTATCGTTCCGTCAGATGGCGCATGACGGCCACCACGTGGTCCTGCGCGGCATCCGGGATGGGCGAGGTGTAGAGCCCCTCGACGCGGTTGACGTGGCGCTGGCTCCAGGCCGCGAGGCGCGTCACGTAAGCAGGCGCTGACGGGTTCATCCGCAGCAGCGCAGGCGCCAGCTCCCGCGGCACCATCAGCCACTCGGGATGGCTGCGCACCACGTGGCCGGCGGCGCGCGGCAGATCGGTGGACCCCGCCACCAGGTTGACGTTGACCCAGGCGTGCACCTCGAGGCCGTGGGCATGCGCCCGCTGCAGCAGGAGCGCGAGCGGATCGAAGTCGGCCGGCTGCGGCCCGAGCAGCACGGCGCGTGGATCAGGGCCGCCGGCGTAGAAGGCATCGCCGCGCCCGCGCACCTGCACGAAGATCGCCGTCATCCCGTGCCGCGCCGCGTCGTCGACCACCTGCACGACCTTCTGCGGTGTGGTCATCCAGCTGCGCGTGACCCACAGGCCGCGCAGCTCGAAGGCCGCGGTCGCCCGTGGCGGCGCAGCCGCCAGCTCGCCATGCACCGCACTCTCGAGCGGCATGGCCAGCGCGACGATGGCGGCAACAATCCAGGCGAACACGGCGGGCAACGAGCGGCGGAAGAGGGACATGGAACGGAGTGGGTGCGCAACAGGAACGCGCGCGTCCGCAGTATACTTCGCCCGCAGCATGACCGGCCCCTCCCGCGCGCCCTACGTCATCGGCATCGACGCCGGTGGCACCAAGACCGAAGCCCTGCTGGCCGATGCTGACGGCACGGTGCTGGCGCGGGCGCGCCGCGGCGGCGCCAACCTCGCGGCCCACGGCGAACTCGCCGTGGAGAAGACGCTGCACGAACTCATCGACGAGACCCTTGGCGAACGCGACGTGCGCGTCGCGGCCATCTGTCTCGGCATCGCCGGATCGGATCGCGAAGAAGACGCTGTCGTGATTCGCGGGATCATGCGGCGCATCGGTGCGCGCGCGCGCGTCGTCGTCACCAACGACGCGCTGATTGCGCTGGTGGCCGGCGCAGGCATGGGCACGGGCGTCGTGGTCATCGCCGGGACCGGGTCGATCGCCTATGGCGTCAATGCGCGCAACGAGGCCGCGCGAGCCGGGGGTTGGGGCTACATCCTGGCCGACGAAGGCAGCGGCTACTGGCTCGGGCGGCAGGCCCTGCGTGCCGTGGTCCGAGCCGCCGACGGACGCGGGCCGGCGACGGCGCTCACGCCGCTCATCCTCGACTTCTTCAAGGTGAGTCGTCCGCAGGCGCTCGTCCGCGAGGTGTATCGGCACTACCTGAAGCCGAGCGACATCGCGCGCTGCGCGCGGGCCGTCGAGCAGGCACGCGAGGCCGGCGACCCGGTCGCGATCGAAATCGCCACGCTGGCGGCCGACGAACTGATGGCTGCCGCTCGATCCGTCATCCTGCAGCTCGACCTGGCGAGCAGCAGTTTTCCCGTCGTGCTCGCCGGTGGCGCCTTTCTCGCGGTACCGTGGCTGCAGACGACGCTGATGTCACGGCTGCCCGAGGTCGCTCCCGGCTGCCGTGTGGCTCTGCTTTCCGAGGACCCCGCCCTCGGCGCCGTGCGGCTCGCACTCGCCGAAGCGCAAGGGGGAGCGACCCTCCCGGCCTACCGACACTCGTGATTGTTTCCCTGTGTGCCCATTCCGAGGCGGTCAGCGAACTGGCTGCCGCGCGTGTTGCCGACCTGCTCACGGCGCATCCGGCCGCCGTTCTCGGTCTGCCGACCGGGCGGACGCCCATCGACATG
The DNA here is from genome assembly GCA_023418055.1 of Acidobacteriota bacterium. Taxonomy (GTDB): domain Bacteria; phylum Acidobacteriota; class Vicinamibacteria; order Vicinamibacterales; family Vicinamibacteraceae; genus JAEZDP01. Next base: position 10,908 of record JAEZDP010000027.1, read on the forward strand.
TACGCCGAACTGGTGGCGCGCCACCACGAGGCCGGCCTCGACTTCTCGTCGGCCACCACGTTCAATCTGGACGAGTTCGTGGGCATCGGCGTGGACCACCCGGGCAGCTATCACGCCTACATGGCCGACCACCTGTTCTCGAAGGTCAACGTGACGCCCGCGCGCGTGCACCTGCCCAACGGCCTCGCCCCCGACCTCGACCTCGAGTGCGAGCGGTACGAAGTGGCCATCGCGGATGCCGGTGGTCTCGACCTGCAGGTGCTCGGCATCGGCGCCAACGGCCACATCGGCTTCAACGAACCGGCCGACGGCCTCAGCGCGCGCACCCACCGGGTCACGCTGCTGGAGGAGTCGCGCGAGGGCAATGCGGTGTTTTTCGGCGGTGACCCGGCACAGGTGCCGGCCGAAGCGCTGTCGATGGGGATGGGCACCATCCTGAAGGCACGGCGCGTGCTGCTCCTGGCCACCGGCGCCGGCAAGCGCGACGCCATCGAAGCCGCGGTGCGCGGGCCGGTGACGACACGCGTGCCCGCCTCGTTCCTGCAGCTGCACCCGTCTGTCGAGATCCTGTGCGACGCGGAGGCGGCGGCCGGTCTCCGCTAGAAGCGTCGGCAGCCGTGGCGCCGAACGCCAGGCGTCAGGGCTGCGGCGGCAGGCCGAGCAGCTCGCGCAACCGCGGCGAGACGTCCTCACCGACCGCTTCGCGGATCGAGTCGTGCGACTTGCGCAGGCGCGTGAGGGCCTTGGACAGCGGCAGGCCCGTCTTGTGCATCACGATGGCGGCCTTGACGTCGTTGCGGGCCGCCTTCAGCAGCTTGCTGGCGGCCTCGTATTCGAGGCCGGTGGCCATGGCGATGATGCGGCGGCCGCGGTCCTTCAGCTTCTCGTTGGTCGTCTGGACGTCCACCATCAGGTTCCCGTAGGTCTTGCCCGTCCGGACCATGGCGATGGTGGTGAGCATGTTCAGCACCATCTTGGTGGCCGTGCCGGCCTTGAGCCGCGTGGAGCCGGTGAGAATCTCCGGCCCCACATCCGGCGCGATGAGCAGGTCGACGAAGTTCTGCAACTCGTTGCCCGGCCAGCAGGTGACGAAGATGATGCGCAGGCCGGCCTTGCGCGCCCTCGTGAGCGCGCCGCGCACGAAGGGCGTGACGCCGCTGGCCGAGATGCCGATGACGACGTCCCGCTTCTGCGGGCGGATGCGCGCCACCGCGCGCGAGCCCTCCTCGTAGTCGTCTTCCACGCCCTCCTTGGGCATGAACACGGCGTCCTTGCCGCCGGCCATGATCGCCCGCACCCGCGTCGGCGAGACGCCGAAGGTGGGCGGCATCTCTGCGGCCTCGACGACGCCGAGCCGTCCGCTCGTACCGGCGCCCACGAAGATGAGTCGCCCGTCCTTGCGCAGCGACTCCGCAATCATCTGCACGCCATTGGCGATGCGCTCACGCTCGCGATGGACGGCGGCCACCACCTTCTTGTCTTCGGCGACCATGAGGTCGACGATGTCGGCGACGGGGGCCTTGTCGAGATCGAGGCTGTTGGGGTTGATGGCTTCGGTGGGGAGGGACTCCCACTTGGACGCGCGTGGCATGGAGGCACTCGTATTGCCGCCGGGGTGCGGCAAGCTCCGCAGCGTAGCGCGCCCCTCCGGCCGTGTCAACGCGCGGCAAGCCGGCAGGGGCGACCTCCACCATCGCCCAGAAACGCCCGCGCGTCGGTCGACGTAGTGGAAGGGCTAGAATGCGCTACGTGCCCCAGCTTCGAGACTCTCGCGCGTGACCCGCGACGCCCGTTCCACCCCCTCAATCGATGACGCGGCAGCCCTCGGCCAGCGACTCGAAGACGAGTTCGCGCGCACCATCGTGGGACAACGCCGCGTCATCCGCGAGATCCTCATCACCTTCTTCGCGGGGGGCCACTGCCTGCTGCGCGGCGTGCCCGGCCTGGCCAAGACGCTCATCATCAAGACGCTCGCCCGGTCGGTGGACCTGTCGTTCAACCGCATTCAGTTCACGCCCGACCTCATGCCCTCCGACATCGTCGGGGCCGAGGTGATCGAAGAGGACCGGTCGACGGGGCGGCGCGAAATCCGGTTCATGCGCGGACCCGTCTTTGCGCACATCCTGCTGGCCGACGAGATCAACCGTACGCCCCCGCGGACGCAAGCCGCGCTGCTCGAGGCGATGCAGGAGCGTCAGGTGACCGTTGGCGGCGTGCGGTACGAACTTCCCGCGCCGCAGTTCGTGCTCGCCACGCAGAACCCGATCGAGCAGGAAGGCACCTACGCGCTGCCCGAGGCGCAACTCGACCGCTTCCTGCTCAATGTCGTCATCGGCTACCCGTCGGCCAGTGAGGAGCGCGACATGCTGCTGCAGACGACCTCGGTGCATACCGCCGCGCCGCAGGTCGTGGCCACGGGCGACGACATCCTGGCCGTGCACCACCTGGTGCGTGAAGTGCCGGTGGCCGCCAACGTGGTGGACTACGCCACGCGTCTCGTGCGCGCGACACGGCCCGGCGAGCCGGAGGCGGCCGACGTGGTGCGGCAGTACGTGCGATGGGGTGCGGGGCCGCGCGCCGGCCAGGCGCTGCTGCTGTGCGGCAAGGCGCGCGCGCTGCTCGAGGGCCGTGCCACGGTGTCGCTCGACGACATCCGCGCGTTGGCTTTGCCCGTCCTGCGCCATCGCGTGCTCGTGAACTTCCAGGCGGAAGCCGAAGGCCTCTCGCCCGACGATGTGGTCGTCCGGCTGCTCGAGGCGGTGCCGTCGGCCATCTGAAGGGCAAGATGCTGAGGCTCGATCCCGCGCTGCTGTCGCGACTGGCCGACCTCGAACTGGCGGCCCGGCTCATCGTCGAAGGGGCGCGCCTGGGATCGCATCGCAGTCCGTACATGGGCACCGGCGCCGAGTTCCAGCAGATGCGCGCGTACCTGCCCGGCGACGACCTCAAACATCTCGACTGGAAGCACTACGCGCGCACCGACCGCCTCTTCACGCGCGTGTTCCGGGAGACGACGGAGTGGCCGGTGATGCTGGCGCTCGACACCAGCCGGTCGATGGCCTTTGCCGATGGCCAGGGGGTGACGAAGCTGCGGACCGCCGTGTTACTGGCCGCGGCGTTGTCGTACGTCCTCCTCCAACAAGGCGAGGCCGTGGGGTTGGTGACGCACGACGACCAGGTGCGCGTGGTGCTGCCGGCACGCACCGGCCGGCCACACCTGGCGCGGCTGCTGGGCACCCTGCAGCATGTGGAGGCCGGAGGGGCGACGGACCTGGCCGGCACTGTGCGGCGCGCCGCGCTGCGCCTGGGGCGCCGCGGCTTCGTCGTGTTGCTGTCGGACCTGTACGACGAGAGCGGGTGGCAGGCCGCCATGCGGGAAGTGCACCGGATGGGGCACGAGGTGGCGCTGCTGCACGTGCTGACGCCGGAGGAGCGCGCGCTGCCTGCTGACGGGGATGTCGAGTTCATCGACCTCGAGTCGGACGAGCGTCTCGTGGCCTCCGCCGCGCGTGTCAAGTCGGCCTACGACGACGGCGTCGCGCGCTTCGTCGAAGCGCAGCGCGCCTGCGCCGCAGCCGAGGGGATGGCCTACGTGGATGCGTCGACCGATCGGCCGCCCGACGAAGTGCTGCAGATGTTCTCGCGACATCGCGCGCAGCTTGGAGGACACGCGCGGTGAGATGGGCGCTGCCTGCGGCCGGACTGCTGGCGTTGGGCATCCTGGCGCCTCTCGCGGCGCATCTGCTGTCACGCCGGCCGCCGAGACCGCTGCCGTTTCCAACCCTGCGCTTCCTGCAGGCGACCCCGACGTCGGCGCGCCGGCTTCGCACGCTGCACGACCGTGGCCTCTGGGCGTTGCGCACGCTGGTCGTGCTCGTCATCGCCGGTGCCGCTGCCGGCCCGACGTGGAACGGTGAGACACGGCGTGCCCGCTGGCAGCCGCCGCCCGTGCGAGCCGTCGTCGTCCCTCCGGACACGCCTGACGCCGGCCAGCGCGCAGGTGACCAGGGCGCCACGACCTACGCGTCGGGATCGGTGCGCGCGGGTGTGGCCGCGGCCCTCGCAGACCTCGCACGTCAGCAGGACGTGCCGCGCGAACTGGTGATTCGATGGGACGGCAGGCGCCGTGCGTTCGACGCGTTCGACCTCGCGGCGATTCCAGACGATGTCGGCGTGACGCTCGAGGTCGTGACCACGTCGTCCGGTGCTGCCGACCATCCCACCGAGATGCCCATCGACGCGGCCGATGCCGATACCGCCGCACGAGACAGGGTGCGCGAGTCCGTTGCCGCCCACGTCGGACGTCCGATGCGCGTGTCGTGGCCTGGCGGGCCGATGCGGGAACGGTGGGAGCAGGATGCCGCGCCTCCCTCGAGCGAACTGGAAGGCCGGTATCGCGCGCTGCGGCTCGATCCTCGGCTTGCCGACGCGGCCAGACGGTCCACGGTCGACCCGCGTGTGGCTGCACCGTCTGGACGTGAGCGTCTCGACCGCCGGCGGTTCGTGCCGCTCGCCCGTGATGCGTCAGGCGTGGTGCTGGCGTGGGGCGCCATGCTCGAGGACGACGCGTTGCTCGTGCTCGATGCGCGGGTGGCGGATCCGCTGTCGCTGTGGCTACTGCGCAGTGCGGCCGAGGTGTGGCACCAGGCCGACGGCACCGCCGCCGATGCGCGATGGCGCGACGACGAGGTGGCCGCCGCGCAGCGTGCGCCGGCGCCGACGGCCGTCAGCGACCTGCCAGGGGGCCTCGACACCCGACTGTGGTGGGCCGCGGCGTTGATGCTCGTGCTGCTCGAAGGCGTCCTGCGTCGGCGGCGCGATGCGGCAGAGCGCGCGCCCGAGGTCGGCGAGGTGCCAGATGCTGCCTGACGGACCTGCTGCGACGAGCCCGGGCGGGGACGCCGCCGGCGACTGGCTGCGCACCTGGCGCGCCCGCACCTGGCGCTGGTGGCAGCTGCAGGTGTCGGCCGAAGCCTGCCTGTGGGGCATGGCCGCGGCGTTGGTGGCCGTGGCACTGCGTGTGCACGTGGGGCTGGCCGTGGCGATCGGACTCGCCGTCGGCCTGTGGCGCATGGTGGCTGGCACGCTGGCGCGAGACGTGCGGCGCATGCTGCTGGCCGTGGAAGCGAGTCGTCCCGACCTGCAGAACGCCCTCGTGGCGTGGCACGACATCGAGCGGGGCGTCCTGTCGGCTACGGCGCCCTTTCACGACAGGCTTGGCGTGCGGGCGCGAGACATCCTCGCCTCGGCGCCCCGGCCCGCCGCGCGACGGCCTGCCGAGTGGTGGAGCGCCGTGGTTGCGGTGGGGCTGGCCGCAGCGCTGGCATGGTGGCTGCCGCAACTGGCGACGAGGTCGTCCACCGAGGAACGTCGTACCGTCGCCGATCCCGGAGTGTCCGCCGCGAGGCCGGGTCCGCTCGAGGTGTCGTATGTCGTGACGCCGCCTGCCTACACAGGACGTCCGGCGGTCCATGTCGAGGATGCAGACGTCGTCGAGGCGCTGGCCGCCAGTGTGATTCGGGCCACCTATCTCGGGGCCACCTCCGGCACCATGGCTCGCTTCGGCGGGGAGACGATCGCACCGTCGTCCGACGAGGCCGGCCTCGTCGTGTCATTCGATGCGCACACGTCGGGGCTCCTCACCCTGCAGGACTCCGACGGCACGCTCGTCCACACCACGGCCGTCCATGTCGTGCCTGACGCGGCGCCGACGGTGCGGATCACCGCGCCTGGGCAGGACCTGCGGGTGGCCGACGCGGCCCGCACGATCGATCTCGCCGTGACAGCCGCCGACGACATCGGCCTGCGCAGCCTGCGCGTGCGCTACACGCGGGTGACCGGAAGCGGCGAGACGTTCGAGTTCGTCGACGGCGAACTGCCGCTGACGATCGCTCGCGACGATCCCCGAGCGTGGCGGGCACGGGCGCGGCTCGACCTGACGGCGCTCGAGATGGCCCCGGGCGACACCCTCGTCTACTACGCCCTTGCGCGCGACGGCCGGCTCGATGCCGCAGGACTCGCCGAATCCGAGCGGTACCTGGTGGAGATCCCCCGTCCCGGCGACCTGGCGGGCGGCGATTTCAGCCTGCCCGAGCCCGAGAACCGCTACGCGCTGAGCCAGCGGATGGTGATTCTGTTGACGGAGCGTCTGCTCGAACGACGCAGCCGCATGGACCGTGACGAGTACGTGCGCGAGGCCCAGGCCCTGGCCGTGCAGCAGCGGCGTGTGCGGGCGGAGTTCGTGTTCCTGATGGGCGGCGATGTCGTGGACGAGGAGGAAGAAGCCGCCCACTCGCACGAGATCGAGGCGGGACGCCTCGACAACAGCGGGCAGCAGGAACTGCTCGAAGCCGTGCGGCAGATGGCCCAGGCCGAGCAGCGACTCACCGACGCCGATCTCGGGGAAGCGCTCCCTTACGAGTATCGCGCGCTGAACGCCCTGCAGGCGGCCTTCGGCAAGGCGCGCTACTTCATGCGGACCCTGCCGACGACCGTCGCGATCGACGTCACCAGGCGCGGCTCCGGCGACCTGCAATTGGCCGACCCCTCGTCCTGGCTGCGTGCCCCGGTGTCTCCTGATGCCGCGGCGAAGGCGCGTCAGGTGCTGGCGCAGCTTGCCCGTGTGTCCCCGCAGGCCGACGCAGCGTCCGTGCGCGAGTTGGCCGGGCCTCTCGTCGATGTCGACCCACAGTCGGGCGCGTGGCTCCAGGCGGTGCAACGCCTGGTCGACGCGTTCGCGAGCGGCACGCCCCTCTCGGCACGGCGCCAGGCCCTCGATACGACGGCCGCGACGCTGCGAGCGCGCGTGCTCGACGCCGCGCCGGCGCTAATGGACGTCCGCGGTGCGCGAGGACACGACGAGGCGCTCGTCCGCGAGGCGGGGGAGTCGCCGTGATGTCCCCACGCCTGTGGCCACGACTGATGGCGCTGGGCATGCTCGCAGGTGCCGTGCTCGACCCGGGATGCGACGACCGACGTCGCGCGGCTGTCGAAATCGTTGCGGCTGACGGCGCGTCCCCAGCCCTCATCGAGAGCGTGCGCGTGGCGGCACGAAGGCAGGGCCTGACGCTCACCGAGGAGGCCGATGCAGGGCCCACCGTACGGGTCGGTGTCGGCACGCCACGTGCGCTGGCCGTCCGTCACGCGGTCACGCCGTTCTCGTTCGTCGTCCGGCCCGCCGAGGTGCCTCCGCATGTCATCGACGTGACCGCGCCCCGGATCATGGTGGCCGGCGTCGCATCGCGGCTGCGGGTTCGCGTAGACGGGGTGCAGCACGATGCCGAGTCGCCGCTGCAGGTGCGCGTGCGCGATCTCTCCACCGGGCAGCAGGTGGGCGCGGCGGCGGTGGAGGCGCAGGCGGATGGCGCCGGGTGGACGGACGTCCCGCTGCTGCCACTCGCCCCAGGCGTGTGGACGCTTGGTATCGGGGTGGCGCATGACGGCACGGAACCGGCGCCCGCGGACGCCGACGAGCGCGTCGTCGTGCAGGTGCTTGACGATCGCGTGCAGGTCGAGGTGATCGAAGCCAGGCCGTCGTGGGCCGCTCGCTTCGCCAGGCTGGCGCTCGAGCGCTGGCCAACTATCCGTGTGGTCTCGCAGGTGCGTCTGGCGGCAGGGGTGGACGTGACCGCAACGCCGGGGCCGGCGACGGGTGCCGTGGACGCGAGCGTTCCTGCCGCCCCCCAGGTGCTGCTGGTGGGCGGGCTCGACGCGTTGACGCGCGCGGACGTCTCGAGGCTCGTCGCCGTCGCGCGTGAGGACGCCACGACCATCGTGCTGCTGGTCGACACCGAGGGGCTCGACGCACGAGTGCGGGCGCTCTGGCCGCACCCGCCGGGCCGCCTGGCCACGGCACCGCAGCCACGCCGCATCGGCATCGGGGCACATCACTGGCTGGCGCGCGAGTGGCTCGGGGGAACCCAGGACGCAACGGACGTGGACGTCCTGGCGTATGTGGACGCAACGCCCCCGGTTCCCATCGTGTTGTCGCGTCCGCTGGGCGCCGGCCGTGTCGTGCTGGTGGCGGCGCTCGATGCGTGGCGGTGGCGTCTGGACGACGAGGCAGCCTTTGACGAAGCGTGGCAGGCCCTGGTGCTCTCGCTGGCGGCCGACCGGGCGGCGCTCGTACAGCCGATGGCCTGGCGCGTCCCGGGCCCGCTGGCCGACGACGTGCAGGTGCGGTTGCCGGCCGTCGACGTCGCCGGAGCCGCTGATGGCCCTCCGCCCGTGGTGCGGGTGGGTGAGTCGGCAGCGGAACCGCTGCCGGTCGCGGCAGCGACTCGTGGTGGTGTCGCCGTGGTGGGCAGGGTCGCACGTGATGCCGCGCAGGTGCCCATCGTCGTCGCCAACATGGTCGTAGGTGGGGACGCGGGGCCCGTGATAGAGGTAGGCAGCGCATCCACGGTGCCATCGGGCTGGCTGGACGTCGAACGCGTGTTGTCGGCGACTGCCGGGGCCGTGGTCGCAGAAGGCGACGTCGCCGGGGCCTTCGCACGGCTGGACGTGCCACGCGTGCCTGCCGCGCGGTGGTATGTCTCGCGGCAGTGGTGGTACGCGGCCTTGGTCATCGGGCTGCTGTCGCTCGAATGGTGGTGGCGCCGGCTGGCCCGGGCGGCGTAGGGTCTCGAGGCGGGCATGGGGCAGCGGACGTGTCGACGTCCGCAGGGGTCGCGGGGATCGTCCCGCCGGGTCAAGGAGCGCACACGTACATGGGGCAGGATCGACGACAGTTCATCAAGACGATGGGCGCCGGCGCCTTGGGTGTCGGCATGGCCGACTGGTGGCTGCAGCCGCTCGACGCGCGTGCCTCGCAGCGACGGACGGGTCCGTACCGCGACTGGGGCGCGTCGGCCATCGCACAGGCGAAAGGGCTCGGCTGCACGTATGCCGACATCCGCTTCGGCCGGAAGCGCTCCCAGGCGCTCAACGTACGGAACGGGCAGCTGACGCAACAGGGCGGCTTCAGCTACGGGGGGTTCGGTGCGGCGCCAGGGGGCGGCATCTCCGACACCGCCGGCTTCGGCGTCCGCGTCGTCCACTCGGGCGTCTGGGGCTTTGCCAGCAGCCCGCTGACCACGCCGGAAGAGATCCAGCGCATCGTCGTCCAGGCCACCGACATCGCCAAGGCAAGCGCCATGGCCAAGCGGTTCGACGTGCGATTGGCGCCCACGCAGGCCTACGACGACTTCTACGAGACGCCGCACGAACGCGACCCGTTCACCGTGTCGCTCGAAGAGAAGCTGGCGGTGCTCACCGATGCCACGAGCGCGCTGCAGCAGAACAAGGACGTCCTGTTTGCCAACGCGTACGTCAGCTTCTCGCACGACTGGAAGTTCCTCGTCACGAGCGAGGGGTCGTTCATCGAGCAGAGCCTGTACTACTGCTCGTGCGGCTGTGCGGCCACGGCCCGCAGCGGGTCACAGGTGAAGACGCGCGTCTACACGCCGGGCGCGTCGACGGCCGGGTACGAGTTCCTCGTGAAGGCCGACCTGAAGGGCAATGCCGAGCGGGTGGCCGCCGAGGCCGTTGAGCACGCCAGGGCGAAGCCCGTCGACGCCGGCCTCAAGGACCTGGTGTTGAAGCCCTCGCACCTGGCCCTCACGATTCACGAGATCATCGCGCACCCCACTGAGCTCGACCGCATCGTCGGCTACGAGGCGAACTACGCGGGCACGAGCTTCGTGTCGCTCAAGGACGTCAACACGCTGAAGTACGGCAGCCCCTGGCTGAACGTGGTGGCCGACCGCACCTATCCCGGCGCCGCCGGCACAGTGGGGTACGACGACGACGGCGTGAAGACGCAGAAGTGGCAGATCATCAAGGACGGCATGCTCGTGGGGCTGCAGACCAACCGCGAGACCGCGCACTACATGGGCGAGGACGAGAGCCGGGGCTGCACGTTTGCCAACCACTGGCGCAACTATCCGTTCCTGCGCATGCCCAACATCCAGCTCGAGGCGGGCCCGGCAGGATCGCCGACCCTCGACCAGATGATTGCCGACGTGAAGGACGGCGTGCTGGTGGATGGCGCCGGCAGCTTCAGCATCGACCAGCAGCGCTACAACGGCCAGTTCGGCGGCAACGCGTTCTGGGAGATCAAGAACGGCAAGGTCACGCGCATGGTGACCGACTTCACCTACAACGCCATCACGACCGACTTCTGGCAGAACCTCGACGCCGTCGGGCCGCCCGAGAGCTGGGAGCACCACGGCATGGACGGCGATGCGAAGGGGCAGCCGGTGCAGTCGAACTACCCGTCGCACGGATCGGCACCGTGCCTGGTGCGGAAGGTGATGGTCGGCGCGGCGTTCGCCTAGCGGCACGTCGTGCACGGGCCCGGCTCCGGCCGGTTCCGTGGGCGGGCACGTTTCAGGGCCGGAGGCCTCCGGCCCCTATTCTTTGCGGACTTCAGAGGACGGCATGAGCTATTCACGCGACCAGGTCAAGGCGATCACCGACAAGATTCTCAACATGGCAAAGGCCGACGCGGTCGAGGTCGACTTCTCGGGCGGCGAGCGGTCGGCCACGCGGTATGCCAACTCCAGCATCACGGCCAATCTCATCGAACACGACCAGCAGGTGCAGATCACGGTGCACTACGGCCAGAAGAGCGCCAGCACCATCACGCACCAGTTCGACGATGCCTCGCTCAAGACGGCCATCGAGGAGGCGCAGACGCTCGCGCGGCGCAAGCCGGACAACCCCGAGGCCATGCCGCTCGTCAAGCCGCCGCAGGAATACGCCAACGTCGAGGCGGTGATCGACCGCACCGTGGCTTTCGGTCCCGGCGACCGCGCCGCGATGGTCAAGCAGAGCCTCGACATCTGCGAGAAGAAGGGCGTCGTCGGCGCGGGTTACATCCCGAAGATGCACTGGACGCAGTGCTCGGCCAACAGCGAAGGGCTGTTTGCGTACTTCCAGTATGCCGAGGCCAGCTTCATCCTCACCTGCCGCACGCCGGATGGCACCGGCTCGGGCTGGGCGGGGCAGACCGGCCTGAAGGACGTGGCCGACATCGACCCCGTGCAGATCACCGAGACGGCCTCCGACAAGGCCCTCAAGTCGCAGAAGCCGCGCGCCATCGAGCCCGGCGACTATACCGTCGTCCTCGAGCCCAGGCCGGCCGCCCGCTTCCTCTCGCTGCTGCTGTCGTCGTTCGACGCCCGTGCCGCCGAAGAGGGCCGCAACTTCATGGCGAGCCCCACCGAGCGGGGCAAGACCAAACTCGGCGAGAAGCTGTTTGGCGACAACGTGACCATCCGCAGCCAGATCAACCACCCGGTGCTGCGTCAGACGCCCATCGGCGAGGACGGCCTGGCGGCACGCGACGTGACGTGGGTGGAGAAGGGCGTCGTCAAGAACCTCTCGTACAGCCGGTTCTGGGCGCAGAAGCAGGGACGGCAGCCCACCGGCACGTCGCCCGGGCAGAGCCTCGTGATGGAGGGCGGCACCACCTCGGTCGAGGACATGATCAAGTCGACCAAGCGCGGGCTGCTGGTGTCGTTCTTCTGGTACATGCGTCCCGTGGAGGCGATGTCCATCCTCTACACCGGCATGACGCGCGACGGCCTGTTCCTCATCGAGAACGGCGAGGTCACCCAGCCGGTGCAGAACTTCCGCTGGAACGAGACGCCGGTCGTCGGCTTCAACAACATCAGCGCGCTCGGCCCTGCCGTGCCGATGCATACGGGTGAGGCGTACGACCAGCCGGGCACGGCGATGGTGCCCGCCATGAAGATCGAAGACTTCACGATGACGTCCATTTCCCCGGCGGTCTGAGGAGACTTCACCATGGCTTTCAATCGCCGACATTTCCTGAAGACGGCCGGCGCCACGACGATGGCCCTCGCGGCCAGCGACCTGGTGGGCGACCTCATCGCGCAGGCCCCCGACGGACGCGCCCTGGCATCGAAGTTCAAGGGCCTGTCCGACGTGGCGCTCGACGAGGTCAAGCGCCTCGGCGTCTCGTATGCCGACATCCGCTTCACCCGCAACATCAACGACTCGGTGGGCGTCCGCGATCGCATCGTCGCCGACGGCGGGTTCGGCGGGTTCGGCGGCGGCGGGGGACGCAGCGAGAGTGCGGGCTTCGGCGTGCGCGTCCTGCACAGCGGCGTCTGGGGGTTCGCGAGCAGTCCGCTGGTGACCGAAGACGAGATCCGCAAGATCGCGCGGCAGGCGGTGGACGTGGCGAAGGCCAGCGCCATGGCCAAGCGCTTCGACGTCAAGCTGACGCCGACCCCGGCCTACCAGACCTACTGGGCCACGCCGCTGAAGGTCGATCCCTTCGAGGTGTCGCTCGACCAGAAGATCAAGTTCCTGCTCGAGATCAACGAGCGCCTGCTGGCGACCAAGAACGTCATCCGGGTGCAGTCGCGCATCGCACAGGACTACGAGTGGAAGTACTTCGCCTCGACCGAAGGCTCGTACATCGAGCAGGAGTCGTGGCGCGTGTCGCCGACCTACACGGCCACGGCGCGTGTGGGCTCGAAGGTCAAGAGCCGCACCTTCACCGTGCCGGCCAAGACGGGCGGCTGGGAGATCGTGACCGACGGCCAGATGCTCGACAACGCCGACCGCATCGCCGCCGAGGCCGTCGAGCATGCCATGGCGCCGTCGGTGCAGGCCGGCCTCAAGGACGTCGTCATGACGCCGTCGCACTCGATGCTGACGATTCACGAGATCATCGGGCATCCCACCGAACTCGACCGCATCCTCGGCTACGAGGCCAACTACGCCGGCACGAGCTTCATCAAGGTGTCGGACGTCGGCAAGCTGAAGTACGGCAGCCCGATCTTCAACGTCACGGCCGACCGCACGATCGAGGGTGGTCTCTGCACCGTGGGCTACGACGACGACGGCGTGAAGACGACGTCGTGGCCGATCGTCCGCGAAGGCATCCTGGTGGGGCTGCAGACCAACCGCGAGACGGCGCACTTCATGGGCGAGACCGAGAGCCGCGGGTGCACGTTCGCCACCTCGTGGCGCAACTATCCCTTCCTGCGCATGCCCAACGTCCACGTGGAGGCCGGCGACGACAACGCCCCGAGCGCCGAGGAGATCATCGCCGACACGAAGGACGGCATCCTCATCGACGGGCGGGGCAGCTACTCGATCGACCAGCAGCGCTACAACGGCCAGTTCGGCGGCGACGCCTTCTGGGAGATCAAGAACGGCAAGCGGACGCGCATGGTGGCTGATGTCACCTACAACGCCATCACGACCGACTTCTACTCGAACCTCGACGCGGTGTCGAACAAGGGGTCGTGGGAGATGTTCGGCACGACGGGCGACGCCAAGGGGCAGCCTGTGCAGATCAACCACATCTCGCACGGCGCGCCTTACATGCGCGTGCGCCGCATCATGGTCGGCGCCGCCTACCTGTAAGCCACACGCGACGGGTGTGGGCCGTCCACACCCGTCGTGATGCCCGGCGCCCGCCGGGCGGTATCATGCCGGGCAGAGTCCTGCCGGCATGTCGACGCCTCCTTCGTCCTGGTCCCTCATCGACACCTATCTCGACCACCTGCGGGTCGTGCGGCGGCTGTCGCCGCGCTCGGTCGAGAGTTACGGCCGCGACCTGCTGGCGCTCGGCCGGTACGTGGAAGGTGCCGGCCTGACGCTCACCGGTCTCGACGTCCACGACCTCGAAGCCTTTGTGCGACAGCTGATGGCCGAGGGCTACGCGCCGCGGAGTGTGGCGCGCGTGGTCGCCGGTGTGCGGGGCTTCTATCGTCACCTGACGGTTGAACGCCAAGTGCCGGCCAATCCGGCGGAGGACTTGCGACCGCCGCGGGCCTGGCGCGAACTGCCGCGCTACCTGTCGCTCGAGGAGGTGGATGCGCTGCTGGCCGCCCCCGATGCGGCCACACCTCGCGGGCTGCGTGACCGAGCCCTGCTCGAGCTGTTGTACGCCACGGGCCTGCGCGTCTCGGAACTGGTCGGCCTCCGGCCGCAGGACCTGCATCTCGACGTGGGCTATCTCACCTGCCTGGGGAAGGGGAGCAAGGAGCGCATCGTGCCGGTGGGGGCGCAGGCGGTGGAGTGGATGCGTCGCTACCTGCGCGAGGGCCGCCCGGCGCTGCTCAAGGGCCAGGCGTCGGGATGGCTGTTTCCCGGCGGCCGCGGAGCCTCACCGCTGACGCGCGTCGGGTTCTGGAAGCTGCTCAAGCGGTACGCCGTGCAGGCCGGCGTGCAGACCGACGTGTCTCCCCACACGCTGCGCCACTCGTTTGCGACGCATCTGCTCGACCGCGGCGCCGACCTGCGCGCGATCCAGGTCATGCTTGGGCACGCGGATCTGTCCACGACACAGATCTACACCCATGTGCTCGAAGCGCGCCTGAAGCAGGTCTACGACGCCCATCACCCGCGAACCTGAAGGGCTGCGGTAGGTCCCGCCTCGCCGAGCCGGGGGGCTCCGCGCTCAAGTGCGCGCCGTCACCAACAGGTACGCCGCGACCGCCGCGAAGAGGATGTTCGGCGCCCAGGCGGCCAGGGCGGGCGGCAGGATGCCCGCGCTGCCGATGGCGGCAAAGATGCTCTGCATCACCCAGTAGGCAATCGCCAGGGCGATGCCGAGGCCGATGCCGAAGAGCGTGCCTTTCCGCCCCGTCGTCACGCCGAACGGAATGGCGATGAGCGTCATGATGACGGTGATGAACGGGAAGGCGAGCTTGCGGTGCAGCGCGACGCTTAGTGCCGTGGTGTCGTATCCAGCCGTGCGCAGTTCAGAGATGTGCTGGCGCAGTTGCGCGAGTTGCAGGCGCCCGGCCTGCTCGGCCTCGGGCTCTTCCACTCCGAAGTAGTCGGGCGACTCGAGCGCGAGGGGGCGCTCGGCGTACAGCGTGAAGTTGCTCACCGTGTTGCGCTCGCCGAAATCGCGTGTCCACCCGTGCGTCGCCTCCCACTGGCTGCCGTCGCGCCAGGTCGCCAGACGCGCGTACGTCCGCTGGGTGAGGTTCCAGCCGTCAGCGCCGAAGTCGTACACCTGCAGCTCGTCGAGCCGCCGCGCGGTGGGGTCGAACCGCCCGTAGTGGTAGAGCCGGTCGTCGCTGCCCGCCATCCACTGCCGGCTCGACAGGTTGAACGTGCGGGGCACACCACTGCGGATGTAGCTGCGCAGCATCTCGGCGCGGCGATTGGCCGGCGCCAGGAACGATTGCTCCATCCCGAAGAGCGCCAGGCTCCAGAGCGCACCGAAGAGCACGAGCGGGAGGCCGGCCCGGTAGAGCGACACGCCGCAGGCCTCGAGCACCGTGAGTTCGCTCGTCCGCGTGAAGAGGCCGATCGTGACCAGCCCGCCGACCAGGGTGGCCAGCGCCGTCACGTAGTACATGAATTGGGGCGTCGAGTACGCGAAGAACTGCAGCATCGTCCCGCCGCTGACACGATTCTTGAACAGGTATTCGCTGTAGTCGGTGAACAGCCCGATGTAGAAGAGCCCCAGCATGCCGAGAAACGTCACGGCAAAGACCCGCAGGTACACACGCCCGATGTACCGGTCGAGCAGCGTGAAGGACGGCAACACGCCGCGGGGCAGGCGGATGACGATGACGACCTGGTTGGCGCGGGGCCGTGAGGGGCGTGCGGCGGCGGGTGAGCGGGTGGCCGCGTTGTCTGCCTGTCGTCCAGGTGCACCGGCGTCGTCGTCGGGATCGAGACCTTCAGCCGACTGGCCTGGCAGCCAGCGCCTGAAAGCGGCGGGCACGGGGATGGCGATGGCTGGTGGCGACAGCTCGTAGCCGCGCGCCTTGAAGAAGAGCAGCGCGACGCCAGCGGTGCCGAGCACGAGGTTCGGCACCCACATGGCGAGAACGGCGGGCAGTTGCTGGCCCTTGGCCAGCGCCTCGCTCATGTACATCACGAAGTAGTAGGTCAGCACGACCGCAATGGCGATGACGAAGCTCGCGCTCTTGCCGTCCTTGCGGTGGTTGACGCCCAGCCCGAGCGCCAGCAGGGCGAACACGAAGCAGGCCACGGGAATCGAGTACTTCCGCTGGATGGCCATGATGGGGTTGTGCGGCGACAGCCCCTGTTCGCGCATCTCGCGGGCCTTGGTGCGCAACTGCGGAATGGTGAGCTCGTTGTCCCCAGGCGTCAGCCCCTGCCTCGGAAACACCGCCTCGGGGTCGAGTTGCACGGTGAGCGACTGGAACTGCTGCAGCTCGTACTGCTGTGGGTTGTCGGCCCTGGTGCGGTGGACGATGCCGTCTTCGAGGACGAGGTCGACGCGCCTGGCCTCCGGCTCGAGGACGAAGTGGCCCTGCGCCGCCGTGAGGAGCTGGGGCTCGCTCGGGTTGCGTGAGTCGGCCAGGAACACCTGCTGCCAGCCCCTGGTCTCGGGCGGCACGTCTCGGACGAACAGGACGAGGTTGGGGAAGTCGTCGAAGAACACCCGGGGGCGGATGTCACTCTCGGCCTTGGCCTGGATGATCGAGTAGATGATGTCGCGATAGGTGCGGTTGCCCCTCGGCAGCGCCTCGATCATCACCCACGCGGTGGCCCCGGCGCCGAGCAGCGCCAGCACGAGCACGGGCCGGCACATCCGGAAGAGGCTGATGCCGCAGGCCTGCATCGCGACGGCCTCGCGGTCCGACGAGAGCCGACCGAGCGCCATCAGCAGGCCGACCAGCAGCGAGACGGGGATGGTCAGCGCCACCGACATCGGCAGCAGCGTGAGCAGGATGCGCCCGATGGTCGCGAGGTCGACGCCCTTGGCCAGCAACTGCTCGGCGACCTCCATGATCGTCGGGATCTGGAGGACGAAGGTGAGGATCAGGAACGTGAGGGCGAACGGGGCCAGCGTCTCGCGGATGAGGTAACGGTCGAGGGTCCGGAACATGCGATCGCTCCGACGGTATCACGCGGCGGGCGGTCTTGCCGTGTCTGGGCCGTGCCTTCGCACCGGGCAGCGCCGAGTCCCTGCCTGGCGGGCGAGCGTCATCGGCTGAACGCCCGGCCAACTCGGCCGTTCTGCAGCAGGCCGGAGGAGGCACCTCGACCGGCCCACGGTTAGGTCACACCCCAGACATTCATCCACACAGGGCTTCCACAGGCCGGATATTGCCGCCCAAGCGTAGAGTCCGATAATATACATTATGTTAACTTACGGCTGCAGCGTGGCCCCGCCCCCGGTCCCTGTGCGGCGTAGAGCCATTCGCCGCCGCCGCCTTCTGCTCCTCCTGCCCTGATGCGGGTGTGATCGTCGCCTTGGTCCGTCGCCCTCTCTGGGCTGGCGGATCAATTGCTGATGCCGATTGCCGGTGTTGGCTCGTTCGTCTCTCGGCGAACGTGACCCGGGAGGTACAGCGTGTCGCGTCGCTTCTGCTCGCTGCCTGGAGGGCGCTGGCCACCCGTGCTGCCATCGCCTGCGCCCGTACCGTGCGGATGGGCCTGCCTCGGGGCTGATGCGGCGTCTCTGGTGGTCTTGCTCAGGTGCCGTACCGCAGCGCGCTGGCGCGGGCGCTGGCCGACGTCAGTTGCCCGGCGTCAGCCATCAGGCATCAGACATGAGGCATCAGACATGAGGCATTAGGCATTAGGCGCTAGCAACTAGCTCTCAGGCCCGTCCCTGCGCAGGTCCTCGAGGATGGCCTCGAGCGTCTGGATAACTTCGGTCTTCTCGACCTCGCTCTTTCTGAAACTGAGGGAGAACTTGAAGTCCTTCGAGGGCGCGCGGTAGTTGAACGTAAACGCCTTCGGACGGCCACGCTTCGGGGCGGCGGGCTTGGCTTGCTCGCGTACCTGTTCGCGCGTCATGCCGCCCTGGCTCGAGATCTGTTCGACGAGCGCCACCATTTTCTGCGGATCTTGCTGTCTAACTACCTGTAGAAGCAATGACTTAGAAGAAATGTCGGCCAGCCGACAAAGCTGCTTGACGTGGTCGGGCATCTGGCTCAGCGACAGCGACTCGGTGATCACCGTCCGCGACTTCCCAAGCTTTTGCGCCAGGCGTTCGTGCGTGTAGCCCGCCTGCTGGCACAGCGCATGTAGCGCCTCAGACTCCTCGAACGGCGTCAGGTCTTTTCGCTGCAGGTTCTCGACCAGCGCCACTTCCAGAATGCCGACATCGTCCACGTCACGGATGACGACCGGGAGCTCTTCGAGCCCCGCCCGTACCGCCGCCTGGTACCGGCGCTCCCCCGCCACGATCTGGAAGCGAGTGCCCCGCTGCCGGACGACGATCGGCTCGATGATGCCCTGCTCGGCGATCGACGAAACGAGTTCCGAGAGGTCGCCCATCACCTGCCGTGGCTGGTTCGGATTGGGGTCGATCTGCTCGATGGGGATCATGCGTCCCACCGGTGCGCCAGCCGACGCCGTCAAGGTGTCGACGTAGTGCGCGTCGTGGCGCATCTTGATGGACGTCGGAAGGCCGCGCTTAGACACGTTCAATGACCTCTTCGCTCAAGCTGTAGTACTCGGTCGCCCCCGATGAGTCCGGGGCAAAGCTGAAAATGGATTCCTTGTAGGCCGGGCTCTCTTCGAGCCGCACACTCTTGGTGATGACCGTTCGGAAGACCTTTGGGCCGAACACGTGCTGAATCTGCTCACGGATGTCTCGGGCCAGGCTCGTCCGCCGGTCATGCATCGTGATGAGCACGCCGAGCACCTGCAGCGCCGGGTTGGCGCGCAGTTGCACCTTCCCCACCGTCTCGAGCAGGTCGTCGGTCCCCTCGAGGGCAAAGTACGAACTCTGGATGGGGACGATGAGGTGCGTCGCTGCGACGAGGGCATTCACCGTGAGCAGCCCCAGCGTCGGCGGGCAGTCGATGACGATGTGTGGGAACTCCGCTTCGATCTCCTGGAGCTTCTCCTTCAGCCGGAAGTGCGCGTCGAGCTCGCCGACCAACTTGGCCTCGAGCTTGGCGAGCGCGATGCGGGCCGGGGCGATCGACAGATGGGGATGCCGCGTGTCGCGGATGATCTCGCGCAGGCCGACGCCGTTCTCCCCGAGGATGGCCTCGAACATGTTCGGCCCGATGGTCGCCATGTCGAGGAACGACATGCTGCTGTTGGCCTGGGGATCGAGGTCGACGAGGAGGGTCGGTTTGCCGCGCAGCGCCAGCGCCGCCGCGAGGTTGATGGCGGTCGTGGTCTTGCCGACGCCGCCCTTCTGATTGGCAATGGCCAGAATCATGCGTGCACTACCTTACATCTTGTACTTGCCCATGTCGTCCGGGTCGAGACTTTCGAGCCACTGCTGCAGGCGATCGCTGTCCTGCGGCGTGGGCGTCTCCACGCTGGCCGACGCCGACAACACGTGGTCGGCGACGATGACGGGGGCGCGGGTGCGAAGGGCCAGCGCGAGAGCGTCCGAGGGGCGAGCGTCGATGGCGAGGGTCTCGCCGCGCGAGGTCGTGAGGTAGATGAGGGCATAGAACGTGCCCTCACGGACATCGGTGATGTGGACCTCCGCCACCGTGGCGCCAAAGGCCTCGACGGTCTGGGCGATGAGGTCGTGCGTCATCGGCCGAGAGGGTGCGGAGTTCTCGAGCTGCATGGCGACGGCATGCGCCTCGAACATCCCGATCCAGATGGGCAGCGTCTGGGTGCCGGACTCGTCGCGCAAGACGACGATCGGCATGTTGGTCACTGGGTCCATCATCAGCCCGTTGATGCGCATGCGGATCGCCATCTCACGCCTCCACGTGCAGGGCCGTGCCCCGCAGGCTGTTGGGGCCGGCATCGGTGATCTGGACCTCCGCCAGCTTGCCCAGCCACGTCGGCTCGCCGGGCAGGTTGACGACCGTGTTCCCCGTGGTGCGGCCCGAGACATCCTCGGCGCGGCGGCGGCTGGTGGCGTCGATGAGCACCGTCTCGACGCGCCCGATGGCGCCGCGATGCAACTCCCACTGGATGTCGCGCTGCAACGCCTGAAGGGCCATGATGCGCCGGGTCTTCTCGGGCTCGGGCACGTCATCCGGCATCCGCTTGATGGCGAGCGTGCGGGGCCGCGGCGAATACTTGAAGGAAAAGATGCTGCTGAACCGGACGCGCTCGACGAGCGAGAGCGTCTCGTCGAAGTCCGCGGCCGTCTCGCCGGGAAAGCCCACGATCATGTCGGTGGAGATGGCGATGCCGGGGACCGTGTCGCGGAGTTCGTCGACGAGTTCCAGATAGCGCTCACGGGTGTAGCGGCGTCGCATGGCGGTGAGGACCCGCGTGGAGCCCGACTGCACCGGCATGTGCAGGTGCCGGCAGACGCGCGGCAGGTCGCGATAGGCCTCGATGAGCCGGCGCGTGACATGCCTCGGATGCGGGCTCGCAAACCGCAGCCGCACCACCCCGGGCACCTCGTGGACCCGCTCGAGCAGCGCCGCGAAGTCGCACGTCGCATCGTCTGGGGCCTGGTAGTGGTTGACGATCTGGCCGAGCAGATGAATCTCGCGATGCCCCCGCGCGACGGCGTCCCGCACCTCGGCGAGAATCTCGGCGGAGGGCCGCATCCGCTCGTGGCCGCGCGTGTACGGCACCACGCAGAACGCACAGAAGTCGTTGCAGCCTTCGATGATCGTCACGTAAGCCTTGACGGCGTCGTGACGCTGCGTGAGCCCGAGCGGGAACGAGACGTCCTCGTACGGGTTGATGTCGACGAGCGGCGCGTGGGTGTCGCGGTTGTCGAGGGCCTGCGTGACGAGCAGCGGCAACTGCTTGACGCTCTGCGTGCCGACGACCACGTCGATGAACCGCGAGCGCTTGAGCAGCTCCGCGCCTTCCTGCTGGGCGACGCAGCCGGCCACCGCGATGACCGGCGACGAGCCGACGGCCGCGGCGGCCTCCCGGAACTCGCCCAGGCGCGTGAACAGCTTCTCCTCGGCCCGCTCCCGCACACTGCACGTGTTGACGACGATGACGTCGGCGTCGGCGGGATCTGTGGTGGCTTCGAGGCCGGCCTGTTCGAGGAGGCCCGCCATCCGCTCGCCATCGTGGACGTTCATCTGACAGCCGTACGCTTCAACGAGAAACTTTCGAGCCACGTCCCTTTTTCCCTGGAAACGGGCGACTTTCGCTTTCGCCCTGGCGGCCACTTTCGCTTTCGCCTTTTGCCGGCGTTTCGCCGTGGCCGGCCTTGTCGGCCAGCAGGCGGCGGGCGCCTTCCAACAGCGGCGCCGAGGTGTCCCCCGCCATCATGCGCGCCACTTCTTCCACGCGCGCGTCGGCGGTGAGCGGCGTCACGGACGTGCGGGTGCGGCCGTCGGCGACGTCCTTGCTGATGTGCATGTGATGGTGCGCGTGAGCCGCCACCTGCGGGAGGTGCGTCACGCACAGGACCTGCGCGTCAGCGGCGAGGCCCCTGAGGCGCGCCCCCACGGCATCCGCGACGCGGCCGCCGATGCCGGCGTCCACCTCGTCGAAGATGAGCGTGCGGTCGGGCGTTGCGTGCCGGTCGATGACAGTAATGGCGAGCATGACCCGCGACAGTTCCCCGCCCGACGCGACGCGGACGAGTGGACGTGGTGTTTCGCCGGGGTTGGCCGAGAGGTACAGCTCTCCCTGGTCGATCCCGGAGGCAGACCACTGCTCCTCCTTCGTGAGGGGCTGGAGCACGAGCGAGACGTCGGCGCGCGGCATGGCCAGGTCGGCCAGTTCCGCCTGCAGGCGGCGACAGAGCATCGGCGCCGCCGCAGCACGTGCCTCGGACAGCGCCGTGGCGTCGGCGACGAACGCGGCGACGGCCGCATCGCGCGCCGCACGCAGCTGTTCGAGGTGCTCGCTGCCCTGCTGGAGCGCGTCGAGTTCCTGCGCGGCGCGTGCCTGGCGTGCCAACACCTCGTCGAGCGTCGGGCCGTATTTGCGCTTCACGCGCTCGAGGGCGGCCAGGCGGTCCTCCACCTCCTGCAGACGTCCGGGCGAGGTGTCGAGACTGGCCAGGTAGTCGCGCAGGAAATACGACGTGTCCTCCAGTTGCGCCTTCACGGCCGGGATGGCGTCGGCGTAGGGGGCAAAGGCGCGGTCGATCCCCGCCAGTTCCTCCACGCGTTTCCACACCTGCGCCAGCCGGACCAGCGCGGCATCGTCGCTGTCGTAGAGGTCGGCGTAGGCGTCGGCGGCGAGTCGCTGAAGACGGTCGGCGTTGGCCAGCACCTGCCGCACCTCCGTGAGAGCCGTGTCCTCGTCGGCGGCGGGAGCCACCTTGCGGATGTCTTCGAGCTGGAACGAGAGCAGATCGATGCGGGCGGCGCGTTCACGGGCGTCGAGTTGCGTGGCAGCGTAGGCCTCGCGGGCCTCTTCGAGTGCCGCGAATCTCGAGGCCACCTGCTGGCGCCGGCCTTCGAGTCCGGCCACTCGGTCGAGCAGGTCGAGATGGGTGAAGGGCTGCAGGAGGGTATGGTGTTCGTGCTGGCCGTGCAGGTCCACCCACTGCCCGACGGCGTCACGCAGTGCCCCGGCAGTGACCAGGGCATCGTCGAGGAAGGCGCGCGAGCGGCCTTCCGCCGAGATCTCCCGGCGGATGACCACCTCGCGGCCGTCGGGCGTGGAGAGGACGGCCTGCACTTGCGCGGTGGCAGCGCCCGTGCGCACCATGTCGGCTGAGGCGCGGCCTCCGAGCAGCAGGCCAATGCCTTCGACGAGCACCGACTTGCCGGCGCCTGTCTCTCCGGTGAGCACAGTGAGGCCGGGACCGAGCTCGAGGTCGAGCGACTCGATCACCGCCAGATGACGGATGCTGACGAAGCGAATCATGAGAGGGTCACAGCCGGTTCCGGCTGAGTATCGGAATGGGCCGTAAACGCAAGAACTCGAATCATATCATAGACTTGACGCCAGTTTGCGGCGCGTGGTAGCGTTCGGTGTTCGCGCCTTCCCAGCGGCGCCCCAGCCATGACCAGCGGAGGCCTGTTTGCAGACGCTTTGGGTATACGCTCTTGCTCTGCAAGAGCTGTCGGTCCCTGCCGCGGAGGGCGGGGAACACGCGGCGACTGACGTTGTCTCCCTGATCCTCCGATCGGGGCCGGTCGCCAAGTTCGTCCTGTTGCTCCTCATCATCTTCTCGGTGCTGTCGTGGGCGATCGTGCTGTACAAGGCGCGGCACTTCCGCCGTGCCGACCAGCAGACGCGCGCGTTCCTCGACGTGTTCCGCCGCAGCAGCAAGTTCTCCGAAGTGCAGGCCGTGTGCCGGTCGTTGTCCGACAGTCCGCTGGTCGGGCTCTTCCAGGCCGGCTATGCGGAGCTCAACTCGCAACTGCGCGGCGCGCCCGGCGCGGCGGCGGGCGAACGGCCGGCTGGCGCAGGGCCACGTCCTACGCTCAAGAGCCTCGACGCGGTGGACCGTGCGTTGCTGCGGGCCGCCGGGTCCGAGGTGACCAAGCTGGAGCAGCGCGTCGGGTTCCTCGCGACCACCGCCAGCATCACCCCGTTCATCGGCCTGTTCGGCACCGTGTGGGGCATCATGACCGCGTTTCAGGCCATCGGGGCCGTCGGCTCGTCGAACCTCGCCATTGTGGCGCCCGGCATCGCCGAGGCGCTCATCGCGACGGCGGCCGGGTTGTTCGCGGCCATTCCGGCGGTCTATTTCTACAACCACTTCACCCACAAGGTGAAAGACTTCGCGACGGCGATGGACGACTTCTCGCTGGAGTTCCTGAACATCTCCGAGCGCAACTTCACCTAGTCTCCTGGTCCCGGGAACACCATGCCGAAAGTGATGTCATCGGGCGGAGGGGGCGGACGTGGACGTCGTGGGCGTCCGGGGGTGTCGGCCTCGCTGTCGGAGATCAACGTGGTGCCGCTCGTCGACGTCATGCTGGTGCTGCTCATCATCTTCATGGTGGCGGCCCCGATGATGACGCGCGGGCTCGACGTCAACCTCCCGGTCGCGCGTCGTGCGCCCGAATTGAGCAGCGAGCGCATCTTCGTGACGGTGCCCGTGTCGTACATGACGGACCGCCGCGTGCAGATTGACGACGAGATGGTGCGTGTGGACGTGCTGAGCGAGCGGATGCGGCAGGCGATGCAGGGGGCGACCGACCTGCAGGTGTACCTGCGCGCGGACGGTGCCGTCTCGGTGCAGCACGCGATCGAGGTGATGGACCATCTCAAGGCCGGTGGTGTCGAGAAGGTCGGCATCGTGGCGCGCCTGCCGGGAGAGCGGTGAACGCGTTCACCCAGCCGCAGACCGTGCGCGATGGGTTTCAGCGGATGGTCACCATCTCGCTGGCCGCCCACGTCGTGGCCGTCCTCGTCTTCGCGTTGGCGCCCCAGGAGTGGCGCACGCGGGCGTCGAACGAACGCGAGGTGATGACCATCAGCCTTGGAGGGGCGCCCGGACCGCAAAGCGGCGGAATGACGCCGATCGCGGGACGTGCCGTCCAGCAGGCCGTGCCGCTGCAGGAGGCCGCGCGGCCCGAGCCGATACGCCCGCCGGCGGCCAAGCCGCCTGAAATGGTGGAGCCGGCCAAGGCGCCGCCCAAGCAGGCCCCGAAAGAAGCGCCCAAGGCGGCCACGGCGCCGCCCAAAGCCACCGGCCGAACCCCGACGACCGGTGCTCAGGTGACCACCGGTCAGGCCAAGGCCGACACCGGGGTGCAGAGCGACTCCATCGGGCTCTCGACCGGTGGGGGCGGCGGCACTGGCGGCCAGACCAATCTCGGGAACTTCTGCTGCCCCGCCTACATCGCCGAGATGCTGCAGATCATCCAGCGGAACTGGCAGCAGCGGCAGGGGGCGACGGGCGCCACCGTGATGCGCTTCGTCATCGACCGTCAGGGCAATCTGAGCAACATCGAAGTCGCGCGGTCGAGCAACAACTTCATGCTCGACCAGGCGGCCAACCGCGCGCTGCTGGCGACCCGACTGTCGCCGCTGCCGCGTGAGTACCCGAACGAGACGTTGACCGTGAACCTCCAATTCAACTTCATCCCATGACGACGCCTTCGATCCGTTTGTCCGTGGCCGCCGGCGTGCTTGCGGCCGCCTCGTCGGCCGTGCTGCTCGCGGCGCCGTGGCCTGTCCCGACGGCGCCCACGGCCTTCTCATCTGGCGGCACGCCGCAGCAGCCGCCCTCCCCCGCCCCGGCGCCGCAGCAGCCCAGCGAGATCGAGTTGGCCCTCGACCTCGCCTCGCGAGCACCGCGTCTGGCCGTGCCCGACTTCATCGCCACGGGCAGCCCGGCCGAGGTCGCAGCCATCGCCGGTCCGGTGGCCGAGACGCTGTGGGCCGACCTGCGCTTCGAGCGCGAGTTCGACATGATTCCGCGGGCGTCGTATTCGGCCGTTGCGGCGGCGACATCTGCCGAGACCGTCCCCTTCGACCAGTGGCGCGAGCTTGGCGCCAACCTGGTGCTCATCGGCACGCTCCGTGGCAACGCGTCGAGCGTGACCGTCCAGGCGCGTCTGTACGACGTCAACACCCGGCAGGTGGTGTGGGGCAAGGAGTACACGGGACCGGCGTCGAATCCGCGGTTGTTCGCGCACACGATCTCGGACGAACTGCACGAGCAGCGAGGGCTCAAGGGCGTGGCCCGGACGAAGCTGGCCTTTGCCTCCGATCGCGATGGACTGCGGCAGAGTTCCTCGGTCGAGAACCGGAACATCAAGGAGATCTACATCGGCGACTACGACGGCGAGAACCAGCGCCGCGTGACGGTGAACCGCTCGCTGGCGATCAACCCCGCGTGGTCAGCCGACGGCCGGTCGATTGCCTATACGTCGTACCGCCGCGGGTATCCGGACATCTACGTCTCGAACATCTACCAGGGGACGATGGAACAGCCGACCAAGGGGACCGACCGGGTGCACAACTTCCTGCCGTCGTTCAGTCCGGACGGGTCGAAGATCGCCTTCATGACCAACCGTGACGGCAACATGGAGATCTACTCCGTCAATCGCGATGGCTCAGGCCTGCGCCGGCTGACGCGTCACCCTGGCAACGACACCAGCCCGACCTGGTCGCCCGCCGGCAACCAGGTAGCCTTCACGTCGGACCGCACCGGTGCCCCGCAGATCTACATCGTCGATGCGGATGGCGTGGCGCCGCCGCGGCGGGTGACGAGCGAGTCGTGGGCCGACCGCGCGACGTGGTCGCCCATCTTCAGCGAGATTGCCTATGCGGGACGCACCGGTCCGGGCTTCGACGTCAAGATCGTGGACATCGCCTCCGGCCAGGTGCGCGTCATCACCGACGGCATAGGGAGCAACGAGAGCCCGGCCTGGGCGCCGAATGGCCGTCATCTGGCGTTTGCCTCGACGCGCGCTGGACGGACGCACATCTTCACCGTGGCCCGCGATGGCCAGGACATGCAGCAACTCACACGGCAGGGCAACAACGTCCAGCCGAGCTGGTCGCGCTGATGCGACGGCCAGCAACGAACGGCACCATGCACTCACAGAGAGGATTCCGTATGTCGCGAGGTATGCTTCGCCTGTCGGCGTGGCTGATGGCCCTGGCTCTCTTCACCGTGGCCTGCGGCGGCAAGAAGCCGCCAGTGGCGCGGCCGACGCCTCCTCCCCCGCCGTCGAGCACCGACACGGCCCCGCCGGCGCCGCCAGAACCGCTGGCCGAGCCGGAACCGTCGGTGTCGTCGGTGCCGCTCGAGCCCGGCCTCAGCGGGTCGGACCTGACCGACTACAACGCCAGGTCGCTCGACGAGATCAACCGGGAGTCGCCGCTGCAGCCGGTGTTCTACGGGC
Source organism: Acidobacteriota bacterium (assembly GCA_023418055.1). Taxonomy (GTDB): domain Bacteria; phylum Acidobacteriota; class Vicinamibacteria; order Vicinamibacterales; family Vicinamibacteraceae; genus JAEZDP01. Next base: position 37,541 of record JAEZDP010000027.1, read on the forward strand.
TCGACAGCTCGGAGGTCGAAGGTGAAACCGTCGCGGTCCTCCAGAGCAATGCCGAGGTGCTGCGCAAGTACCCGAACTGGGTCGTGACGATCGAAGGGCACTGCGACGAGCGCGGGACGGCGGAGTACAATCTGTCGCTTGGGGAGCGGCGTGCGCAGGCAGCGCGTGCCTACCTCATCTCGCTCGGCATCCCGGCCGACCGGTTGCGGACGGTGTCCTACGGTAAGGAGTTCCCGTTCGATTCTGGTTCGAACGAGGAGGCCTGGGCCAAGAACCGCCGTGCCCATTTCGTGGTGACCAGCAAGTAGCGGTCGGGCGCGTGTACCCATTCCACGTCGGTAAGGAAATCGCACCATGAAGCGGATCACGCTGAGCGTCCTCTCCCTGGCGATGCTGCTGGCCGTCGGCACGACACCGACGGCGGCGGCCAACCGCGAGCATCAGCAGTTGATGGCCGACATGCGCATGCTGCAGGAGCAGTCACAGCAGCTGCAGCTGATGTTGACCAGCCTCACCGATGCGCTGCGTGCCCTCAACGGCCGTCTGGACGAACAAGCCACCGAGGCACGCAAGGGCTTTGCCGACCAGAAGCTGCTCATCGATACCGTCAACAACGAGCTGCGGGTGGTGCGTGACAAGCTGAACGACCAGGGCGTGCGCGTCAACAGCCTGTCGCAGGAGATGCAGGCGATTCGCGACGCCGTCAACCGTCTGCCTGCCCAGCTCGCGCCGGTGATGTCGGCCCCGTCGCCCGAGGGCGGCGAGATGCCGACGGAAGGTGATGCCGGCGGCGCGGCTGCCCCGCCGGTGGCCTCGGGCCCGCCCGTACCCGCCGGTCCCGCCGGGGGCCTGTCGCCCGAGCGTATGTTCATGACCGCGCAGGCCGACTACGCCGCCGGTCAGTGGAGCCTGGCCATCGCCGGGTTCGAGCAGTACATCCGCAGCTTCGGCACCACCGACCGCGCCGACGATGCGCAGTTCTACATCGGCGAGTCGTACCAGCTCGACAGCAAGTTCAAGGAGGCCGTCGCGGCCTACGACAAGGTCATCGCAGACTACCCCTCAGGCGATCGGGTACCGCAGGCCCTCTACAAGCGCGGCGTGGCCCTCAGCCTGCTCGGCGACAACGACCGTGCGCGCGAGTCGTTTCAGCAGGTCATCCGCAACTACCCCAACAGTGAAGTGGCCGTGCTGGCACGGCAGGTCCTCGACGGACTGAATCGGCGTCCGAGATAAGCGAGATCGTCATCCATGGGCAGTGTCAACAAGGTCATCCTCGTCGGAAACCTCGGACGGGACGCTGAAACGAAGTTCACCGGCAATGGGTTTGCCGTCTCGCGGTTCAGCCTGGCGACGACGGATCGCCGCAAGGACTCGAAGACCGGCGACTGGGTCGACAAGACCGAGTGGCATCGCATCGTCCTGCTCGGCAAGCAGGCCGAGTCGCTGCAGGACTACCTGAAGAAGGGCAAGCAGATTTACGTGGAGGGCCGCCTCGAGACCCGCTCGTGGGACGACAAGGAAGGCCAGAAGCGCTACACGACCGAGATCATCGCTGACCGCATCCAGTTGCTCGGTAGCGCCGGACGCGGGGGCGGCAGCAGTTCGCGCGACGACGACTACGACTACGGTGGCGGCAGCAGCAGCAGCAGCGGATCCTCGGGCGGCGGGTTCGACCCCGGCGCTGGCGGCGAGGCAGACGACGATATCCCGTTCTGAGATGTCGCGCTCTTAGGACGTGGCCGCCCGCACAGGGCTGGCCAGCGGCGAGCCGCGCAGCGCCTGCTGCGCGGCGGCCCGCGCCTCTTCGAGGTCGACGTGGGCCACCACGTCGCGCGCCGCACGCAGCAGCCCCGCGGCCATGCTGAACTCCCGCAGCCCGAGCCCCACCAGCACGGCCAGCAGCGCAGGCTCCCCCGCCATCTCTCCGCACACCGCCACCCGACAACCTGCCCGTCGCCCCGCACGGGCCACGTAACGCATCAAGCGGAGCACCGCCGGGTGAAGCGGGTCGTAGAGGTGTGCCACGCGAGAGTCGTTCCGGTCGGTGGCCAGTGTGTACTGGATCAGGTCGTTGGTGCCGATGCTCAGGAATGCCGCGCGGGCGGCCAGGCGTCCGGCGTCCAACGCCGCTGCCGGGACCTCGACCATGGCGCCCACAGGAGGTACCGGCACCGCGAGTTCGCCGGCGAGCGCGCGGACACGGGCATGCGCCGCGTCGAACTCGTCGGCGCTCGTGACGAACGGGAACATGATGCGCAGGCGCCCTGCGACGCTGGCGCGCAACAGCGCCCGGACCTGTCGGTCGAACAGGTCAGGCGAAGACAAGGCGAAGCGGAGGGCGCGCATGCCCAGGAGTTCCGTGGCATCCGCACTCGAGGCGTCGCCCTGCCCTGCTTCGGCGGGCGTCATGTCGAACGTGCGGATGGTGACCTCCGCGCCAGGACCGGCGGCGTCGAGCAGCATCCGGTAGACGTCGGTCTGCAACTGCTCGGACACCTCGCCGAGCGGGGTGCCCCCCATCAGGAGTTCAGAGCGTACGAGGCCGAGGCCGGCGGCGCCTTCGCGCAGTGCGAACGGCACGTCTTCGGGACGTTCGACGTTGGCCAGCAACTGGATGGCGGCGCCATCGGCCGTGTAGACCGGCCCACTCAGCCGCGGCGGCTTGACGAGAGGCGCGGCGGGGCGTCCGACCGAGATCTCGAGATCCGACGGCGTGGGGTCGATGGTGACGCTGCCAGACGCGCCGTCCACCAGCACGAGCGCGCCGGGCGGGATGGCCTGGGTCGCTCCCTTCACCGCGACCACCGCAGGCATCGAGATCGAGCGCGCCAGGATGGCGGTGTGTGCCGTGCGCGTGCCCGATTCGGTCACGCAGGCGGCCAGTCGCCCCCATTCGAGCTGCACGGCGACCGACACCGGCAGGTCGTCGGCCACGAGGACGCAGGGCGACGAGAAGCGCGACAACTGGTCGCCCAGCCAGCGCGCATCGCCGTCGAGGCCCTGAAGGTTGCCGCGAATGCGTGTCAGTACGTCCTCGAGGTCGCCGTGCCGTTCCTGCAGGTACGCGTCCTCGATGGCCCGCAGGCGCTGGGTGAGTTCCTCACCGGCCTGCAGCACCGCCCACTCGGCGTTGACGGTCCGAGTGGCGATGAGGGCGTCGGCGCGTTCGCGCAGCAGCGGGTCGGCCAGCATCAGCAACTGCGCGTCGAACATCGCCGCCAGGTCGGGGCCGAGCACGCGCCGGGTGCCGTCGCGGATGTCCTCGAGCTGGTGTCGGGCCAGCGCGCAGGCGGTCGACAGGCGCTCCTGCTCTGCCGCCACCGCCTCGGGCCTGATGCGGTAGCGGACGTCGTGTGTGCGGAGCCGCACGACCACCGCGGGGCCCACCACCGAGCCCGGCGACACACCCGTGCCCTGCAGGGTCGTCCGCTCAGCCATCGCCGAATCCGTCGGCGACGAGCTGTGCCAGCGCGTCAGCCGCCTCCTGGGCATCCGGGCCGTCGGTGCGGATGGTGATCTCGCTGCCGCGCGAGGCGCCGAGCAGCAACAGGCCCAGGATGCTCTTGCCGTCGAGTTCGCGGGCGCCGCGGGCCACCCGGACGGCCGAGGTGTACTGGGCCGCCAGTCGCACGAACCGCGCCGCGGCCCTGGCGTGGAGGCCGAGCGGATTCACGATGCGGACGGTACGCGTCGCCGTCATCTTACGAATCGGCGTCCGGGCGCATGAGGTCCGACGCCACGCGGATGGCCTCACGGGCGTGCTCACGCACCAGCCTGGCCACGCCGAGCAGGCCTGCCTGGTGGGCGTCGAGGCTGGCCAGCTTCACGAGCATCGGCAGGTTGACACCAGTCACCACCTCCACCTGCTGGTCCTCGAGAAACGTGATGCCGAGGTTCGAGGGCGTGCCGCCGAACATGTCGGTGAGCACCAGCACGCCGCCGTCGCGGCGCACGCGCCCGATGGCGGCGGCAATCTGGTCCTTGGCGGCGTTCGGGTCGTCGTGCCACCCGAGGGCGACGGCCTCGAAATGCGGCAGTTCGCCGGCAATCATCTCGGCGGCGTTCACCAGCTCGTTGGCCAGCTGGCCGTGGGTCACGACGACGACGCCGACGGTCGAAGTCTCGGTCATGGCACGCCTACTCTACTCCTGGGAGATGTCGCGGTGCCGCACGCGGAAGCGCAGCCCCGGCGTCGGGGCCAGGCGCCGCTTCAACTCCTCGGCAATGGCCACCGACCGATGTTTGCCGCCAGTGCAGCCGATGGCGACCGTCACGTAGCTCTTGCCCTCCTCGGCGTACTTCGGCAGCAGGAACGCAAGCAGATCGTGCACGCGGGTGATGAACTCGTGGGTGTCGGTATACTGATCGAGAAACGCCCGCACCGCCGGGTCGCGGCCCGTCTTCGCGCGCAACTCTGGCTCGAAATGCGGGTTCGGCAGGAACCTCGCGTCGAAGACCAGGTCGGCATCGAGCGGTACACCGTGCTTGAAGCCGAAGCTCAACATCGTGACGACGGGCCCGGGGCGCGCTTCGTGTTCCCGCGCCGCCGACATGAAGGCGTGCCGCAACTCGTGCACGGTCATGTCGGTCGTGTCGATGATCTGGTCGGCCAGCCGACGGATCGGCGCAAGGCGCCGGCGTTCCGCCTTGATGCCTTCGGCCACCGAGCGGTCGCCGCCGAGCGGATGTGGCCGCCGCGTCTCGCTGAAGCGTCGCACCAGCGTCGCGTCCGAGGCGTCGAGGAAGATGAGCGACGGGTCGAGCCCCGGCATCTTCTCGAGATTGGCGTAGACGGCCGGCAGGGTCTTCAGCCGCGCGCCCTCGCGCACATCTACCACGACCGCCGCGCGCGTGATCTCGCCTGTCGTGCGCTGGGTCAGCTCGGCAAACGTCTGGATCAAGGCAATCGGCAGGTTGTCCACGCAGAAGTACCCGAGGTCTTCAAGCGCGTGTATCGCCTGCGTCTTGCCCGACCCGGACAGGCCGGTGAGCACGATGAAGCGGTGTCCCGGTTCGGTTGTCGCCGCGGCGGGATGTGCGGTGCGCCGCTTGCTCACGGAGTCCCCCGCTGCAGTTCCGCATCGAGTTGTGCGACGAGACGGGCGGCTGCCGAGACGCCGCGCGCCCGCAACAGGTGCCGGCGGGCCGCGACCTCCACGAGGATGCCGATGTTGCGGCCGGGTGCGACGGGCAGCGTGACGACGGGCAGCGGGATGTCGAGCAGCGGTTCCAGTTGCTCGTCGAGGCCGAGGCGTTCGTATTCGGTGTGCTGGTCCCAGCGCACCAGCCGCACGATCAACTCGAGCACGATGCTGTGGCGCGTCGAGGCCACGCCGAACAACTCCTGCACGTTCATGATGCCCAGGCCGCGCACCTCCATGTGATGGCGTGTGGCCGGCGGACAGGTGCCGACGAGGGAGTTGCCGTTGCGCCGCTGCACCTCCACGGCATCGTCGGCCACCAGGCGATGTCCGCGGACGACGAGGTCGAGGGCACATTCGCTCTTGCCGATGCCGCTGTCGCCGAGCAGCAGCACCCCGAGGCCGAGGACGTCCACGACCACGCCGTGCAGCGTGGTGGACGGCGCCAGACAGTCGTCGAGCACCCCGGTGAGCGCAACCAGTGCCGACGAGGTGAGCACGCGGGTGGACAGCACCGGCACGGCCCGGCGGTCGGCTTCGGCGCGGAGGACCTCGTCCACGGGCAGGCCGGCGGCCACCACGACACAGGGCAGGCCGGGGCGTAACACGTCGGACAGGCGCCGGCGCCGCTCGTCGCGGTCGAGCGCGGCCAGATACTGGACCTCGCTGCGGCCGAAGAGCAGGACGCGGCCGTCTTCGAGGTAGTCGGGCAGGCCGGCCAGTGCCAGCCCCGTCTTCTGCAGCGAGACCTGTTCGATGACGCGGTCCAGCCCCGCGCCGCCGGCTTCGAGGTGCAGGTCGGACAGCGCCGTGGTGGCGCACCGCGCGAGCAGGTCGCGCACGCGCAGCGGCGCCGACCACGACGAGGGAGTGCCGGAACCGGCCAGGGCTGCGGCCATCAGCGCGCGGTCTCGATGAGGCCGAGGTCGCCGTCCGGCCGCCGATAGAGCACCACCACGTCGTCGGTCTCGGCGTCGCGGAACACGAGGAAGGCGTTGGTGCCCTCGCCCACCTTGAGCGCGGCGTCCTCGACGCTCATCGGCTTGACCGGATAGCGCCGCATGCGGACGATGCGCGGGGCGCCGGTCGGCTCGTCCGGCACGAGGGCTTCGGCCTCGGCCAGGGCCGCCGTGCGACGCGGCGAGGCTGCACGCTTCTTGCGCGCCTCCCACTTGCCCTTCACCGTGCTGGCCTGCTGTTCGACCTTCGCCACGGCCTGCGTCAACGCCGCCGCCCACGTCTCGGCGGCGCCGCGCCCGCGCAGGATGTGGTCACCGCGCATGTGCAGGATGAGGTCGGCCTCGAGCTGGCGCTTCTCCTGATGCAGCACGACCTGCGCCGAGACGATGAGGTCGTTCAGCAGGCGATCGAGCCGCGCGAGGCGGCGGGTGACCAGTTGTCGCAGACCCGGCGTGATGTCGATGTGGCGGCCGGTGAGGGCGAGTCGCATGCCGGAACACCTCAGTAGAGAATCTTGCGCTGGTTGGACGTCGGGATCTTCAGTTCTTCACGGTACTTGGCGATGGTCCGCCGTGCCAGCACCAGCCCTTCCCGCTGCAGGATGTTCACGATCTTCGAGTCGCTGAGCGGCTTGCGGCCGTCCTCGGCCTCGATGATCTTGCGGATGCGCGACTTGATCGTCACCGAGGAGACGTTGTCGCCGAACGTGCTGCTGATGCCGCTGTGGAAGAAGAACTTCATCTCGTACACGCCCTGCGGCGTGTGCATGTACTTGTTGTTCACCACGCGGCTGACGGTGGACTCGTGCATGCCGATGTCGTCGGCCACGTCGCGCAGCACGAGCGGCCGCAGGTGTTCGATGCCGTGGTCGAGGAACTCGCGCTGGAAGTTGATGATGCTGTTGGCCACCTTGATGATGGTCTTCTGGCGCTGGTCGACCGACTTGAGCAGCCAGAGCGCCGAGCGGAACTTGTCCTTCACGTAGGCGCGCGTCTCGTCCTGCGCCGCGCCGTCGCCTTCCTTCTTGTCGAGCAGCCGGCGATAGACGGGGCTGATGCGCAGTTGCGGCAGGCCTTCGTCGCTGAGGACGGCGACGTATTCCTCCTCGACCTTGGTGATGTAGACGTCGGGGATGACGTACTGCGACGGCGCGGCCGTGAACCGGCTGCCCGGCTTCGGGTCGAGGTGCCGCACCACCTCGATGTGCTCCTTGAGCTCGTCAATCGTCACGCCCATGCGCTTGGCGATTTCGGGCACCTGGTGGTTCTGCAGCAGCCGCAGGTACTCGGTCACGATCGTCTCGGCCGGCGAACCGTCGAGGCCCACGTGTCGCAGCTGCAGCACCAGGCACTCCTGCAGATCGCGCGCCGCCACGCCCACCGGGTCGAAGCCCTGCACCATGGCCAGGCCTGCCTCCACCTCGTCGATGGACCACGGGCCCATGGCGCACAACTCGTCGAGCGACGCCACCAGGTAGCCGTCGTCGTTGAGGTTGCCGATGATGGCGGTGCCGATGTCGCGTAGCGTGCCGTCCTCGGTCTGCAGCGACAGCTGCCAGAGCAGGTGGTCGGCCAGCGAACTTGACGTCGAGAGCGTGTTCTCGATGGGCGGCAGTTCGCGAACCTCGGCCGGTGCGCGCGAGCGGTAGCTGCCATCGTCGAGGTACTCGCCGAAGAAGTAGGCGTAGTCCTGATCGTCCCAGTTGGCGTCGGGGCGATCGGGTGCCGGGGGCGCCTCGGCTTCGGGCTCGGAGGTCTGGGCCTGCGGCTCGACGACCTGCGCCTCCTCGACCGGCACCTCCTCCAGCATCGGGTTCTCGACGATCTCCTGCTGCAGCAGTTCGGCCAGTTCGAGCGTCGTCATCGGCAGCAGCTTGATGGCCTGCTGGAGCGAGGGCGTGAGGACGAGCTTCTGCGAGAGCCGGGTCTGCAGCTTCTGCTGGATGGCCATGGTCAGGAGCGGACAGCGGCGGAGGGGCGCCTAGTCGAGTCTGAAATCTGTTCCAAGGTAGATACGTTTCACATCATCGTCGGCCGCCAGCTCATCCGGCGTGCCGCTCTTGAAGATGGCCCCTGCATGCACGATGTGCGCCCGGTCGGTGATCTTCAATGTCTCGCGCACATTATGGTCTGTAATCAGGACGCCGATGCCACGATTTTTCAGGTGCGAAATAATCTTCTGAATGTCGGCCACCGCAATCGGGTCGATGCCGGCAAACGGTTCGTCGAGCAGGATGAACTTGGGATTGTTCACCAATGCGCGTGTAATTTCCACCCGTCGCCGCTCCCCTCCCGACAGGGTGTAGGCCTTCGACCGCGCGAGCGACGACAGATTCAGCTCGGCCAGCAGCTCGCGGCATCGTGCGCGGCGGGTTGCCCCGTCAATCGGCAGCGTCTCGAGAATCGCCAGCAAATTCTGCTCCACCGTCAGCCCTCGGAAGATCGACGGCTCCTGTGGCAGATAGGCCAGCCCCTTGCGGGCGCGCAGATAGATGGGGTCGTGCGTCACGTCGGTGCCGTCGAGTTCGACACGGCCCGAGTCGGGCTTGGTCAGCCCCACACACATGTAGAAGGTGGTGGTTTTCCCCGCCCCATTGGGACCGAGCAGGCCCACGATCTCGCCGGACGCCAACTCGAGGTTGACCCCGTTCACCACCGTCCGGCCGCCGTACGCCTTGGTCAGCCCCTGTGCCCGAAGCAGCGCCATCAGAGTGGCCCTCCCGGCGGGCACTTGCCTGTCGTCCGGGTCTGGGTGCGGGTGGACTGGTTGCCGTCCACCGTGATCGTGTCCACGTCACGGTAGAACGTCAGCGTGCGACCCGTGGTCTCGCGGCATTCGGTGGGCAGTTGTTCGAGCACGTTCACAGGGGTGCCGGACATCACGTACCGGCCATCGTCAGGGAAGTACGACAGGCGGGCCCCGGTGCCCACCTTGGTCGGCGTGCGCAAGGTGACCGCCTCGTAGGCTTCGAGGCGTTCGAGCTGCCGGCCATCTTCGAGCAGGAAGAGCTCGATGCGGGAGGCCTTGAGGTCGCCGTCCCGCGGGTTCACCAGCCGGGCCTGGCCGGTGAAGAGGGCCTTGCGGTCGGTGTCGGTGTAGACCAGCTCGTCGGACGTGCCGGTCGTCATGCTTCGCTTGGCCTTCCCGGTGGTCACATCGGCTTCCTCGAGTTCGAGCACCGTGCGGACCGTCCCGCGGGCCACGAGGTTGCCGCTCTCCTCTTCGAGCACGATGGTCTGGCCCTTGATGGAGGTGGCGCCCTGCCACACCTGGGCGTCTCCCGTGTAGGTGGCCGACGTGCCGGTGCGCTCGAGCTTGGCAGCGGTGACGTTGACCGGTGCATCGGCCCGGAACATCGAGGGACGGTCGGACGAGGCGCCGCTCTTGACCACCGACCGTACGTCCACCTCGGCGAGGAAGTCGTCGCCATCGTTGATGATGTTCACGGTGCGCGCCTGGATGGAGCCCCCGCGGTCGTCCACCCGCGCAAAGGCGTCGGTGCCCTCGGCCGTCAAGGTGATGTCCCCGGACCCGGTGCGGTAGATCATCCGCGGGGCCGAGGCCGTGCGGTCGTCGTCACGGATGGTGACGGTGCCCTCGAAGGTGGCGCGCTCGATCTGGTCGAGGCTGCCGGCCATCTGCAGGTCGAGCGTGTCGGACGAGACGGTGCGGTTGAGCGCATCCGTCCCGCGCGCCGCGGCACGCGTCTCCTTGAAGACCACGGCCTCGCGAAAGGCAGCGCCCGTCAGGCCGCGCCCGGGAGCCCCCGCGCCGTTGAGTGTGCCTCCCGTGATGACCCGCGCCGGCTGGTCCGCGGCGGCCGGCAGCGACAGCTCCACGGCGTTGCTCGCGGACAGCCCCGTCACCGTCGACCCGTCGGCGTCGAGCGTCATGTCGATGACTTGAGCGGCCAGGCGGCGCCCCGTCCCCTGGGCGGCCCGGAACTGCACGCTCGCCTGCTCGGCCAGCACGGTCTGTCGAAGCGTCCGCCCGTCCTCTGCATAGACGAGGTTGATGTCCGAGGCCGCGAGTGACTCGAGCCCATGCGGCGCGGGCAGACGCACCGACGAGTGCCCGCGCAGTTCCACGAGTTCCATCACGTCGCCCTCGGGCCGGAGGAACACGGTGACCGTGTCACCGGCCAGCGTCTGACCGTCGCGTGTCACCTGCGCCGCATCCTGCAGGCGGATGTACCGTTCCGATCTCGCGAACCCGGCCGAGCCGGCCGCCATCGCCGTGGCGCCCTGCCCCTGCGGGTCTGGCCCGATGTCGATGCGCGCCTGCTCGATGAGCCACAACACGTCGCGCACGTTGTCATAGGTGGCCCCGACGGACGATCCGGTCATCCGTTCCTTCTCGAACGCCACGTCGCCGTTGACCCGGACGACGCCGTCGGCGGCGTCGTAGGCGGCCTCCGGCCCGGTCATGGTGAGGCCGTCGGTCGTGACGAGCCGTAGCGACCCGGTGAAGGTCACACGCTCGCCGTCACCCGCCACTTCACCCTGGTCGCCCGACAGCACGAACCCGCGCCGATCGTCACGGGCCGGCACCGTCACGACCACCTGCTTGAAGGTGGTCCGGCCGTCCGGATAGGTCAGCAAGCCCTGGTGCTGGATGTCGAAGTCGCGCGCGTCGCCACGTGTGCGCGTGATGAGACCTCCGCTCGACTCGACGACCGCGTTGGGATCGGTGCGCGGGTCGGCAGCGGACGGATCGGCACGCTGGTTCTGCCGCAGCAGCACGACGAGCCAGATCGCAAAGCCGACGGCAAACAGCGCGAGCCCCCAGCGCAGCAGCGTGCGGCCCCACCTCATGTCGCGTCCCCGGACGGAGGCGAGGGCTGCCCCCCGGCGCGCACGTCGGCCACGGTCAGCTCGATGGTGGTCTGGCCCTGCCAGGTCTGGCGGTCGAGCGAATAGGCCAGGCGCAAGGCGTGCCGGTTGGCTTCGACAAACGGCGCGCGCTCGGCCGATCGCCACGCCATGGCGCTGAAGATGCGGCCGTCCTGTTTCACCCGCAGTTTGAGATGACGGTCCTTGATGCGCCGCGGCTCGCCGACCATCTCGACGGCGTCGCCATCGAACACGGGCTTGGGGTTGGCAGCGCCAAACGGCGCGAGCGCGTCGAGACCTTCGACCAGCCGCGGGTCGATGGCCGCCAGACGCAGCGGCGCATCGATGCGGAGGCGCGGCATCAGGTCGGTCGGCTCGAGCACCTGGAGCGCATGGGCGGCCAGGCGCGTGCGCAATTCGCCGACCCGGGCGGCCTCGAGCGTCAGCCCCGCCGCCTGGCGGTGGCCGCCAAACTTCTGCAGCAGGTCAGCGCAGCCTTCGAGCGCTGCCAGCATGTCGAACCCGGGAATCGATCGGCACGAGCCGTGGGCGACGCCGTCCTCGATCGACAGCACGATCGTCGGCTTGTAGTACGACTCGACCAGCTTCGAGGCGACGATGCCGATGACGCCGCGGTGCCACCCCTCGCCAGCGACCACGAGGATGTTGTGGGCGCCGATGGCGGGGTCGGCGTCCACCGACTTCCGGGCGGCCGTCACGATCTCCGCTTCGTGCGCCTGCCGTCGCGTGTTCTCTTCGTTCAGCTGCTCGGCCAACCGGCGCACCTCGTCGGCCTGCGTCTCGTCGGAGGCCAGCAGCAGCCGCGTCGCGATGTCGGGCGTGCTCATCCGTCCGGCGGCGTTGATGCGCGGCGCCAGCACGAACGACACGCCGAAGCCGTCCACGGAGCGGTCGGCCAGGCCCGCCACCTCGAGCAGCGTGCGGAGGCCCACCGTGTGCGGCCCGCGCGACAGCCGCTCGAGGCCCAGCTTGGCGATCACCCGGTTCTCGCCGACGAGAGGCACCACGTCGGCCACCGTGCCGATGGCGGCCAGTTTCAGGAAGGCCGGCAGCCACTTCTGCCGGTCCGTGCGCTCGCAGAGCGCCTGCACGACCTTGAAGGCGACGCCCACGCCCGCCAGGTACTTGTCCGGATAGCGGCAGTCGCTGCGCTTCGGGTTGATCACGGCCAGCGCCTGCGGCAGGTCGCACTCGGGCTCGTGGTGGTCGGTGATGATGAGGTCCACGCCGAGTTCACGCGCCCGGCGGGCCGCCTCGCTGCTGCGGATGCCGCAATCGACCGAGACGATCACCCGCACGCCATCGGCGGCCAGGCGCTCCACGCCAGCCGCCTGCAGCCCGTAGCCGTCACGCATCCGCTCGGGAATGAAATGTGTGACCTCACCGCCCAGCAGTTCGAGCGCCCGACGCAGCATCACCGTCGAGGTCACGCCGTCCACGTCGTAGTCGCCATGGATGGCGATGCGCTCGCGCCGCGACACCGCCGCGAGCAGGCGATTCACCGCGGGGCGCATGTCGGCCAGGTCCCAGGGCGTGTGCAGGTGGTCGAGCGAGGGCCGGAGGAACCGGTCGGCCGCGTCAGGATCGGCGAGGCCGCGCTGACACAGCAACCGCGCGACGGCTGGTGCCAGCCGCAAGGCGTCGCTCAGCCTCCGCGTCGCCTCGTCGTCGCACGGGACCTCGTCCCAGATCAGCGTGCGCATCGGCGAGAGGCCACCGGGCGGAGGTATCGGCTCACGAGGCGGCGTCCGGAACGGCGCCCGCGATCTCGTGTCCGACGCGGCCGATGTTGCGGAACTTGTCGTACCGCCGTTCGAGGCGCGCCGACACGTCCTCGCCGGCCAGGCGCTGGAGGACTGGCCACAGCGCCTCGTCCACCATGCGCGCCGCGGCGTCGTGGTCGTGATGGGCCCCACCCACCGGTTCGGGCACCACCTGATCGACGATGCCTCGGCTCAACAGGTCGGAGGCCGTCAGCTTGAGCGCATCGGCCGCCTCGACCTTCTTGCTGGGATCACGCCAGAGGATCGCGGCGCAGCCCTCCGGCGGAATCACGCTGTACACGGAAAACTCCTGCATCATGACCCAGTCGCCGACGGCGATCCCGAGCGCGCCGCCGCTGCCGCCTTCCCCTGTCACGAGCACGGCAATGGGCACCTCGATGGCCGACATCTCGCGCAGGTTGAGGGCGATGGCCTCGGCGATGCCCCGTTCTTCGGACTCGACGCCGGGGTAGGCGGCCGGCGTGTCCACCAGGCAGATGACGGGCCGGCCGAACTTCTCGGCCATCTGCATCGCGCGCAGCGCCTTGCGATAGCCCTCCGGCCGCGCGTAGCCGAAGTTCCGATGAATCTTCTGCTTGGTGTCGCGGCCCTTCTGGTGGCCGACCACCATCACCGGCATCCCGTGGTACACGGCAAACCCCGTCACGATGGCCGGGTCGTCGGCAAACCGCCGGTCACCGTGCAACTCCGTGAAGCCCTCGAACAGCCGCTCGGCATAGTCGAGCAGGTAGGGTCGCTGCGGGTGCCGCGCCACGAGCACGCGCTGCCAGGGCGTGAGCTTGCTGAACAGGTCCTGTCGCACCTGCACTACGCGCTGCTCGAGCGAGCGGATCTCGGCCTGCCGCTCGGGCGAGGCGTCCTGCGACTCGAGCGCGGCAATCTCTTCCAGCAGGGCGGCGACGGGGGCCTCGAACTCGAGCGTGTCGACAGGCATGACGCTTGAGATTATCGCAGTTTGACCCCGTCCACCCCGCCGACCTGCTCCAGTTCGGCCACGAGCTTCTCGGACGGTCGCACGAGGAGCGCCCCGAGTTCGGCCCGCACGCGAAGGGGACACGGCACGTCGCGCGCCTCGAGTTCCACCCGCACCCGGCGGTCGCCCCGGTGGCGCATCAGCACCTCGGCCAGGGCCTCGAACGTCTCGCGATTGGCCGGCGGCGCATGCATGCGGATGGTCACTTCACGTGCCAGCTTCTCCTGCAGGGACGACAGGGGGGCAATCTCGCTCGCCAGAATCTTGCCCGAGTCGTCGGACCGCTCGAGCTTGCCCTTCACGAGCACCATCCGGTCGTTCTCGAGCAGATGGCCGTACGTCCGGAAGGCCTCGGGGAAGGCCACGACCTCGATGGTGCCGCCGAGGTCCTCGAGCATGAAGGCGGCCATCCGATCGCCCTTCTTGGTCTTCACCAGACGCAGGGCTGTAACGATGCCGCCGACGAGCACTTCTGGCGCCGCTTCGGTCAGCTCGACGATGGGACGGGCGCCGGCCTGCTTCAGGTCGTCGGCATGAGACGACACCGGGTGGCCGCTCAGGTAGAGGCCGAGGGCCTCCTTCTCGCAGGCCAGCAGCATCGACTCGGGCCAGGGGTCGGCATCGGGCAGCGCCAGCGGCGCCACGGCCCCGCCCTCGTCGAACCCGCCAAACAGCTGCGACTGCCCGCGGTCGCGGTCCTTCTGCACGCGGTTGCCCTGCTCGAGCGCCCGGTCGATGCCGGCCGTCAGGCGGGCCCGTCTCGAACTGCCCGCCTCGTCACCGGGACAGAGCACGTCGAGGGCGCCGGCCTTCACGAGGCTCTCGAGCACGCGCTTGTTGACCAGCCGCAGGTCGGCCTCCTCGCACAACTCCGCCAGCGACGTGATGCGGCCGCCACGGGCGTCGCGGACCGCGAGCATCGACAGAATGGCGCCTTCGCCGACGTTCTTGATGGCCGTCAGCCCGAACCGCACGCCGTCGGGCTCGACGGTGAACCGCAGCTGGCTGAGGTTGATGTCGGGTGGCAGCACGGCAATGCCCAGGTCACGGCATTCACCGAGGTACTGCGACAGCTTGTCGGTGTTCTGCGCCTCGATGGTCAGCAGCGCCGCCATGAAGTGCCGCGGGTAGTTGGCCTTCAGGTAGCCGGTCTGATACGCGAGCAGCGCGTAGGTCGTCGAGTGCGACTTGTTGAACCCGTAGCCCGCGAAGTAGGCCAGCAGGTCGAAGATCTCGCCGGCCTTCTTCTCGGTGAGGCCGTTGTCGCGCGCGCCCTTCACGAACCGGTCTCGCTGGGCGGCCATGACCTTGGGGTCCTTCTTCCCCATGGCCTTGCGCAGCACGTCGGCCTCACCCATCGTGAAGCCGCCGACGTCGCGCGCCACGCGCATCACCTGCTCCTGGTAGGCGATGACGCCGTAGGTATCGCTGAGGATGGGCTCCATCTGCGGCACCTGGTAGGTGATCTCTTCGCGCCCGTGCCGCCGGTTGACGAAGCTGTCCACGACGCCCGCGCCGAGCGGCCCGGGCCGGTACAGCGCGTTGAGCGCGATGAGGTCGTCGAAGCGTGACGGCTTGGCCTTGCGCAGCACCTCGCGCATGCCGGAACTCTCGAACTGGAACACGCCGGCCGTCAGCCCGTCGGCAAACAGCTGGAAGGTGCGGGCGTCGTCCATCGGAATCTCGCCGATGTCCACGACTTCGCCCGTGGTGCGGGCAATCTCCTTCAGCGCGTCGTCGATGAGGGTGAGGGTGCTGAGCCCCAGGAAGTCCATCTTGAGGAGGCCCATCCTCTCGATTTCCTTCATGGCCCACTGGGTGACGATTTCGTCGCGGGCGCCCTTGTAGAGCGGCGCGTATTCGGTGATGGCCTTGGGCGCAATCACCACGCCCGCAGCGTGCACCGAGGCATGTCGCGTCATGCCCTCGAGCCGCTGGCCGATCTCGAGCAGTTCCTTCACGCGCGGGTCGGCGTCGCGCAACTGCTTGAGGGCGGGGTTCTCGACGAGCGCCTTCTCGAGCGTCATGTCGAGCGCAGGTGGAATCAGCTTCGCGACGCGGTCCACCTCGGCGTAGGTCATGTCGAGCACGCGGCCGACATCGCGTACCACCGCCTTGGCCTTCATCGTCCCGAAGGTGATGATCTGCGCGACGTTCTCGCGCCCGTACTTGCGCGTGACGTAGTCGATGACCTCCCCGCGGCGTCGCTCGCAGAAGTCGATGTCGATGTCGGGCATCGACACGCGCTCGGGGTTGAGGAAGCGCTCGAAGATCAGGTCGAACTCGATCGGGTCGACGTCGGTGATGCGCAGGCACCAGGCCACGACGCTGCCAGCCGCCGATCCGCGGCCTGGCCCCACGGGGATGTTCTGCTCGCGTGCGTATCGGATGAAGTCCCAGACGATGAGGAAGTACCCGGTGTACCCCATCTTCTGGATCATCGCGATCTCGTAGTCGAGCCGCCGCTCGTACTCCTCGATCGTGTGACGCAGCACGCCGCGGTTCATCAACTCGCGCAGGCGCTGGAGGCGCCACGCGAAGCCTTCGCGGGTGATGCGCTCGAAGTGCCCGTCGAGGGTCTCCCCTTCCGGCACGTCGAAGTTCGGCAGGTGGTAGACCTTGTCGTCGAGCGAGACGTTGCACCGGTCGGCGATGCGCACGGTGTTCATGAGCGCATCGGGGTATTCGCCGAAGCGCTCCCACATCTGCGCCGGCGTCTTCAGGTAGAACTCGTCCGACCCGTACTTCAGGCGATGGGCGTCGTTGACCGACTTGGCCGTGCCGATGCACAGCAGGATGTCGTGCGGCTTGTGGTCGCCTTCGCACAAGTAGTGCACGTCGTTGGTGACGACCATCGGCAGGTCGAGGTCACGCGCCAGGCCGGGCAGGCTGTCGTTGACGATCTTCTGCTCGCGCAGGCCCTGGTACTGCATCTCGAGGAAGAAGTTGCCCTTCCCGAGGATCTCGCTGTACATGCCGGCCGCGGTACGGGCCTTGTCGAGGCGGTCCTTGTAGATGCCTTCGGCCACCTCGCCCTTGAGGCAGCTGCTGAGGCCGATGAGACCGGCACTGTGCTGTGCGAGCAGCGCCTTGTCGATGCGCGGTTTGTAATAGAACCCTTCCGTATATCCCGACGAGACCAGCTTGATCAGGTTGTGGTAGCCCTCGTTGGTCTCGGCCAGCAGCACCAGGTGGTTCTGCGTCTCGCCCGGCACGCCGCTGCGGTCCTGCCGGTCGCCCGGCGCGACGTACACCTCGCAACCGAGAATGGGCTTCACGCCGTGCTTCTTCGCCGTGTCGTAGAAGACCACCGACGAGAACAGGTTGCCGTGTTCGGTGACGGCCAGCGACGGCACACCCGTACGCGCCGCCTCCTTCATCAGCTCGTCGACCCGGCACGCGCCATCGAGCAGGGAGTATTCGGTGTGCAGGTGCAGGTGGACGAACTCGCGCATCTCCGGGGATCATACCGCTTGACATCGTCGGCGCTGCCGCGCACACGAGCCGCGCCGCGGGTGCGTCGACTCAGCGTGCGCGAGGGACGTCGGCTGCGTAGTGCTCGGGCGAGAACCCGACCAGACGACGGTGGCCGAGATCGAGCACGGGGCGCCTGATGAGGGCCGGATGGGCGGTCATCAGTGCCACCGCACGCGCGGCGTCGAGACCGGCGCGTGCGTCCTCGGGCAGGCGCCGGAACGTCGTGCCCGCGCGATTGAGCAGGCGCTCCCACCCGTGCTCCGCGACCCACGCCACCAGCGCGGCCTCGTCCACGCCGTCCACGCGATAGTCGTGAAAGCGGTACGCGACGCCATGCGCGTCGAGCCACGCCCGCGCCTTCTTCATCGTGTCGCAGTTCCTGATGCCGTAGACGGTCATTCCCACTCGATGGTGCTCGGCGGCTTGCTGCTGACGTCGTAGACCACGCGGTTGATGCCCCTCACCTCGTTGATGATGCGGCTGGAGACGCGCTTCAGCAGATCGTAGGGCAGCGGCGCCCAGTCGGCCGTCATGAAGTCGGAGGTCTGCACCGCGCGCAGGGCCACGACGTGTTCGTACGTCCGCCCGTCGCCCATCACGCCCACGCTGCGCACGGGCAGGAAGACGGCAAAGGCCTGGCTCGTGAGGTCGTACCAGGTGCGGTCCGTCTCGGGGTCCCGTGTCGTCCGCAACTCTTCGATGAAGATGGCGTCGGCACGGCGCAGCAGGTCGGCGTAGTCCTCCCGCACGTCCCCGAGGATGCGCACGCCGAGGCCCGGGCCCGGGAACGGGTGGCGGTACACCATCTCGGGTGGCAGGCCGAGCACCAGGCCGAGTTCGCGCACTTCGTCCTTGAACAGCTCGCGCAGCGGCTCGAGCAGCGACAGGCCCAGCGTCTCGGGCAGGCCGCCGACGTTGTGGTGGCTCTTGATGGTGTGCGCCTTGCGCGTCTTGGCGCCGCCTGACTCCACCACGTCCGGGTAGATGGTGCCCTGCGCGAGCCACCGCACCCCCGGCACACGTGCCGCCTCGGCCTGAAAGACCTCGACGAACTCGCGGCCGATGATCTTTCGCTTCGCCTCGGGGTCGGTGACACCCGCCAGGTGTCCGAGAAACTGCGCGCGCGCGTCCACGTGGATGACGCGGGCGTGCAGCCGGCCCGCGAACATCTCCATCACCAGTTCAGCCTCGTGCAGCCGCAACAGGCCATGGTCGACGAACACGCAGGTCAATTGCTCGCCGATCGCCTTGTGGATGAGCGCCGCGGCCACGCTCGAGTCCACGCCGCCCGACAGGCCCAACACGACGTTGTCGGTGCCGACCTGATCGCGGATGCGCGCGACGGCTTCGCTGACGTAGTCGCCCATGCGCCAGTCGCCACGCGCCCCGCAGATGTCGCGGACGAATCGCGTGAGCATCGCCCGGCCCTGCGGCGTGTGGGTGACTTCCGGGTGAAACTGCACGCCGTAGTAGCCACGGGCCTCGTCGGCCATGCCGGCAATCGGGCAGCTCGCCGTGGAGGCCATCAACTTGAAGCCCTCGGGCATCGTCGTCACGCTGTCGCCGTGGCTCATCCACACCTTCAGCATGCCGTGGCCCTCGGTCGTCCTGAAGTCCTCGAGTTCCTGCAGCAGGCGGGTGTGCCCGTGCGCCCGGACCTCGGCGTACCCGAACTCGCGGTGGTCGCTCCAGGCGACCTGTCCACCGAGTTGCGCAGCCATGGTCTGCATGCCGTAGCAGATGCCGAGCACCGGGACACCCAGGTCCCAGACGGCCTCTGGCGCGCGCAGCTGGTGGTCCTCGTAGGTACTGCCGTGGCTGCCCGAAAGGATGATGCCAATCGGCTGCAGATCGCGGATGACGGCGTCGGACACGTCGTGCGGGTGAATCTCGCAGTAGACATGCGCTTCACGCACGCGTCGCGCGATGAGCTGCGTCACCTGTGAGCCGAAATCGAGTATCAGCAGGGTCTGGTGCGACATGCGAGGCGGGGCCGGCGCGGCCCGACGGGGCCGTGCGGAGACGCTATCATAGCGTGGTGCGACGTCAGCCCCCCGCGAGCCGTGGCGGCTCGAGCTTCCCCGGCCGCGGCCTCGCGATCGCCTGCCTGTGCGCGTCCGTCCTGGCAGTCGCTCCGGTCGCCTCCGCCCAGGACGACACCACCCCCGGCCTGCCGCTGTTCCCGATGCGCGTCCGCTGGACGGCCGACTTCGGGACGCCGCCGACAGCTGGCCCGACGACCGACGGCGTGCGGGTCTATGTGCCGCTCGCCTCCGATGAGGTCGTGGCGGCGGATGCCGACACGGGTACCGTGCGTTGGCGCGCCGAGGGCCTTGAAACGACCCTGGCGCTGGCCACCGACGCGGATGGCGTGTACGTCGTCGGCGCCGACGCCCTGGTGGCACTCGAGGCGACGACCGGAACGGAGCGCTGGCGGGTGCCATTGACGGAGGCCGTGTCTGCCCCCATCGTCGCGCGGGCCGGGTGGATCGTGGTGGGCCTCTCCAGCGGCGAGGTGGTGGCCATCCGCAGCGCCGATGGCACGGTGGTGTGGCGGCGCACCTACCCCACCCCCATCGTCTCACCGGCGGTGATTCACGGCGAACGCCTGTACCTGCCGGGCGCCGATGCACGCGTCCGCGCGGCGCGCATCGAAGACGGCACGATGGTGTGGGAACAGATGGTGGGCGGCGCCGTGTTGACCATCGCCCCCCTCGGCGCTCGCGTGTACGTGGGGGCCGACGACAATTTCTTCTACGCGCTCGACGAGCGGCAGGGCCGGCGCCTGTGGCGGTGGCGCACCGGCGGCGACCCGATCGGCGAGGCTTCGGCCGACGAGCGGCGCGTGTTCTTCAGCTCGCTCGACACGCTGGTGCGTGCGCTCGACCGCGGCAACGGCGCGCAGTTGTGGCGACGCCCCCTCCCCTGGCGTCCGCGCTCCGGTCCCCTGCTCGTCGGGACGACGGCGCTGGTCTCCGGCGTGGCGCTCGACCTGCGGGGCTTCGCGACCGCGACCGGTGAGCCCGTCGGCGAGTTCGCCCTGTCGCCTGACCGCCTGGAGGTGCTCGAAGGCGTGCCGGCGGTGGTCACCCGCCAGCGTCTGCCCGGGGCCTACGTGCTCGTGGCGTTGGCCGATGGACGCCTGTTGGCGCTCGAGCACGCGTTCGGCCTGCAGGTCGAGCGGCTGACGCGTCTGCCCGGCCAGCCGGTGGCCATCACCCCGCCGCTGCCACCCGTGCCATGACGCCTGCGAGTCGCGCGATGCCTTCGTCGATCTGCTCCAGCGGTGCAGCCGAGAACGCGAGCCGCAGAGCAGGGCTCGTGCGGCCGTCCACGTAGAACGGCGCGCCAGCCACGAACACCACGCCCGCCTCCACGGCTGGCCTGACCAGGGCTTCGCTCGAGTGGCCCGCGGCCAACTGCGCCCAGATGAAGAACCCTCCGTGCGGGGCCTCCCACCTGAGGGTGGCACTGGCGTGCGCGCCGAGTGCGTCCATCATCCGCGCGCAGCGTACGGCGTAGGCGTCGCGCAGCCGCGGCAGCTCGCGCTCGAACACGCCGCGGGCGATGGCCTCCCGAACCATCCGCTGGTCGAGGCCCGACGAACAGAGGTCGGTCGACTGCTTGGCCACTTCGAGGCGCGCGAGCAACGCCGACGGCCCAACCACCCAGGCGGTCCGGAACGCCGGCGCCAGCGTCTTCGACGTGCTGTGCAGGTACACCACCGTCCCGGCGTCATCGTCGGCCTTGAGCGGCCGCACCGCGTCGGGTCCGCCACCGGTGTCGAAGGAGAGGTCGCCGTAGGGGTCGTCCTCGATCACCAGTAGACGTTCTTGCGTCGCATACGCCAGCAGGGCCTGCCGGCGTGCCGTGGACATCAGCCCGCCGGTCGGGTTCTGGAAGTTGGGAATGACGTACAGCCCCTTCAGCCGGCGTCCCTCGCGCCGCACCCGCGCAACCGTGGCCGCAAGGTGATTCAGGTCGATGCCCTCCGCGTCCTGGGCGATGCCTTCGAGGGTCGCGTGCGCGTTCCGGAAGGCGGCGATCGCGCCGGTGAACGTCGGGAGTTCGACGAGCACGACGTCGCCGGGGTCGATCAGCACCTTCGTGAGCAGGTCCAGACCCTGCTGCGACCCGGTCGTGATGAGGACCTCATCGGGCTCACACGTGACGCCGCGCCGGGCCATCCACGGGGAGACGGTGTCGAGCAGGAGCGGCAGCCCGCGCGTCGGGCTGTACTGGAGCGTGCTCGGCGTGTCGGCTCGCAGGATGTCGTCGGCGATTGCGCGGTAGTCGTCCCAGGCAAAGAGGCTGGCGTCGGGATACCCGGGCGCGAACGAGATGACGTCGTGACGTCCAGCGGCGAGCAGGCCCATCTGCCGGATGGCCGACCCGGTGAGCGCCGCGCCCGCACGCGACCACAGCGCGTCGAACGGCAGGCTCACGCCGACACCTGTTCCCGGGCCGGCCCCGCCGCTTCGAACACGGTGAGGTAGGCACCCGCCGAGACGAGGCTCAAGTACTGAAACAGCAACCCGCGCAGCAGCCAGGCCACGAGTTGCAGCGGCAGTACGGTGAGCCCGACGAACGGCACGAACGAGATGAGCCCAAGGCCGGCCGTGGTGACGACCGACGCCAGCGTGGCCAGCCCGACGAGCGAGACGGTGACCACGAAGATGCCGAGCACGAGGCGCGACTCGCGCCGCAGCAGCTCGATGGCCAGCCGTGCGCCCCGGCGGATGGAGACGTCGCCGGCCACCACGATCACCTGCACCACGAGGTATGCGGTGTTGACGATGGTGATCCACCCCACGAGCACGGCGCTGAAGATCGCGGCCAGGGCCGTCCAGCCGACGGCAAAGCCGTCCTCGCCGAGCGCCCGGTACCCGGCCAGCACGACCAGCAGGTACAGGCCGCCCGAGAGCGCATAGACGCCGAGCAGGAGGAACCCGATGCGCAGGAAGCGTCGGCGCACGTGGCGGAGGCCCTGCATGAAGACCTCGACATGGGCGCGGGATGCCCGCCGCACGAGCGACAGGCGCAGAGGGTGCCGTTCGACCGGCCCCGCATGCCGTTGCGCCTCGACCAGGACGGTCAGCGTGCCGCCGCGCAGCATGAACATCACGACCGCCCCGCCCACCACCACGATGAGGCCGGCCACGACGAAGCCGGCCAGCGCCGTGGGGTGCGCCACGAGCGAAGTGGCCACGCCGGTGGCGCTCTCGCGCAGGTCGGGGCCGAGCAGGTCGTTGACGTCGCGACCAAGGGCGAGGGCCACCAGAAAGGCCCCGCCCACGACGGGCACCGCCAGCAGCAGCTTGAAGGTGGACTCGGCCACGAACTGCGTGACGACCACGGGCCAGTTGGCCAGTGACAACACGGCCGCTCGCTTGAGAGAGAGCTTGAGTCGGGTCGGGCGCATCGGCGACGGGCGTCGTTTGCCGCACGCCCGATTTCACTATATCAGCGGGTCTTGCGCCGCCTCCGGGGCGTCGTCGCCGCGGAGTACACTGCCGCGTGATGTCCAGTGGCAGGTCTGACCCCGCAACGACGCGCCGCAGGTCTGACCCCACCGGCACCCTCGCGCTCCGCGTCGCCGCGGCCGGGCTGCTGTGCATGTTGGCGGCGGGGGTGTGCGGCTGGGTGTGGCTCGCGGTGCGCCTGGGCACCAGCGTGGAGGCGACCATTGCCCGCGTCGAGGACGACGTGCGGGGGCACTTTGCGCGACGGACCGCCGACCTCCAGGACCTGACGACGCGCCTGCTCGCACACCCCGCGCTGGCGGCGGGCCTCAGCGGCACCGATCGCGACGAGCGCGCGCTGTTCGACGTGGTGGCGGAGGAAGCGGCTCGCACGGGGCAGGACGTGGCCGTCACGATCACTGCCCTCGACGGGAGCGCCGTGGCCTGGGCCGGCCGTGCGCAGACGCTGGACCCGCAGATGTTGAGCGGCCGCGAGTCGCTGTTTGTCGGTCCCGGGTCGCTAGGTCTGCGCCTCGTCTACGTGGAGCCGGTGCCCGCCCCGGCCGGGCCTCGCGAGGCTGCCACAGGCGGCGCCCCCGTGCCACGGCGGCTCGGGACCATCGTGGCCGAATACGTGTTGTCGCCTCAGGCCGGCGTCGCGGCGCCGGCGGCGTTGCCGGCACCACTCGAGACGCCCCTCGTCACCGTGGAGCTGATGCTGCATTTTGCCAGCGGCATCGCCGCGCCCGCCGACGACACGGTCATCGTCGTCGAAGGGCCTGCCGGCCAGCCGCTGGTCGACGCCCGCATCCCGCGCGCCGACGTCGTGCAGCGGCGAAGCGAGGCCTACCGTCAGCTCTTCGGGCTGATGGGGGCCGTGGCGGGGCTCGTGACCCTCGTCCTCTCCGGCGTGCTTGGCTGGGAGCGCCGCGGGTACGGGTCGCCCGGCTATCTCGGCATGACCGGCGCCGCCCTGGTACTGCTCGTCACGACGCGCGTCGTGTGGTGGCTGGCCTTGCCGGCGCTGGCGTTTGCCGGCCCGGTGACCACCGGCGACCTCTATGCGAGCGCGTGGCTGCCTGGCGTGCACCGATCGCCGGCCGACCTCGTGGCGACGGCCGTGTGCGCCCTCGGGGCCATCGCCCTGCTCGTGGACCCCGTTCGGCGCCTGCGCCTGCATACGCCGCACCGCCGGCGCTCTGCACTCGCTTCACGTCAGCAGTTGCTGACGTTTGTGGCCTGGCAGCTCACCGCCGGCGTCGTGGCGGCGGTCCTCGCCTTCGTCTGCCAGGCACTGGTGGCCGACACCGTGGCGCGGGCGCGCATCGACATGCTCAACCTCGCGCCCGAGGTCGGAGCCCTTCCCCGCGTGGTGCTCCAGGTCGGCCTGCTCGGTGTCTGCACCGCGTTGTTCTGGGGACAGGTGCTCGTGCTGCGGGCGGCATTGCTCGGATGGGCCCGCAGCCAGGTCCCGGTCTGGCAACGCGACCTGCTGCCGGCGGCCGCGTGGTTGCTGCCGACGCTGCTGCTCACGGCCGGGTCGTGGCTGGGCGCACGCGAGGTCCCGGAGCTGGCGCTGCTGGCGTGGGTGGCCGCTGGTGCCGTGGCCGCGCTGGTGCTCGCCAGCGGGCTGTCGTGGTTCAGGCACGGCTCGCAGTCGCGCCGGTTGCTCACGGTCTACGGCGCGCTCCTGCTGCCCGCGCTGCTGCTCTATCCGCTGCTTCTCGACGGCGTGATGCGAGCCAAGCGCCGGCTCGTGGCCACCGAGTACGCCGTGGAAGCGATCACGCACCCGCAGGAACTGCAGAAGCGCCTCGAGCGTGCCCTGCGACAGCTCGACGAACTCCCCGACCTGGCCCGAATCGTCTCGTCGGTCCCCCGACTCCCGGGTGTGGTGCAGACCGACACGGCCCTTGCGCTGTGGCGGCAGACCGACCTGGCCACTTTCCGGCTCACGTCGGCCGTCGAGATCTATGCTGCCGACGGACCGCTGCTCAGCCGCTTCGCCCTGAACTTCCCCGAGTACGAGGCCACGGTCAACGAGTGGCATGGCACGGCCTGCACCTGGGACGTCTTTGCCGAAGCGCTGCCCTTCGGATCGGAGGAGCGGCCGATGCTGCACGCCGAGCGCGCCGTGTGCGCCGTCGATCCGGCAACCGGCCGGCAGGTGATGGTGGGCGGGCTCATCCTGCACGTGATGCTCGACTACAACGCCCTCCCCTTCCTCTCGACGCAGGGCCCGTATTTCGATCTCTTCCGCGCGGGCGAACCCCAGCGGCCGCAGGACCTCCCACAACGTGACGTGGACCTCGTGCTCTACGGGTGGGGCCGTTCGGCCATCTACTCATCGGCCAGCCGCGTCTGGCCACTGCCAGACGATGTGTTCGACAGGGCGTACGCGTCCAGGGAGGCGTTCTGGGCGACCCAGCAGCGGGGCGATCGCCTCTACGACATCCACGTCTCGAACGACAGGCTCGCCCTCTACGTGGTCGGCTTTCCGCGGACGCGCCTGCTCGGCCACCTCGTGCACCTTGCCGAGATCGCCACGCTCGCCGGCGTGGCCACCATCCTGTTGCTGGGTGCCGTGTCGCTGCTGCATCGCGTGAACCGCCGCGGCCCGCAACCCGGCACGCTGCTCGTGCGCGAAATCCGCGCCAGCTTCACGCGCAAGCTGTTTCTGGCCTTCGTCGCCACGTCGGTCATCCCGGTGCTGACGCTGGCGCTGCTCGTCCGCACGTTCGTCACGGCCCGTCTGCTGGCCGACGTCGAAGCCGAAGCCACGCGCACGGCCTCGGTGGCGCAGCGCGTCATCGAGGAAAGCCTGGCCGTCCAGCAGCCAGGCTACGTCACCACGCGCGGGCTGTCCGACGACATCATGGTGTGGATCAGCCGGGTGATCTCGCAGGACGTCAACATCTTCGTCGGTTCGACGCTGCGCGCCACGAGTCAGCGCGATCTGTTCCAGTCGGGCCTGCTGCCCGAACGGACGCCCGACTCGGTCTACCGCGCCATCGCCCTCCAGCGCCTGCCGAGCGTGGTCACCGAAGACCAGATCGGATCGCTCCGCTATCGGCTGGCGGCGGCCCCGATCAGGGTCGGCGGTCGCGAAGCCATCCTCACGGTGCCCATGACGCTGCGTCAGCAGGAGATCGAGTCGGAGATCACCGAACTCGACCGTCACGTGAACCTCGGAGTCGTGGTGTTCATCCTGCTGGGCGCGTTCCTGGGGTACTCGATGGCCGAGCGCATCGGCGACCCCGTGCAGCGGCTGACACGGGCCAGTCGACGCATCGCGGCGGGTGATCTCGACCAGCGCGTCGTGGCGCGCACCGCCGACGAACTGCAGCGCCTGGTCGAGGCCTTCAACGGGATGGCCGCCGAGCTGTCCCGGCAGCGCGTCCAGCTCGAGCGCACGCACCGCCTCGAGGCGTGGGCCGAGAT
>JAEZDP010000058.1 GCA_023418055.1 Acidobacteriota bacterium
AAGTCGTGCCCCCACTGGCTGATGCAGTGCGCCTCGTCGATGGCGAGAAAGCTGACGCCTACCGACTTCAGCAGTTGCAGGAACCCGTCGCCGCCATCGCCTACCAGCCGCTCGGGCGCCACGTACAGCAACCGGAACTGGCCGGCGCGCAGTCCGCGCACCACGGCCCGCCGTTCATCATCGGTCAGCGCGCTGTTGTAGCACGCCGCGGGGACCCCGCTGGCGTTCAGCCCATCGACCTGGTCCTTCATCAGCGCGATGAGCGGCGAGACGACAACGGCCAGGCCGGGCCGCACGAGCGCGGGCGCCTGAAAGCACAGCGACTTGCCCCCGCCGGTCGGCAGCACCAGCACCGAGTCGCGGCCGGCGAGAATCGCTTCCATCACCTCGCGCTGGTGGGGTCGAAACGTGTCGAACCCCCAGTACGTGCTCAGCGCCTCCGCAAGCGCCGTAGCGCCCGTCGGCGTGTCGGCGCTCTGTTCATGCTTCATGCTTCATGCTTCACGTAAGGGACGTCGAACAGCACGAGTTCTCGCCGTGTGGTGTTGTGCGAGTTCCAGGCATGAGACATGAGGCATGAGCATGCCTACCCCGCCACCTTCACCGGTCCGCCAGCTCGCGCCGAGGCATAGATGGCCTCGATCGCTCGCAGGTCGGCGAGGCCCTCTTCGCCGGGCGTGACGACTGGTGTGCCCTTCAGGATGGACTCGGCGAGGTGGTCCATCTCGGCGGCGAAGTGGTCGCGCTGCGGGAGGTACCGCTCCTCGACGGTCGACCCGCGGAACACTCGCATCCGCAGCCCGTTGTAGCTGAGCGCCGGTTCGAGTTCGAACGAACCCTTCTCTGCGTGCACCCGGAAGCGGTTGAGGCCCACGCCGTAACTCGACGTGCAGTTGGCCAGCACGCCGCTCGGAAAGCGCAGCTGGAACGTCAGGGTCTCTTCGACCTCCGTGAAGCGCGGGTCACCGGGCGTCGTGTGTTCCATGGCGAAGACCTCGGCGGGGTCCTCGCCGGCAAGGTACCGGGCGGCATTGAGGGCGTAGATGCCGATGTCCATCATCGAGCCCCCGCCGGCCAGCGCCTTCTTCAGGCGCCACTGGTTCGGGTCGCCGATGCTGAAGCCGGCATCACACAGCACCACCTTCGTGCGGCCGAACTCCTCCTCGCGCGCCATGCGGATCATCGCCTGGTTGAATGGCTCATAGCGCAGGCGGTAGGCGATCATCAGCTTGCGCACCGATTCCCGGGCGGCGGCAATCATCGCCTCGCACTCGGCCGCCGTGTTGGCCATCGGCTTCTCGCACAGGACGTGTTTGCCGGCCTTGAGTGCGCGAATCGTGTACTCGGCGTGCATGCTGTTGGGCAGCACCACGTAGACGATGTCGATGTCGGGGTTGTCGAGGATGCGGTCGTAGGTCTCGTAGGAGTAGAGGCCGCGCTCGGGAATGCCGTACTGGGCCGCGACGCGTTTGGCCTTGTCGGCATCGCCGCTGACGAGCGCCACCGGGCGCGCGTGCCGGCAGCGTGCAAACGCCGGCAGGATCTGGTTCATCGTCAGGCTGCCGATGCCAACGAGGGCGTAGCCGAGTTTCCGCGCCGGCGCGGACTGGCCGGCCTGGCCTGTCGTCTCAGCCGGTGCAGCCATCGCTGAACCCGCGGTCGCAAGTGGCGCCGCGACCAGCGACGCCGTGGCAGCGTGAAGAAAGGCGCGGCGTGATGTCTCGTGTGTCATGGCAGTCCGTGTCCTACAGCTTCACCACGCCGCCCGTCCTCACCGACTCGTAGCACCCCATGATCACCTTCATGTCGTTGAGGCCGTCCACGCCGTCGGTCAGGGGTTCCTTTCCCTCGGCCGCGCACTCGGCCAGGTGGTCCATCATCGCCGCGAAGTGGTCGGGCTCGCGCATGTGGCGGTGCTCGACGGTGTTGCCGCGGAACACGCGCATCCGCAGGTCGCGGCGGCTGTAGAAGGGCTCCATCTCGAACGAGCCCTTCTCCTGGTGCACGCGGATGCGGTTCAGCGGCGTGCCGTAGCTCGAGGTGCAGTTGGCGAGGATGCCGCTCGGGAAGCGGAGCTGGAAGTTCAGCGTTTCTTCCACCTCCTTGAACCGCGGATCGTTCGGCGTGCTGTACTCCATGGCAAACAGCTCGGTGGGCTCTTCGCCCGCGAGATAGCGCGCCGCGTTGACCGCGTAGATGCCGATGTCCATCATCGACCCGCCGCCGCCCATGGCCTTGGTGAGCCGCCACTGGTTCGGGTTGCCGATGTTGAACCCGGCCTCGCAGAGCAGCACCTTGGTCTTGCCGAACTCGCCACCCCGCGCCATCTTGATCATCGTCTGCGTGTAGGGCTCGTAGCGCAGGCGATAGGCGACCGCCAGCTTGCGGTCGGCGGCCTTCGCCGCCGCGATCATGTCTTCGCACTCCTTGACCGTGTTGGCCATGGGCTTCTCGACGAGCACGTGCTTGCCGGCCTTGTGCGCGCGAATCGTGTACTCCGCATGCATGTTGTTGGGCAGCACGATGTACACCGCGTGGATGTCGGGGTTGTCGGCGATGCGGTCGTACGTGTCGTAGGAGTAGAGGCCCGAGTCTGGCACGCCGTACTGCGCAGCGAGCGCACGCGACTTGTCGATGTCGCCGCTCACCAGACCCGTCACCCGCGACCGCGTCGTGTTGGCAAAAGCCGGCAGGATGTCGCTGAGCGACAGCCCGCCCAACCCCACGATCGCGTAGCCGAAGGTCCTGGCCGGCGGAGGCCCCCCGGCCTGCTGCGCGGCCGCCGCACCAGGCAGGAACGGGGCAGCCGCCAGCGACGCTCCGGTGGCGCGCAGGAAATCTCGTCGGGTCGATGGGGTCGTGGGCATGTCTGGTCTCTGGGTCAGGAGTGCGGCGGACGGTCCGGCACGCCAGGCCCGCGGTCGGGGGGCATGGCGCGCGACGAAGATGCTGCCCCCGAAAGAGCAGTGACGATGTCGTCCACATCGTACACGCAGCCGCCCCACGTGCCGCCACTGACGGCCTGGAGCGCCGCCCACAGCCGCGTGGCGGGCGGCAGGTGTGGGTGCGGTGCGAGGTCGGGATGTGGCAGGCGCCCGGCCAGCGTGGTGTCGTCACGCATCCACCCGCCGTCAGGCCCCGCCGTCACCAGATTGGCCGACGCGGCGAGGCCCCGCGTGTCCACGAGCACCTCGACCATGTCGCCGTCGCGGAGGCGCCCGAGCGGGCCGCCGGCCAGGGCCTCGGGGCCGACGTGGCCGATGCAGGGCCCCGTGGAGACGCCAGAGAACCGCGCGTCGGTGATGAGCGGGGTGCCGCGGTATGCCGGCAGGTGCTTCAGCGCCGACGTCACCTGATACACCTCTT
>JAEZDP010000060.1 GCA_023418055.1 Acidobacteriota bacterium
CCGCAACACCGCGGCCGCCCCACTCCAGTCGCGTGCGGCCGCGCGGACCGTTCCCAGCAGCTGGTGGGCCTCCGCATGGCGGGGATTGGCGGCGATGGCCGCCTCCAGCGCCGCGGTGGCGCGCGCCATGTCGCCGCGATGGAACCAGGCGGCGCCCAGCGCGTGGTGGGCTTCGGGTCGTGTCTCAGACGCGACGACACGCTCGAGCTCAGCGATGGCTTCGTCGAGGCGGTCGAGCCGCCGCAGCACGAGCGCGCGGTTGTACCGGGCGACCGTGTGGGACGGCACACGCGCCAGCACCCGCGTGAAGCTCTCGAGCGCTCCCTCTACATCCTGTTCCGATTGCGCAAGCCCGAGCGTGAACAGGGCCTCCGGGTCGTCATCCGACCGGTCGAGGCCGGCGTGCGCCAGCGCCACCGCCTCGGCGCTGCGGCCGGCCGCCACCAGCGCGAGCACCAGCCCGCGGGTAGCCCGCCGGGCATCTGGCCGGATGCTGTGGGCAGTCCGCCACGCCTCGATGGCGGCGTCGAGGGCGCCCAGGCGCTGCAGCGCCTCGGCCAGCCGCATCTGGATGTCCGCGTCGTGCGGGGCGAGACCCGACGCCGTCCACAGCAGTGGCAGCGCCGCAGCCGTCTCGCCGCGGGCTTCGAGGGCCACGGCGCGACGGTACGCGTCACGGGCGCGGGGATCGGTCGGCTGCGCACGCGCGTCGGCAGGAACGCCGCACGCGACCGCCCACAGCGCGACCGCCGCCTGCAGTCGGAACGACAAGGCCATCGGGTTGCCCCCATTGTGCCGCGGTGCCGTGTCCGGTGCATCGGGAGAAATGCGTCACCGTGCTGCGTCACCACGAGGCGCGGAACGTCATCGCCACCCACCCCCCACTTGAGCGCTCGTCGGCGAGGGACATGCCCAGGTGGCGATACGCCCGTGCCACCTCGTCCTGCAGCGCGATCGGTATGCCAGAGAGCAGCAGCAGGCCCTGGTGCGCGACACAAGCCGTGAGCCGCGGGGCCATCTCGATGAGCGGCGCCGCAAGCACATTGGCCACGACGAGCGGCCATCGTCCGCGCAGTGCCTCGGAGTCGGCGTGGACGGCGAGCAACCGCGAGGCCATCCCATTGAGCTGCGCGTTGGCGGCAGCCACCCTGACGGCGTGACCGTCGATGTCGACGGCCACGACTCGCGGCACGCCATGAGCGAGCGCGACAAGCGCCAGCACGCCTGACCCCGTGCCCACGTCGAGCATCCGGGTGACCGGCATGGCCTCGAGGAGGTCGACGAGCATCTCGGCGCAGAGCGCCGTCGTCGGATGCCGGCCCGTGCCGAAGGCGGCCGTGTCGAGCATGCGCAGGTCGCCGGGTGTGGGCACGTCTGGCGTCGTGGCAGCGGGCACGAGTCGGAGCCGGCCGATGCGGACGGCCCGCGGCGAGAGCGACCAGACCGAATCCGCATCGCGACCGGCGGCGGACGAGACGTGGACCCTGGCGAGGCCGAGCCGCCGCGCGACGTCCTCGGGCGAGACGCCGTCGGGCAGCAGCGCGGCGCCACTGCCCTCCTGGGCCGAGAACTCGACGTCGAGCGCACCGAGATCGACCAGGCGCAGCAGGGTCGGTTCGTCCACGCCCGTGACGTCGATTCGGTAGGGCACGCGTCAGGCGAGGGCGAGGTCGAGATTCTCGATCGCTTCGTCGATCTCGGCTGATGACTTGTAGCCCACCGTGACGCAATCGACGCCCGCGGTACGGAAGGCGAACCGCATGGCCCTGCGCCGGTCCTCGCGGCCGAAGGTGCCCTCGCCGGCCAGTTTCATGGCGATGACACCCATGCCTCGTGCGCGAGTCTGCTGCACTCGCGAGACGACCTCTGGCACGTTGCCGGGCTGCGACGTCGCGTAGTCTTCGGCGTCCATGCTCTTACCCGTGTGGTTCACGCGAATCATCGCCACCTGCAGCCAGTCGTTGCCAGGCACCTGACGGAGGGCAGGCAACCCGTGGACGGACGCGCCGTGGCTACGGACGACCGTGCGCGCCTCGGCCTCGAGAATCGCGTCCTGCCAGCGGGCGGTATCTGCCGGCCAGGTGGCCGTGTGCTGCCAGTGCAGCAGCATGATGTCGAAGTAGTCGGTGTTGGCCAGCGTGCGTAACTCGTCGAACTTCTTGCGCGGGTCGACGCCCTCGCGCGTGGTCACCTTCGACATGATCTGATACGTGTCGCGCGGAAGGCCCTTGAGGGCGATGCCGAGCATCCGGTGCATCTCGCCGTACGACTCGGCCGTCTCGAAGAAGCGGATGCCGTTGTCGTAGGCGTGGCGCACCAACCGCGTGAACCCGTCCTGCCCCAGGTTGCGCTGTACCCGACCGCTGAAGCTGCCGGTGCCGAATGCCAGGCGTGAGACCTGGACGCGCGACCGACCCAAGGTGACCAGATCGGTCGCCTTGCCCCGCTGTGCGGCGAGAGGAAAGGCGCCGGATACGGCCAGCGCTCCAGTGGCCAGACCGGCCTTGAGGAACTCCCGTCGCGCGTGACGTCTGCAAGGGCCCATCGTGCGTACCTCCGCGTCTGAGATGCGACCGATGGTAGCACCGCACATGTCGTGCCCGGTTCCTCGTAGCCGACCCTCCGCAGCATCGCGTCATGGCGGGCCGACGTTGTAGCGCACCTCGTCGAACGCCAACTCGATGTACGCATACCCGCCGTCGGCATCGTGCCAGCGCGCCTCGCCTCCTGCCGGCAGGCGGAAGTCCCCGTACCTCGCGTAGCGGTCAACCGGAGTGGACCAGCGGAACGTCCGCAAGGTGCCGTCGGGCAGTACCTGGGAACGGTCGTCGGATGTGAAGTCGCGCAGTGCACCGTCGGCGTCGAACCTCAGCGTCGCCGTGATGGTGTGGCCCGCGTTGGTGAAGCGAGCCATCACGGTGCCGGTGTCGATCTCCGTCCAGGCGATAGCCGGGTCGATGAGCGTGGCTGGCGCTAGCAGGCACATGTCGTTGAAGAGCGTCACCGTCTCGCTGCGGGTCATCTCGTCACCGTCGCCAGTGGCCACCGGCACGAGCCCGGCGGCCTTCACACGCATCGAGGCCGCGGCGCCCACGTACCGGTGGTAGCCCTGCACGGGGACGCCGGCCATCGACGCCGTCAGGTAGAACAGGCGTGCAGCCGGATGGACGATGTTGTGCTGCTCCGCGGTGATCGGCATCCACCGCGCGTCGCGGCCGCTGCGGATGCGGCCGTGCATCCGCACCAGGACGTCGTGCACGCGTGGGTGCCCGACGACGCCGACGCCGCGAAGGTATCGCTGCACAGGTCCCGGCAGCTGCGCGAGATCGGCGTCGGTGACCAGCGCGACGCTCAGCGGAGGCACGACGAGCGCCTCGACGTCGCGGTCGTACTGCGCGCGGAGGCTCAGGGGCCCCAGGCTCAGGAACCCGAGGGCCACCCCCAGGAGCACCACGACGTTGGCGGCCGCGCCGAACTTCGCATCGCTCCACGACGAGACGATGACAGTCATCGACACGACGAGGGCTGCGAGCCCGATCGCCCACCACCCGCGGGGCCAGGCCCACAGCGCCATCGCCGCCGCCACGAAGAGCAGCGCGGAGGCGAACCACGCCAGGCCTGCTGGAGCACGGATCGTCGCGGTGAGTTGCGGAAGATCGGCCCAGCCGAAGGCCTTGGCGGTGCCGAGCAGGTGCAGGAGGCCGTGCAGCACGAGGAACACGGCGAAGGCGACGATGGTGACGGTCATGACGGCCTCATCGCCGAGTAGACAGCATCTCTGAGCGCCACGTCACGCGGGTCGCCAGTGAGCGCCGTTCCCATCTGGCTCGTGACGTACGCATAGCCCACTCCGGCATCCGGGTCGGCAAAACCCAGCGAGCCTCCGGAACCCGGTGAGCCGAACGACCGAGGCCCGCCGAAGTGCCAGACGCCCCCCGGTCTCATGAACCCGAGGGAGAATTGCACCTCGCCCTTGAGGCATTCGTCGAAGAACCCGTGCATGGATGGAACGGCGGGGGCCGCGAGTAGGTCGATGGTGGCGCGTCGCACTCCCAGCGCGTCGCCTCCGGCCGCGAAGACACCATATGCGTGCGCCATCGCACGAGCCGTCCCCACGGCATTGCCCGATGGCACCTCGAGGTCTCTGGCATAGATCCGTCGCGCATCGAGGTACACACCGGTGCCAGGGTTCACCATGAGGACGCGATGGATGTTCGAGCGCGGGTTCATCGCTTCCCAGGCGAACCGGAAGGGAAAGCCCAAGAGCATCTGCAAGCGCCCGGGCGGCGCGAGCGTGGCGAGGCGCTCGTTTGGAATCGCCCTGGGCAGGCCGATGTACAGATCGAGCCCGAGCGGTTCGGCGATCTCCTCGTGGAAGAACGTGCCCAGGCTGCGGTGCCGTGGATCGACACGCCTCAACAACTCGCCTTCGTAGAAGCCGAGCGTGAGGGCGTGGTACGCCTGCCGGGCGCCGGGTGGCCATGCAGGCCTCTGCCTCGCGAGGATGACGGCAAGCCGATCGAGGTCCGCCAGGTCGTCGGCGCCGACGGGCTCGTCGATCGCGAACAGCCCGGCCTGGTGGGCAAGAAGGTGCCGCACGGTGATCCTCTCCTTGCCGCATTGCGCGAACTCTGGCCAGTACGTGCAGACGCGCTCGTCGTAGTCGAGCCAGCCGCGCGAGTGCGCAATGGCCAGGGTCATGGCGGCCAGCCCCTTGGTGGCCGAGTGCACCACCACCATCGTGTCGCGCTCCCAGCGCTCGCCGGTCCGGGTGTTGCGCACCCCGCCCCACAGTTCGACGACTTTCTCGCCGTGGAGGTACACGCAACAGGCGCCGCCCCGTTCGTGTCGCCGCGAGAAGTTCTCGCGGAACGCCTCGCGGACGCCCTCGAAGCCTGAACTGACCTGCCCCTCGATGTCGGGTGCTGCCATCACGGACATGACGCTGCCTGACACGCCAGACTGCAGCGTCTCGGCGAGTGCCTGGCCAGTCCATCGGGGAATCCCCGACGACCGCCCGTGCCGGCCCCGCTGGTGCTGCGCCCGCTGGCACGGTAGATGTCGTGCTCAGGCACGAGCAGCACCGGCCCCAACCCGCACCAGCACGCCAGACGGAGGAGCCCAGATGACCATCGCGCCCCATCACGAACTGCAGTTGCGAACGCCATGACGACCGTTGGCAAGCTTGTGCTCGGGGCGATGGGGCGGTTGCGCCCAGCCCCGACGACAGGCGACAGCGCCCCGGCCATCGTGCTGCCGGCGATCGAGCCGCATGGTGGGATGCCGCTGATGGAGGCCTTGGCGGCACGTCGATCCTCGCGCGACTTCTCGTCGGAGCCGTTGCCGTTGCCGCTGCTCGGTGGCCTCCTCTGGGCGGCCTTCGGCGTGAATCGACCCGATGGCCACCGCACTGCGCCGACGGCCCTCAACGCGCAGGAGGTCGACGTGTTCGCCGCTCTGCCGACCGGTGCGTACCGCTACGACGCGTCGTCGCACCAACTCATACGGGTCGCGGCGACCGACGTGCGACGCGTGACTGGCTATCAGGATTTCGTGGACGCCGCGCCCCTCGACCTCGTCTACGTCGCCGACTACGGCCGCCTGCATCTGGTGCCTGCGGCGGTGCGTGGCCTGTATTCGTCGGCGTCGGCCGGCGCCATCTGCCAGAACGTGTATCTGTACGCCGCCGCACATGGCCTCGGCACCGTCATCCGTGCGTGGATCGACCGCGACGCCATCGCCGACGCCCTGGGACTGACTCACGACCAGCAGGTGCTGTTCTCCCAGACCGTCGGGTACCCGAAGAGGTGACCAGTCCGGTTTACGGACCAGATGTGCGAGGCTTAGAGGGCGGCCCAATGCGGCGACCCATGCTCCAAAGAGACGACGAGTTCAACCGAGCCCGGATGACGGCTCTGCCAGCCTGAGTCTGATGGACGTCGCCCGACAGGCGCCGCATCCCGAGACGCTCGTCGAGCGGTTCGCCGCGCATGCGCGCAGCGGCCCGGACCGTCCGGCTTACACCTTCCTGCCGCGCGGTGAAGGCGAAGGCACCACCTGGAGCTTCGCGGACCTGCACCGTGAGGCGCGGCGCGCCGCCGCCGACCTGCGCGCGCTCCCGAGAGGCGCGCGCGTGCTGCTCGTCCATCCCCCAGGCCTCGAGTTCGTCGCGGCCTTTTTCGGTTGCCTTCGGGCCGGACTCATTGCCGTGCCCGTCTGCCCGCCGCGTGGACCCCAGGCCCTCGACAGCCTCGAACAGATTGCGCTCGACTCGGACGCCGCTGCGGTCCTGACCACGGCCGCGCTGCGCGACCGCCTGGCAGGGGCCGTCGCCGCGAGCGCGGTGCTCGCACGGCTGGCATGGATGACCGGCGACGCACCGGACGGCGATGCGGGCCAGGTCCACGTGCCCCCGCTCGACGCCGTCGCCTACCTGCAGTACACCTCAGGGTCCACCGGCACGCCGAAAGGCGTGATGGTCACCCATGGCAACGTCGTCCACAACTTCCAGGCCATCGCCCAGGGTGGAGGATCCTCGCCCGACACGGTCGCGGTGTGCTGGCTCCCGCTGTTTCACGACATGGGCCTCGTGGGTTCGCTCGAGGTCGGCTATGCCGGCGGGCATGTGATCCTGCTGCCCCCGCTGCACGTGCTGCAGCGGCCCGGCCGGTGGCTCGAGGCCATCACGCGCTTCCGTGCGGAACGCAGCGGCTCCCCCAACTTCTTCTACGACCTGTGTGCGCGGACGGTGAGCGATGCCGAGCGTGCCCGGCTGGATCTCTCGTCCTGGACGGTCGCGGTGAACGGTGCCGAGACCGTGCGCGCCGAAACACTCGATCGGTTCGTCGAGGCATTCGGCCCCGTGGGGTTCCGACGCGAAACGTTTCACCCCTCGTATGGCCTGGCCGAGAGCACGGTGTATGTGACCGGCGTTCGCGAGGCCGTCGAGCCTGTCGTCTGCCGGTTCTCGGCCGCCGCGCTGGCGAGCGGTCGTGCCGAACTCGCCGACCGGGACGCACCCGACCAACGGCCGCTCGTCGGCTGCGGACGCCCTCCGGATGGAAGCGTCGTCCGCATCGTCGATCCGGAGACGCGAAAGGTGCTGCCTGCTGGCCGAACGGGTGAGATCTGGGTGCAGAGCGCCAGCGTCGCTGCGGGGTACTGGGGCCGGCCCGAGGAGACCCGCGCGGCGTTTCAGGCCCGAGTCGCCGACGGTTCGGGTGGTCACTACCTGCGCACGGGAGATCTCGGGTTCGTGCTCGACGGAGAGCTGTTTGTCACAGGGCGGCTGAAGGATCTCATCATCATCCGTGGCAGCAACCACGACCCCGCGGACATCGAACGCACGATGCATCGAGCCCACCCGGACCTCGAGGCCGAACTCGGAGCAGCCTTCTCCATCGAGCACGCCGGGGAGGAGCGTCTGGCCGTCGTCCACGAGGTGCGGCGCCGGCCCCGATCCGACGCTGAAGCCGGTGCGCTCGTCGGGCGCATCCGCGAAGCGATCATCGCCGCACATGGCATCCGCCCGCACGTGCTGCTGCTCGTCAAGCGCGGTACGATTCCGCGCACGACCAGCGGCAAAGTCCGCCGTCACGCCTGTCGTACCAAGTGGGCCGACGGCTTGATCGACGCCTGGGCCAGTGACGCCGACGGACCCGATCTCACGACGACATCATGACCGACCCATCGATCGCCCCTCGAGACGCCAGCGCCATCACGGAATGGCTGAAGGCCCATCTCGCGCCCCTGCTCCGCTGCACACCGGAGGACGTGGACGCTACCACCCGGTTCGACGCACTCGGCCTCGATTCGGCAACGGCCGTCCGCGTGACGATGGACCTGGAAGACTGGCTCGGGCGATCGGTGGATCCCACGTTGCTGTACGACCACCCGACGATTCAGCAACTGGCGGAGGCGATCGCGGGCGAGGGCGGTGCCGGTGTCGGGGAGACGCCACGTCCGGGCGGCCCATACGACGGATCCCAGTAACCCGACAGCGCGTAGGCATGCCGCAGCTGCGCGTAGCTGAGCATCATCTCCATCACGGCGGCCCCGGTCTCCGGCTTGCTGGCCACCAGGTCGAAGACGTCGCGGCACATCTGGTTCTCCTCGGGCCCCAGCAGGCGCAGGTCCTTGATGAGCCGCACCTGGTCGCGGTCGACGGCGCGGAGCGGCTGCCAGCCGGCGGTCTTTCGGACGGGCTCCCGCGCCTCGGTTCGGTACAGCCGGATGAAGTGCCGCATCCGCTCCATGAAGGCCGCAGGACGATAGAGCTGGTTGCCCAGCCAGCGCAGCCCCGTGAGCAGATCCTCACGCGACATCCGCTGCGGAACGATGTTTGTGGCCAGCAGCGCGCCGATGATGCCGTCACGGTCTTCGATGACCCGGCCCTCGCGCGACAGGCGCGCGTACAGCGGCGTCGCCTCCTGGGCGACGAGTGCGGTGACGTTGAAGATCGGCACGGGCACGGACATGCCAAACGCGTACTGCCGCTCGAAGATGTCTGGGCCGTCGGCGTCGAAGCCCGCGATCATGCCGCCGCGAAGGGCGATGCCGGCAGCCACGAACTGCTCGATCGAGCCTGCGAGCGACCGGCGGAGGTTCTGGAACTTGTGGGTCTCGCGCAGGCTGTCCTCGTTGGGCGTCTCGATGCCGACGAACATCGTGGTGAGGCCGGCCTCCACGCAGAGGTGCAGCAGCTCGTGATCCTCGGAGGCTTCGATGGACGCCTGCGTGTGAAACGCCATCCCGCCGTCGTCGCGATGCCGTGCGTTCCAGGATGTGAGGACGTCGAGGATCTCGCGGGCGCGCTTGCGGGCGACGGTGAAGTTGTCGTCGCACAGGAAGATGCGGCGGTAGCCGTGCCGGTGCAACTCGTCGAGTTCCGCGGTGATCTGCGCGCCGGTCTTGAAGCGCTGCTTGCGGCCGAGATACTGGATGACGTCGCAGAACTCGCACTCGAACGGGCAGCCGCGAGAGGTCTGCAGCGCGCCGTCGATGGCCCGGTCGTTCGGATAGAGATCCCAGCGCGGCACGGGAGAGGACGAGATGTCGGGCTGCCCGCCGATGTACTCGTCGCGCCATGTCCCGGCCCTGAGATCGGCGAACAACTCGCCGGCAATCGTCTCGATTTCCCCGCGCACCAGGATGTCGCAGTGCGCACGCATCCTGTGTGGGGAGAGGCTGGCAAAGGGACCGCCGATGAGCACGCGCCGGCCGCGCGCACGAAACGCGTCGGCGATCCGGATCATGCCCTCCACCTGTGAGCTCTTGCCGGTGATGCCGACGAAGTCGACGTCCATGTCGTAGTCGATGGGCGTGATGCTCTCGTCCACGAGCCGGATGTCGAAATCGCGTGGCGTCAGCGCTGCGACCGTGGCAATCGCCAGGTCGGCCACCACACACGCAGGGGCATAGCCTGCCGCGGACAGTGCTTCGACGCCGTAGTACGAGGTGATGTCCGACGTGGGATTGATGTAGCAGATGGACGTCATGCGGCGCGGCCCTTCGGTTGCAGGTCGAGCGTGTAATGGACGGTGCATCCGACCACGCCTATCGCGTGGACACGTGCCATCCGCCCCGTGTCCGGTGTCAGGCTGGTCGACGTGAACCGGCAGGTGGTGACGCCTTCGCGTCCCATCCATTCGAAACCGGCGTGCCCCAGCAGGATGTTCGCCCACCCGAGTCGATGGGCGGGGGCCACGACCCGCCATCGCACCATGGCGCACGTGCCGCGGCGCTCGGCCACCAGCACGGCGACCGGCAGGGTGTCGAGGAGCACGACGGGCGAGATGCGCAGCACCTCGGGTCTGCACCACGTGTCGGACCACTGCGGCGTGGTCTCCACGGGAGTAGCGTCGGGCGCGCCATCCGGCGGTGCCGCCAGCAGCGCCACGAGTGGCTCCCGTGCCGCCTCGGTGAGGCTCACGACACGTGCGGTTGCCGGTATACGCCCGCGTGCAGCCAGGCGTTCGTACAGCGCGGCAACCGATGACCGCCGCTCCGCGACGTCGAACTCGAACGTCTCGGCACGCAACACGGTACGAAAGCCTGCGGCGTGCAGGAACGCCGCGGCGCCCGTCTCACCGTCGTCATCTACCGCGGTCAGGCGCATGATGCCCGCGTCCTCCGCCAGCGTTCGAAGCGTGTCGATCAGTTGCCTGCCTATCCCCCGCCGCCGGTAGGGCCCGACGACGTGTAGCTGCGTGTGCCAGGCGAGGTTCCCTGGAGTCGACCGATCGCGAAACGCGAGCACGCCGAGCACCCGGCGAGGTTGGCGGCTCACTGCGACGAGCAGTTCGGGGACACCGTGCGTGAAGGCCTCCGGCATCACCAGGCGGCAGGCCGTGAGTTCATTCGAAAGCGGTCGGCGGACCTCCACATCGGGCTGCGTGACGCCGTGCATCGGGCCGGTTGCTGCCGTGACCACTCCCTCGTCGCGTGTCATCGCGCGCCCTTCAGATGCGCAGGCGCACATCGCCGGTGTCGATCATCGGTCGAATCGTGCCGCTCTGCAGGCCGTCCAGCCAGCGGCGCGGCAGTGCCCAGTCCGGCGCGAGCGCACGGGCGCTCTCGAAGGCCACGCGCGCCCGATCGATCTGCTGGCTGTGAAACAGGGCAACCCCGAGAAGGTAGTGTGCAAGTGGCTGATGATGATCGAGCGTCACGGCAGTCAACGCGCTCGCCACTGTCTCTTCCCAGCGCCGGCGCCGTGCGTGCACCAGCATGAGGCCGACGTGCGCAGCGACGTGCTCGGCGTCCATGGCCACGGCACGTGCGTAGGCCTCCTCGGCCGCCACGTCGTCGCCCATTTGTGCCCAGGCCGCCCCGCACAGGCAATCAATCACGGGGTCGTGGCGCTCGGTCGTCTCGGCGAGGCGCAGATGCCGGAGTGCCTCGTCGGGGCGTTGCTCGGCAATCAGGCGCATGCCGTCGAGTAACGCTCGCTCACGTGAGAACTCGGGCGGGACACCCTCGAGCACCACCCGACTCTCGTCGAAGTGGCCGCTCCGGCAACAGCAGAACGACAGGTACAACCGGACGACGACGTTCGAAGGATCCTCGTCGAGCATCTGACGGAGCAGAGACGCCGCGTCGGCGAAGCGCCCGCCGTGCACCAGGCTGAGCGCGAGATGCCCGTGCCGCGCGCGCTCCAGATCGCGGGCGACCGCGTCGAGCACCTGGGCCGGACGCTCGCCGTACCCGAGGGCATACAGCTCCTCGAGCATCTCGTCATGCTCGGCGGGCGCCGCAGGAGTGCTGGGTGCGGTGTCCGTCCGTTCCCAACTCGGAATCACCGCGGACAACGGTGCCACCTCCCAAATCCCCAGCAGGGGCCGGCCGTCCATGTCCGATCCGCACGGCAGGCCGAACCAGGTGAGGATCGTGGGCGCGACGTCCAGGATGCTGGCGCGGTGCATCAACTCGTCGCGCTTCAGGTCCGGGCCGGCAGCCACCAGCAAGCCTGGTCCCCGATTCCACGCGGTGGCCCCGGCGCGGACGGACGGGCGCTGGTCGCCGAAGGCGACGCCGTGGTCGGACACCACCAGCACCGTGACGTCCTCCCCTGCGAGTTCAACGAGACGTCCGAGCATCAGGTCATGGAATCGGTAGCCCGCGGCCACGACTTCAGCAAACAGGGCGCCGTCGCGGTCCGAGACGCCTGCCAGCCGTGGCGGCAGATAGCGTGCGAATCCCTGAGACAGGTGCTCGAGTGCGGGATAACACACGGCCAGG
The DNA here is from genome assembly GCA_023418055.1 of Acidobacteriota bacterium. GTDB lineage: Bacteria > Acidobacteriota > Vicinamibacteria > Vicinamibacterales > Vicinamibacteraceae > JAEZDP01. Next base: position 11,740 of record JAEZDP010000060.1, read on the forward strand.
ACGTCCCAGGTCTCGTGCTCGGCAATCCACGTGGCTGCGGCGTGCACGCTGGCCGCCTGCGCCACGATGCGCGCAAGCGTCGCGATGCGAGGGTCGGTCGCGACGTCGATCTCCTCCAGAAGAGGGACGAACGACACGAGGTCAGCGGGGGCGAGGTCGGCGGGGTGCACCCGGAGGTCCTCGAGCGCCTCGCGCACGCGGCCAGGGTGGACGGCATCGGCGGGCAGCGGCCAGGCTTCGTGCGCCGATGGTGCGGCACGCCAGTACGCGTCGGTGACGGTCACCGCATCGTCAGGGCGGGCTGGGTGCGTGGCCGGCCAGTTGACGACGGCGGCCCTGAGGCCCCGATCGCCGAGGATGTCCCAGAACGGCCGGGCGTGGCAGGACGCGCGCGAGACGGACGTGACGATGCCGGTGGCCGGATCGAGTTCGCGGTCGAGCAGCACGCCGTGCTTCTCGGGCCGCTTGCCCGTGGCGAGCGACGTCCAGAGGAGGGGTGAGACGACGGGGGCGAGCGACTCGAGGCTGCCCAGGACGCCGTTGTCGATGAGGCGTTCGAGCGTCGGCATCTGGCCGCGCTCGACGAGGTCGCGAGCGAGGGCCGGGTCTGCCCCGTCCCAGCCGACCAACACGAGAGGACGCCGCGCCCTGGACCGAGACGCGGCGTTGGCACCAATCACGAAGGTTCGCTAGTCGTGCGCGGAGACGGCTGCGCTCGCGTCCTGCCGCCGCCGACGCTGGCGCACCGCCCCGACCCCCGCCGCGCCGAGGGCGAGCAACGCGAGGGTGGCGGGCTCGGGCACCGTCTGCCCGGTCGCGATGGACGCGCCAGGGGTGCCCTCATACGCCCAATCGTGCAGCGTCGCGGTGGTGTCGGTATTGACCGTCAGGCGCGCCCACCCGTAGTGCGTGGCACCGGCGATGTCGAACGAGAGGCCGAGGTAGGCATTGGGTGAGGCTGCCCAATTGTCCACACCCGGTTCGGACGTCTCGAGCGGGGCGGTCGGCGCCGAGAACTTCTGGTCTCCCGGCAGGGCGACGCCGGCGTTGAGTGGAACCGGCTGCAAAGCGAAGGTGACCGCCTGGTTGGACCCGGACGCCTGCAGCAGCAGTTCCTGAAACCCGCTGTCGCCATTGAACAGGTTCTGGAAGGCGTAGTCGATCACCGAGTCGCCGTCGAGGTCGAGGTCAACGGTGGTGTCGAGGTCGATCGCGACGTCCTGGATACCGCTGTAGATGGGAGCGGCCTGGAGGTCGCTGGCGCCGAGCATGGCAACGGCGCTGGCCACAGAGGCCATCAGCTTGGGGTTCGACAGCACCTGCACGGGAGTGGTCTTTCTCGTCATACGTCAGGAAGTCCCTTCGACAGAGCAGTCACGCCCCCTGTGGGCACGCTGGCTTCAAGGTCATCGGTAGCCTTGCAAGCCGTATGCCTGAGTTGCGGTGGTCCTGATCTGCCGTAAATGCGGGAGGCTCAGGGGCGCGGGCGCCAGCGAACCCACTCCGAACACTGCCTCGCGAAGTACTTTTGTCTGCCTGAAATGAGGGGCACGTGCTTCGTCACGAGCCCGCCAGCGCCGCCAGGCTCACCCGCATCCGCGATAGCACGCCGAGGGAGGACGCCGTCGCCACGGCGTCGAAGACGTCGGCGTCGTCTGGCAGCCCCAGCGCGCGCACGTTCGCATACGCCTCCGGCCCCAGGCGCCACGGCGCCAGCGTGACGAGGTCGGCCAGGGCAACGAGTGCGGCATCGAGATCCGACGCAGGTGCGACATCCGGACGCGTCGCGTCTCCGAGCCTCGCGCCCACGGCCGCTGCAACGACCGCGCGCTGGCGACGAGTCAGCG
>JAEZDP010000067.1 GCA_023418055.1 Acidobacteriota bacterium
CGCCGGGCCGAGGCGCGGACGAACGTCGCGGCCGGCATCGACCCGAGCCGCCCGACGTCACATCCGTGTACCTCGACGCCACATTCCCGCTCCGTCTGGGCTGCGGCCAGTGCGATCGCATAGGCAGAGGGCGCCACGCGCTTTCCGTCGACGACACTTGCGGGCGTCTTCGAACGGGAGCGTACACGTAAGGCGGTGGCTCCCTTCCGGCTTCCGGAGAGATGGTGGGCAGCTGAATCGCGGTTGGCGGGTGAGACGCCGCTCAACTTCGTGACGACGGTGGATCTGACCGGCGCCAACTCTGGCAGCCCTGTCGTACTCGTATGCCTTTGCAGGCGGCGAGGCGCGGGCCGTGAACGTGCACGGCGCTGCGACCCTGGAAGCCCTGCGAGCGGTACACGGCGCGACGGTGCTCCTCGAGGATAGGGGAAGCGCACGCGGGCCATGGCAAGGCGGAGCGCGTCGTGCAGACACGCAGTCCCGCACCGGCGGATCGTGTGCGCACGACTCGCTGACGAGCTCTGGACGGATCGCGGACGCGACGTCGATGCGCCGCGGGTCCGGCCGCCGTCGAGGCTACAATGCAGGAACGTCGCGCGGATGCGACGAAAGGAGGCAGTGTGGCCAAGAAGACGACGTCATCGCGCGCGAGCGGCACCGGCGCGGCACCCAAGACCGCTGCGGCGAAAAAGTCGAGCAGCGCAGGCTCCAGTCGAAAAGCGGCGGACCCCAGCAAGGCGTCTTCTGCCACCCCCAAGGTGAAGAAGCACGTCGGTGATGTCATCGGCCTCGGCCGTTCGCGTGCCTCCAAGAGCTTTCCGGAAGGCGAGGGACGCGCCAGGGGCATCGAGATCACGCCGAATCGACAGTCGGGCATGCGGCCCGCCAAGGTCGTCGGTGGGGTTCGCGGCCGCGGTCGATAGGGTCGCACGGACGCCACGGTGAGGCCGTGGGCCGGCGGCTTCGTCCCCCACGGCTTCATCCGCCTGCCCCGCGCCTGCCCATGCCCGGTCGCCGGCCACGCCACCACGCCGTGCATCAGGGCGGTGAGCGGCAGGACGAAGGAGTTATCCAGGCCGTCGGACAGGTGGATTGCGAGGCGGCGCCTACTTCGGCAGGTAAGCTCGCCTGAACCGAACTTCGACTCCGGGCCTCAGTACCTTCACGTCGATCCGACGGGGGGTATCTCTGCCAAGCGCCACGCCGTCTGGTTGCACGTAGGCCAGGCGGTAATATCGTCGGCTGTCCTGCAGCAGCCTGGGCAGGTTGGCGTCGAGCGCGTTCCTGTCGATGGTCATGAGCCCACCCGTGATATCCGCCAACTGTCCCACCGTGCCATGTCGGCGCCTGGCACTGTCGTCCGCGACCCTTGATCCCTCGGCCTGTGCGGCCGCAGCGTTTCCACTATCAGTGGCCGCGTTCGCCACCGGCGCGTTACGTGTCTCCAAGCCGGTCGGATTGATCCCGTAGACCGCTACGTTTGCCAGCGCCGCCTGACGTACGACGTCAAAGAAATCGTCCAAGACTCGCGCGTCGGGCTCGTTCAGGCGACCGTCGCCTGGGGGGTGGATCAGATGCCCTTCACTGATCACGAGCACTGCGCGGCGCTCCGAGGCGCTGCCTTGGAGCGCCAGAGCGACGTTGCGCAGTACTTGCAGGTGGACGCGCGCCCGGACGTCCAGTGACTGCGCGGAGCCGGGTGCGTTCCTCTGACCGCGGAACTTCTCAATCAGGGAGCGCGCATTCTGTCGATCCGTCGAGAGCTGCATGACGAGCTCAAAGGGACTCGTGTTGACAATCGCGAGACGGTCGTCCGGCCCGAGTAGGTCGACAAAGGCGAGGGCCACATCCTGCACTGCTTTCGTCTGTCTGGCATTCACCAAGAGATCGTCGAGCATCAGCACGAAATCGCGTCGCTGCGCAGGGCCCGTGACTGTCTGCAGGTCCACGAACTCGAACGCTGCGAGCGGCTGTTGTTGGCCGTCCTCCAAGATTTGCACTTCGGAGGGCGCCAGATCCGTCACCGTCTGCCCATCCTTTGTGACGACGGCTGAGACCTCGACGAGAGTAGTGCCCGTCCGATACGTGGGCTGCGCCTGCGGCTCAAACGCAGCCAGGCCGACGACCACGACGGTTGCAGAAAGCCCGACCGAAACCAGCAGGCTGCCGATGCGTTTCATGTTGGATCGCCTCACCATGGAATGAGCCTCGCCACCTGTCAAGTCTCCTCGGTGAGATACGGCTGGACCTCGTTCGCAAGAGTGTCGCCGCCCTGGACCGGAGGTCAGGCGCAGCCTGAGGCCAACGTCGACGAGGCAGGTCTCGAAGCATGTGGCACATGGAATACAGAGGGCTGTCTCCACGATCTCTCTGTCGGTACGGTCCCGTGCCGGAACCATCGTCCGTTCTCCTTGGTGTTGGTAGCGGCGGCACTTGCGCTCCCTGCCCGGCGACGAAGGAGCACGGCAGCCGGCGACGGCCCAGGTGCACTAAGATGGCGAAAGAGCCAGCGCCATATCAGCCAGGCGCGCGAACTCTGGACGGCGTGATGTTGTCAACCAGCCGCCGCGGCTTCGCGTCACCGGATGGCCTGGGTACTCGCGAGACACGTTGCGCATGACCCCCATCAACCTCGCCGCCGCCTTCGCGTCCTTCACCGACCACTGGCACCCCCGCATCGTCGGCGAGCTCAACGGGCAGCACGTGAAGATCGCGAAGCTGCTCGGCGAGTTCGTTTGGCATCACCACGCCCACGAAGACGAACTGTTCCTCGTCCTCAAGGGCACGCTCCGCATGCGCCTCCGCGATGGCGAAGTGCTCATCGGCGAAGGCGAGTTCTTCATCGTCCCGCGCGGCGTGGAGCACCAGCCGGTGGCCAACCACGAGGTGCACGTGTTGCTCTTCGAGCCCGCGGGCACCGTGAACACCGGAAACGTGACGAGCGACCGCACGGTTGAACCGAGGCGGATGTGACCCGCGTATACAGCCGCGTGCCGATGTACTCTGCGCTCGCAGTTCTTCTCGCCGTGATGGGGCAGACATCGCCTGCGTCTGCGACGCAGGACGCCCCTGCACCCGACACGTCCAACGCGGCCCCTCCGCTCCTCGCGCCTGCCCCTCGCCCGACGCACCTATCGACGAAGCTGGCTTCGTCCCCCTCGGCGGCATCGAGCAGTGGGTGACCATCACCGGCCGCCGCTGCGACAACCCCATCGTCCTCTTCCTCCACGGCGGCCCCGGCAACCCGCTGAGCCCATACGCCGCCGCCCTGTTCACGGGATGGGAAGACGACTACACGCTCGTCCAGTGGGACCAGCGCGGCGCCGGCCGCACCTTCGCGCGCAACCCGCCCGGAGACGCCACGCTCACGGTCCAGCGCATGGCCGACGACGGGGTGAGTCTGGCGGAGTACCTGACGCGCCGGCTGGGGCAGCCGAAGGTCACGCTGGTGGCGGGGTCGTGGGGATCCATCCACGCCGTGCACATGG
>JAEZDP010000086.1 GCA_023418055.1 Acidobacteriota bacterium
CCCGTCCTCGTTACACCAAGCACCAGCACGCGTTCGCCGGGCTGATAACGTGCGGGCTGTGCGGCTGCGCGATGACGGCCGAGGTCAAGAAGCGCAAGTACATCTACTACCACTGCACCGGCTTCAAGGGCCGCTGCGGGAACACGTGGATCCGCGAGGAGGACCTTTCGCAGCAGTTCGCCGATGTCGTCCGGCGGATCGAAATCACCGCCGAGGTTGCCGACTGGATCGCCGAGGCGCTGCGCGAGAGCCAAGACGACAAGGAACGTTTTCACCGGGCGGCCGTGCTAAGGCTCCAGCAGCAATACATCGGGGTGCAGGCCAAGATCGACCGTGCGTACGAGGACCGCCTGGCGGACCGCGTTTCCGACGACCTGTGGCAGCGGAAGTCGAAGGAGTGGGAACAGGAACTGGCTGACATCCGCCGCGACACAGCCCTGCACGAGTCGGCGAGCCATGACTACATGGCCAAGGGCTCGAAGATTCTGGAACTCGCGCAAACCGCTCCGGCTCAGTTCCTTACGCAGAATGCGGCCGAACAGGCTCGCCTGCTGAAAACGCTGCTTTCGAACTGCACGTTCGATCGCGGAAGTCTTGCAGTTGCGTGGGTTAAGCCGTTCGACTTGTTGGCGAGGGGGAACGAAAACGGAGATTGGCTGGGAGGCAGGGATTCGAACCCCGATAACCACGTCCAGAGCGTGGTGTCCTACCGTTGAACGACCTCCCAGCACATGGGCGCGACGCCCGAGAGGAACACCCAGTGTAGCCAAAAACCGCCCACCTCGGCAACCCTCCCGCATCGCCCCCGCCCATACCCCGTCCCGTGGACGGCGGCTCATCGCGCCCTCTCCCGCGCCGCCCCGCCGCTCTGGACATGGTCCAAGCTTCGTAATAATATAAGTTGCATGAAATGCGACAGCCGCCTGTCGTCCGTCCTCCACATGCTGCTCCACCTCGCCCAGCAGCAGCCTCCACGCACCTCCCACCACCTCGCCGCCTGGCTCGACACCAACCCCGTCGTCGTGCGACGTGAACTCGCCGGACTCCGGCAGCAGGGCATCGTCGAGTCGGCGCGTGGACACGGCGGCGGCTGGACACTGGCCCGGCGCCTCGAGTCCATCACGGTGCACGACATCCACCGCGCCCTCGGAGGGCCCTCCCCATTCGCGATCGGACACCGGCGCAGCCATCCGGCGTGTCCCGTCGAACAAATCGTCAACGAGGCCGTGGACGAGGGCTTGCGCGCCGCCGAAGACGCTCTGCACGCACGGTTCGCGCGCACCACCCTCGCCGACCTCGCCGCCACCGCCCGCCGCCGGAGCGCCGCCCGCACCATCGCTGAGCACCGCCATGATTCCTGAGCCCAACCCCGAGACGTTCAACGCCGACGCCGTCGTGATCGGCGGCAGCTACGCCGGCCTCTCGGCGGCACTCCAACTGGCCCGTGCCCGCCGGCGTGTGGTCGTCGTCGATGCAGGCGCCCCGCGGAATCGGATGGCCGCCGCCTCCCACGGCCTCCTCGGACGCGACGGGGCCTCGCCAGCCGCCATCGCCGCCGAAGGGCGGTCGCAACTGCTCGCGTATCCCACGGTCACCTGGGTGGACGGCGCCGTGACGGCCGCCACGGCACGGGACGGCGGTTTCGGCATCACCATCGGCGACGACCGCCACCTGACGACCCGCCGCGTGGTGATCGCCACAGGCGTCACCGACACGCTTCCGGACATACCCGGACTCGCCGAGCGTTGGGGGCGCAGCGTCTTCCACTGCCCCTACTGCCATGGCTACGAACTGAACGAGGGCCGCATCGGCGTGCTCGCCACCGGCCCGACGTCGCTCCACCACGCGACGATGCTCCCCGACTGGGGACGCGTCACGCTGTTCACGAATGCGGCGCTGGAACTCGACATCGACCAGCGCGCGGCCCTCACGCGCCGCGGCGTTGGCATTGAACCCACGCCGGTCGCGGCCCTCGCCGACGAAGCGACCGTGGTGCTGCGCGACGGCCGGCGTCTCGTGATGGACGGCCTCTTCACAATGTCGCACACACGACCCGCGAGCGACGCGGCCGAGCAACTCGGCTGCGCGTTCGACAGCGGACCGATGGGCCCCTTCGTCCGTACGGATCCCCTCAAGGCGACGACGGTACCGGGGGTGTTCGCATGCGGAGACGTGGCGAGAGGCGCGGGCAGCGTGGCACTGGCGGTGGGCGACGGCACCCAAGCCGGCATCGCCACACACCAGTCACTCCTGTTGCCACCGCCGGGCTTGTAGCCGCTCAGGCGTCCGGCTGTGCCACACATCCGCACCCGCGACGGTCACAGTGAGCGCGCCGTTGCTGCGGCACGGCCACGCTTCGTGAGTCTGCCCAGCCGTCAGGTCCACCCCACCTGGTATCCGACTTGCTTTACCTGACGGGTTGAACAGGAGGTTCATGACATGTCCAACGACAACACCATTTCCATACTCAACAACCTCATCGAAACCTGCAAGGACGGCGAGAACGGCTTCACGACCGCCACGGAAGGGCTGCGCAATCCGGCGATCAAGGCGAAGTTCCAGGAGTACGCGCGTCAACGCTCGACGTTCGCGCGCGAGCTTCAGGACGAGGTGCGGAAGCTCGGCGGCGACCCTGAGACGTCCGGCAGCGTGAGCGGCTCGCTGCACCGCGGCTGGCTGAACATCAAGTCGGCCATTACGGGCAGCGACGACCACGCCATCGTCGCCGAAGCCGAACGTGGGGAAGACATCGCCAAGGCAGCCTATGACAGCGCGCTGCAGGAGCAGCTCCCGGCTTCGGTGATGAGCGTCGTGCAACGGCAGGCCACGCAGGTGCGGCAGACGCACGACCACGTGCGCGATCTGCGCGACGGCCAGGCCGTCGCCCGCTGACGACCGATGTACAAGCGCGACGTGCCGTAAGGCGCGTCGCGCGCCTGCCTACGGCGTCGGTTCCGCCGTCGAGGCGAGCAGCGCCGCCAGATGCGCCTTCCAGAGCGACGCCTTGGTATGTGATCCGTGCCCCACGGTGTCGGCGCTGAACGGCAACACCACGGCCTTGCCGTTCCTCACCCGCACGATCTCGCGTTCGAGCACCCTCAGCTCGGGTGGGTTGATGATGTCATCGGCCGAGTTGATCGCGACCAGCGGGGCCGTGATCCGATCCAGACCAGGTGCAGGGTCGTAGTCTCGAGACGCCTCGATCGCATAGAGGATGTCGTTGGCGTCCCCCGTCTTCATGTAAGCGGACACATACTCGTCGAGCACGCGGTCCGTCTCGGCGAGCGTCGGCGCCTGCGCCCGTCGCAGCACCGGGTTGCTGCCGGCCAGCCACAACATCTGCGCCACGGTTCGCAGGCCGTTGGGCTGCGTCGTGTAGTTGCCGCCGTGCCAGGTCGGATCCAATCGGATCGCATCGATGGCCACACGCCGCCAGGCGCGATTGCGCCCGGCGATCTGGTCGGGCAGGCTCGCCAGTGGCATGAGCGCGTCCATCATGTCCGGATGGCGCTGTCCCCACACCCACGTGTGCATGCCGCCCATCGACGTCCCCATCACCAGCCGCAGCTTCGACACCCCGAGCTGTTCGGTGACGAGGCGATACTGCGCCTCCACCATGTCGTCGTAGCCGTAGCGCGGAAACGAGGCCCGCAGGCCGTCGCTGGGTTTGCTCGACGCCCCATGGCCGATGTTGTCGGGCATCACGACGAAGTACTGCGTCGCGTCGAGGGGTTGCCCGGGTCCGAACAACTCACCGGCGAAGTTCTCTCCCACGAACTGCGCGCCCGTTCCACCGGTGCCGTGCAGCACCAGCACGGCATTGCGCACCTTGCCGTCGGCACCCCGCCGCGGCGTCCCGACGGTGCGATAGTGCAGGCGAAGTTCCGGCAGCGTCTCGCCCGACTGGAAGCGGAAGTTGCGGATGACGAAGTCGTGTTCGACAGGGGCCGCGGCTTGCGACACGGGCTGCGCTGTCCCAGGCGCAGGCAGCAGCAGCCAGACAGCCGCGCACGCCGCGAGCGAGAGGTCACGCGCCTGCCGCCTCGACAGCACGGCTCTCATCGGCTCATCTCGTAGGCCTTCATGATCGTCGCGTACTTCGTGCGCATCGCGGGCACCTCCCACGCCGGCATCGAGCCGTCACGCACGTAGGCGAGGAAGTTCTCGGTGACCTGGCCGAAGTGCGCTTCGTGGCCCACGGCATACGACGCAGGCACGCTCACGGCCCAGCGCGCGCCGTCTCGCCGCACGTCCACGCCAGGGAACTCGTCCTGGACCGCGGCAATCGCCTCGCGCACCACGCGCTCCGCGTCGCCGTCACCGGCCGTCGCCGCAGGTTCGACGTAGAGGACGGGCGTGAACTGCTCGTCGGCACCCTGGCGGATCACCAGGTTCGCGCGGGTGCCGCGCATCATCGAGAAGTGGGTGTCGCCGGTGCCCTCGGGTGCCTCGAAGTTCCACACCACCGACACCTTCGCGTGCACGTCGCGCAGGCGATAGGTGAACTCGCCGTTGCAGTACACCTGCAGCGCGCCGTCGCGCACGTCGTCCTGCAGGTAGTCCGGAAAGCCCGAGGCGCCGGTGACCTTTCGGAACTCCGCCTCCGACACCGGCGTCGTCCACCTGCGCGCCTGCAGCATCGTGATGTCCTCGGGCGTCAGGCTCTGCTCGGGGAACACGGTCCACTGGATGAGATCGACCAGATGCGTGGTGACGTCGACGATGCCTTCGCCCTGCTGGTCGACATCGAAGAACCAGACGGGCCTGATGAGCGGTGCGCCCGACACGGTCTTCGAGAAATGGTGCACGCTCTCCTTGGTGATGGCCGGTGCCTCCGGCGAGCCCTTCTCCAGGTCGCCGAACAGCGACGCGTTCTTCGACAGGGCACGCTGCAGCATGCTCGTGATCTCGAAGCGCTCCGTCATGATGTCGTAGAGCTGCACGCCGCCCTCACGTGCCACGCGAAACGCGTGTTCGAGCCGTTCGAGGTCTGCCGGCGTGCGGGCCATGGGCTTGTCGGCGAGCACGTGAAAGCCCGCCTCGACGGCGCGCACGATGTACTCGGCCTTGCGCGCGTTGTTGCCCGAGATCACGACGATGTTGCCGGCGCGGTCGGCAATCATCCGGTCGAGGAAGTCCGGACCGGTGTGCACCTGGAGGTCCCACCGCGTCGGGGCCTCGGCGCGCGTGTTGTAGCTCTCGATCCTCGCCACGTGTTGCGCGAGTTCCTCCCCCTCGGGTGCGTAGACATGCACGACGGGGCTCACGTCCGGGTACATGGACTTCTGCACGAGCGCGGCGTGGAAGTGGCCGGGATCGAGTGTGACGAGCCTGAAGCGGGCGGCGTCAGCGGACGGATCGGACGCGGCGGTGGCAGACTCGGAGTTCTCGCCAGAGGGTCCGCCGCAGCCGGCAAGGAAGGACGGCACCGACAAGGCGCCCGCGGCAAGGGCACTGCGGTGGACGAACGCGCGGCGTGAGAGGTGGCTCGAAGCTGACGGGAGGCTGTGCATGGCCCCCTTTATACAACCGGAGCCGTCACCTCGTACGACAACACCACGATTCCAGAGGACTGGTACGTGCGCTGCCCACGCAGCGTGAGGGACATCTGCGGGCCCGGCGGGGCCAGCAGCGGCAGGCCGCCGCCGAGCAGCACCGGGATGATGGCGACCTCGACCTCGTCGACGAGGCGAGCCGCCGCGAGCTCGCGGAACAGTTCGCCGCCCCCCCACAGCCAGAGCGTCTTGCCCTCGGTCTGCTTCAGCGCGCGCACATGCGGGACGGCGTCGTGCACGAACGTCGCCCCGTCGCGCTCTCCCTCGGGCAGGGTGCGCGAGTAGACGTAGGTGGGCATCTCGGGCCCCCCGGTGCCGCCCATCCCTACGGCCACCTCCCACGACCGACGACCCATCAGCAGCCCACCGACCGCCGCGTACATGGCAGCAAAGTCGATCTCGGGGTCCATCACGATCCAGTCGAAGCCGCCGTCAGGCGCGGCGATGTAGCCGTCGAGGCTGGCTGCCACCGAATAGCGGACGCGACGCATGGAACACAGTGTAGCGCCTGCCCCGATCCGCGATCCGCGATCCGCGATCCGCGATCCCCGATCCGCGATCCGCGATCCCCGATCCGCGATCCCCGATCCGCGATCCGCGATCCCCGATCTAGAAGAAGACGCGCGTTCCGAACTCGAACTGCCGTGCCGAGGCGGCGGCGGTCGGCATGCCAAAGAGCGGCGACGTCAGTACTCCGGCAAACCGCGTGTAGTTCGTCTCGTTGAACAGGTTCGAGACGTTGGCGTAGACCTCGACGCCCTTGGCGCGCGGCCCACCGCGGCCACCGCCACCACGTCCGCCACCACCGCCTGGACCACCGCGGTCGAGCGGCGTGCCCAGGAAGGTCGGACGCCAGCCCAGGCGGATGTCCACGTTGCGCCGCCACGTGCCACGCTCGGTGTTGCGCCCCACGCCCTCAGGCCGGTCGTTGAAGATGGTGTCGCCGTTGTCGTCGAAGCCGGTCCTGATGGTGTAAGGCGCTCCCGAGAGCACACTACCCGACAGGCTGGCGCGCACGCCGTATGGCAGGTCGGTACGCACGAACCCGTAGAGCCGGTGCCTGATGTCGTTCGATGCCGGGCCCCATTCGGCCGCCAGGTCATTGCTGTCGGCGGGCAGCCCCTGCGCGCCATCCGCATCGTCGAACGAGCGCGTGTAGCGGTAGCGGAAGAACCCCGACGAGCGTCCGTCTTCGCTGTTGGCCCGCAGGCTCGTGTCGATGCCGGTGGATTCGCCGCTGGCGATCGACTCGATCTCGGTGATGCGCGCGAATGCGGGGTTCGGCACGAGGCCGCCGATCGGAGCGTTGGCGTTGATCGCGCGCAGACGGTCGTCAGTGTCCTGCCGGAAGACGTTCACGCGCAGGCGGAGTCGGTCGCTGACGCGCTGCTCGACCCCGACGGACGCACGCGTGGAGGTCTGCATCACGAGGTCGTCGCCGAAACGCACGACGCTCGGCGGCGGCATCTCGCCGGCCGCACCGCCTTCGAACGGATCGGGGAAGGTCGGATCCGCGACGATCAGATCGCGCTGGCGCTCGCCGTCGAGCCGCAGGGTCTGCTCGTAGACGTCGTCGCTCAGCCAGTTGTTGAAGACGCCGACGCCGGCATTGATCGATGTGCGGCGGCTCTCGGTCGGCGTCCACGACACGCTGGCCCGCGGGGCGAAGTTCCACGTGTCGTCGATGTAGCCCTGGAAGTCGTGCCGGACGCCGAGGCCGACACGCACGTCGTCGCGCACCTGCCAGTCGTCGTGGGCCCACCAGCTGAACTCGTAGCGCGAGAACTCCACCAGCGGATCGCCGACCCTGCGGACGAACTGCCGAGGCCGTCCCTCGGCGTAGTCCTCGAGGCTGGCGAAGGTGTAGGTGCCCGTGAAGTTGTCGAAGCGGTCGCTGCGCGACCGGCCCCACTCGCCCTCGAAGCCGAGGCGCGCGTTGTGGCCGCGGGCAGGCACGAACTCGAGGCTGTTGGCCACCTCGACCTCGCGGCCTTCGACGCCCCCTCGACGCTGGGCACCGCCGGCGGTGAACGCATTCTGCACGTTGACGGCCAGTGCGTCGCTGAGCGACTGCACCTGCTGGCGGTCGTCCACGTATTCGAAGCGGAACTCGTTGAAGACCGACGTGCCGTACGACCCGGTCTCGGACACGCGCACGACATCCACGGTGCGATCGTCGGCAAACGCGCGCTCGCGCAGGCTGAACTCGCCGACGCCGAGGTTGTCGCCCGTGAAGTTCCGTCGCTGGTACTCCACGCGCAGCGTATGTGCGTTGTTGAGGGCGTGCTCCACGCGCACCTCGCCGTCCACGCGGCCGCGCTCCGAGTTCACGATGTCGCTGATCGTGCCCGTGGTGGACCGGGCGACGACGGTCTGGGCGTCGAACGCGTTGCGCAGCGAGAAGCGGCCCGCAATCGAGGTACGCCCCGCGACGAGTGGCCCGCTGAAGTTCCAGCTGATGCGGCGCGTCTGGCCCTGGCCCCGTTCGGGCGCGAAGGGCTGGCGTGCGTCGATCGACTGGTCGCGCAGGCCCGCGTTCACTTCGTGCCGCCATGCGTTGAGCCCCGGCCGTGTGACGATCTCCACCCTGGGGCGACCCGCACCCATGCTGTCGGGGCTGAACGGGTCCTGCCGGATGCGCACGGCCTGAATCTGGTCCTTCGGGGGCAGTTCGCCGCCCTCGAAGCCGTTGACCCGGAACTCCGCTTCGCCGCCGGCCAACTCGTTGAGCATCAGGGCGAGCGTCTCGGGGTCGTCGGGCAGCTGGTCGATCTCCTCGGTGCTGAGCGACTCGGTGAAGCCGTCGGTGTTCTGCACGGTCGAGCCTTCGCTCGTCACGGCCACCTGCTCGGCGAAGCCGCCGATGGCGAGTACCGCACGCGCCCGCGACGCCTGGCCCGCCTCGACCGTCACCACCTCGCGGAAGACGTCGAAGCCCGGCATCTCGACGGTGACGTCGTACTCGCCGGGCCGGAGGTCCTCCACACGGACATCGCCGTTTTCGCCGGTGACGAAGACGAGCGGCGCGGCGTCCTGATGGGCGTCCGGACCTGTGGCCAGCACCGTCACCGTGGCGCCGGGAAGTCGGCCTTCGAGGCTGTCCACCGCCACCACCACGATCTGGCCGGTTGAGCGGTCGCCCTCGACTTCGGGTTGGCGGACCGGGTCGTTGACGAGGGTGGTCGCCCCCACGTCCGTCGGGCAGAAGACCGGCACGACAGCGAGGCCGAGGATGAAGATGAGGGGAAGGTCAGGAAGGGAGCGGAATCGCGCGGCCATACGCCTCAGACTATCGAGCCGCGCATGAAGGTCCGATGAAGGTGCCCTTCACGTGTTCTTCAGGGTTCTGCTGCGACACTTGCCGGATGCCAACCTTGCTCGTGCGTGTGTCGGGGCTTGCCGTCCTCGCGGCGGTCGCGTCCACGGTTCCCCTCTGGTCGCAGCAGCACGCCTCCACCGTCATCACCTTCGGCGGCATGCGCGCGGGCGCGCTGCCCGAGGGCTTCCGAACCCTGAGTTCGGTGGACGACGAGGCGGGGCGGTGGGAGACGGTGACTTCGGGGCGGCAGGGAGCGCTCGGGCAGGTCGAGCTGGGCCGTGCCGGGTATCGCATGGCCGTCCGGACGGACGTGTCGCTCGAGGACGTGCACGTGGGGGTGCGGCTGCGGATGGTGACGGGAGACCGCGCGGCGGGTCTCGCGTGGCGCGTGCAGGACGCCAGGAACTACTACGCGGCGCGCCTGGACTTCGACGACAACGAAGTGGTCCTCTATAAGTTCGTGCGCGGCAATCGCGTGCGCCTCGACCGCCGGGCAGGACTGCGGCTCGACCCGGGGGCGTGGCACGAGTTGACAGTCGAACACCAGGGGCCACGGATTCGCGTGTGGCTCAACGGCATTCCCGTGGCGCACGATGCCGACGACACGCTCCGTGGCGGCGGCTCGGTGGGGTTCTGGATGCCGGGCGACGGCACGGCGCACTTCGAGCGGCTCTGGTATCGTGCGCTGACCTGACATCAGCTCCCATGCGCTTGCTCATTGTCGAGGACGAAGAGGACCTGGCCGACGTCCTCGCCCGCCTGCTTGCCGACGCCGGCTTCTCCTGCGACATCGCCCGCGACGGCGCCGAGGGCCTCGCGCTCGCCCTCGAACCCGGCTACGACCTCGTCGTCCTCGACCTGATGCTGCCGCACCTGCAGGGTGACGCCGTCCTGGCCGCACTGCGTGCCCGCGGGGCGAACCTCCCGGTGCTCGTCCTCACGGCCCGCGACGGGGTCGGCGACCGCGTGCGGCTGCTCGATGCCGGCGCGGACGACTACCTCACCAAGCCCTTCGAGCCGGCCGAACTCATCTCGCGCTGTCGGGCGCTGTTGCGTCGTTCGGCGGGCCATGCCACGCCCGTGCAGGCACTCGGCGAGGTGGAACTCGACCTGTCACGGCGCCTCGTGCGCAAGGGCGGCGTTCCGGTCGCTGTCACGCCGCGCGAGTTCCGCCTGCTCGAGTACCTCGCGCTCCATCGCGGCCGTGTCGTCTCGCGCACCGAGCTGCTGCAGCACCTGTACAGCGACGCCGACGACACCACCTCCAACGTGCTCGACGTCTACGTGGCCAACCTCCGCCGCAAGCTCGGCACGCAGCTCATCCACACGCGCCGCGGCCATGGCTACATCATCGAGGCGTAGGTCCGTCGTCCGCCGGGTGTTCGCCCTCACCGCACTCTGGGCGATCGGGCTCGGGTTGGCCATGGCGGCGCTGGCCATGTGGCAGTACTGGCGAGTGTCGGTGCGGGCCGTCGACGCGCGCATCCAGGCCGATGCGGCCGCCCTGGCACGGCAGATTGTCGTGACCGACGGGGTCGTCGAGGTGGAAGTGTCGAGCGAGTTCCGGATTGACGTCTCGGATGGCGACCGCTACTACGGCATCTACGACACCGAGGGCCGACTGCTCGACGGCGATGCGCCCCCGCTGGCTCCCGCAGATGTCGTGCGCGAAGGTACCGGGACCGTGGGCGATCACCGCGAGCATCGCCTGGCCATCCGAGGTGCCGATGGCGACACCACGCTCGGCACCGTGCGGGTGGGGCAGCCGCTTGGTCCGGTGCGCGCAGATGTCTGGCGGCTGTTCACGAGTCTCCTCGTGGCCAGCCTGCTCGCGGTGTTGCTCGCCGCGCCCCTGGCCGTGTGGTTGCGGCGCGCGCTGTCGGCATCGCTGCTCCAGATCGACCGTACGGCGCGTGAGCTCGCGCCCGGGCAACCCGCGCGCGTCGACCTGGCGACCGTCGACGCCGAGTTCGTGGGGGTGGCCGAGCGCTTGAACGCGGCCTTCGACCGACTCGAGCAGGGCCTGCTGCGTGAGCGCCAGCTGACGGCAGATGCCAGCCACGAGCTGCGGACGCCGGTGGCCACTGTGCTCGCGGAAAGCGAATGGGCACTGGCCAGGCCGCGGTCGGAGGCGGAGTATCGGCGCGCGTTCGATGTCTGCGCACGTCAGGCGCGACGCCTCACGCACCTCGTGGAGTCGCTGCTCACGCTGGCGCGCATCGAGAGCGGATCGGAGGCGGCCCCCTTCGAGACACTCGATCTCCGCCTGCTGCTCGACGAAGTCGTCCTCGACCTCGAGCGCGTGGCGCGCGAGCGCGAGGTGACGGTGCACGTCGCGGGGCACGCGACGGCGCATGGCGATCGCCTGCAACTCGGCATCCTGTGTGCGAACCTCGTCTCGAATGCGATCCGCTACAACACGCGTCCGGGCCAGGTGGACATCGTCCTCGACATGGACGGCCCTGCCGGACAGGCACCAATGGCTCGCGTGGTCGTGCGCGACACGGGCAATGGCATGGACCCCGCGGTTGCCGAGCGGATGTTCGACAGGTTCTGGCGCGCGGCGCCCTCACGAACCTCCCGCGAGGGCGGCACGGGTCTGGGCCTGGCCATTGGCAAGGCCATCGTCGATGCCCACGGCGGGACGATCGCGGTGGAGACCACCCCGGGCGGCACCACCTTCACCGTACGGCTGCCGGCGGAGGCGTGATCCACCGACGACCAGACCTCGCACCAATACAATGGCGTGATGTCGAGTCCGATCACCCTCATCACCGGAGCCAGCCGAGGCATCGGCGCGGCCACGGCGCGCATCGCCGCACGCCGCGGGCACGCCGTGGTTATCAACTATCTGTCGAGCGAGGACGCGGCGAGGTCGCTGGCCGCCGAGATCACCGCTGCCGGGGGGGCGGCGCTGCCCGTCCGGGCTGACGTCGGTCAGGAGGCAGACGTGTTACGGATGTTCGAGCAGGTCGATCGCGAGTTGGGCACGATCTCGGCCCTCGTGAACAACACCGGCGTCCTCGAGCGGCAGATGCGCCTCGACGAGATGGAAGCCGACCGCTGGCAGCGTGTGCTCACGACCAACGTGATCGGCAGTTTCCTGTGTGCCCGCGAAGCGGTGCGACGGATGTCCACACGTTACGGCGGGCAGGGCGGCTCCATCGTCAACGTGTCGTCGGTCGCCGCGCGGCTGGGTGGGACCGGCGAGTACATCGACTACGCCGCCTCGAAGGGCGCCGTGGACGTCATGACGGTGGGGCTGGCACGCGAGGTGGCCACCGAGGGCATCCGCGTGAACGGTGTGCGCCCCGGACCGGTCTACACCGACATTCACGCCAGCGGCGGTGAACCCGGCCGCGTCGACAGGGTCAAGAGCGCCATCCCCATGCAGCGCGGCGGCGAGGTGGACGAGATCGCGCACGCGATCCTGTGGCTGCTCTCAGACGAGGCGTCCTACGTGACCGGCAGCATCCTCGACGTGAGCGGGGGACGGTAACCGTACCGCTGATCTCCCGTGCCTGTCTCGCGACGCGTCGCCCGGCGCGTCAGACGTTCCCGCGTTTCATCTGCTCGACGAGGTAGTCCGTCGCACGCCACGCGACGGCAAGGATGGTGAGCGTGGGGTTCTTCTCGGAGGCGGTCGTGAACGACGAGCCGTCCACCACGAAGACGTTCTTCACCTCGTGCATCTGGTTGAACGCGTTCAGCGCCGACCTCTTCGGGTCGTCACCCATGCGGCAGGTGCCGTGTTCGTGAATGGCGGAGCCGTTGTTGTCGACGTCCGCGCGCGCGTAGTTCCACAGCTCGATGCCCGACTCCTTGGCGAGCGCCTCGATCGTGTCGGCCATGTGCTCCACCATCTTCCGCTCGTTGTCGCGGATGCGGTAGTCGATGTGCACGAGGGGCACGCCATAGCGGTCGGTCCGGCTCTTGTCCACCGTGATGCGGTTGTCGGGATACGTCAACACCTCGCCGAACGGGTGCAGTTCGACCCAGGCGGGATACATCTTACGGACGTCCGCCTTGAGCTTAGACCCAAAGCCCGCCACCCCGCCAGCAAAGTGCGAGGCGCCGTCGGGGTTGGTCCCCGTGTTCCAGAACTGCAGCCCGAAGCCACGCAGGTAGTCGCGCCTGTGGGGGTCGCGATGGTTGAAGCGCGGGAGGTAGACGTGGCCCCCACCGATGCCCTTGTCGTCGGTGGCCGGCTTGCCGTAGAGCGACGGCATGAACCCGCGCGCGTGGATGCGTACCTGCTCGCAGAGGTACCGACCGATGACGTCGCTGCCGTTGCCGAGGCCGTTCGGGTGCACACTCGACGTCGAGTTCAGCAGGATGCGCGTGGTGTCCACGCAACTGGCACCCATGACGACGATGTTGCCGCGCACCTGGTGCTCGTCGCCGGTCTTCCTGTCGAAGTACTGGACGCCGCTGGCGCGGCCG
>JAEZDP010000103.1 GCA_023418055.1 Acidobacteriota bacterium
CAGTTGCGGCGTGCTGTACTCGAAGCGCACGTTGCGCTCGTCCAAGGACACTCCAGCCGCCGACCAGCGGACGGGCACGTTGTCCACCTCGAGGCTGTCGATGGCCGCGGCCGGGCTCACCCGTCCGTTCCCGACGGCCGCCGGATCGACGATGGCCACGCCGTGCGTCGTGGCAAACCAGATGCGCCCGTCGGACGTGAGCCAACTCTGGGGCTGATTCCCGTCGGTGCCGTCGATGCCGCTGATGCCCTGCGCGCTGCCGAGGAAGGCACCGGGCAGCACCGACCCGTCGCCGTCTGCCGCCTTGTTGGCATCGGCCAGCCCGATGACGCTGATGCCCTGGTTCATCATCAGCCACAGCCGATGCTGACCGTCCTCCATGATGTCGAAGACGACGTTGTCTTCGAGGCCATGGGCCTCGGAGATGTTGGCGATCGTGCCGTCCTGGAGGCGGAACACCCCGCCGCCATACGTGCCGATCCAGACGGTGCCTGTCGCATCGACGTGCACGGAGGTGACAAACGGGTTGTGCAGGCCCTCGGCCTGCGACCAGCGGCGCAGGGTCCCGTCGGGCAGGAGCAGGCTGAGACCGCCGCCATACGTCCCGATGTACACGCCCCTGTCGGTGGCATACAGCGCGCGAACGTCGTCGCTGCCGAGGCCGTCGGCGGCCGTCCACCGCCGGCTCGTGCCCTCCGGAGCGAGGCGCAGCACGCCGCGCCCGCCGAAGTACACCACGTCTCCGTGCGCTTCGACGGTGCGCACGACGGCGCCCGCCACGTCGGGCGGCAGGCGCTGCGCGACCCGTCCGTTCTCGAGGCGGAACACGCCCGCGCCGCTCGTCGCAATCCAGAGGCTGTCGTCTGGACCGCCCGCCACCGAGGTGATGCTGTCGCTCGGCAGGCCGTCGGCCGATGTGAGTCGCTCGACCCGGCCGTCCCGGACGCTGGCGAGCCCACCACCCAGCGTGCCGATCCAGACCGTGCCGGTGCGGGCCTGGTAGACGGTGGTCACGGGGAAGTTCGGCAGGCCGTTGCGGGCGTCGAGCAGTTCGCGCGCCACCGGCACCAGGCGCGTCATGCCGCCGCTCACCGTGCCGGCCCAGACCGTGCCGTCGCGATCCTCGAGCAGGCTGAGGATGAAGTCCGACTCGGGGCCGTCCACGCGCGTGACGGCTGGCGACCGTCGCGAGTCGTACGAGAGCAGACCGTGGCCGTAGGTGGCCACCCAGAGGACGCCCGTGCGGTCGATGAGCAACTGATAGGCGCTCACGTCCTGCAACCCCGGCACGCCCCTGAAGCGTTCGGTGGCCGCGTCGAACTGCACGACCCCGGATGGCGTGGCCGCCCAGATGTCCCCCTGCTGATCCTCGGCAATCGAGAACACCCGCCCAGTCGGGAGGCCGGCGTCTACCCCGAACGCGTGTGCTCCCGTCGGGTCGAGGCGGATCGCCCCCAACGTCGACGTGCCGATCCACGTGCGTCCCGCGCGGTCGACATGCACCGTGTTGGCTGCATCCGCGAGGTGCGCCGGTATCGCCGGCTCCATCCATCGGCCGTTCTCCAGGTAGCGCACGCCGGCAGCGGCCGCCATCCACATGCGTCCCACGGCGTCGCGCCGCAGGTCCCAGACGATGCCGTCGGGGACGCCCCGGTCAGGACCGAACCGCTCGACCCGGCCCTCGTGCAGGTAGAGCAGGCCGATGGCATAGGTGCCGACCCAGACGCCGCCGTGCTCGTCGGCGGCCACCGCGGTGAGGCGCAGCGTCGAGAGGTCGATGCCGTCCACGCCACCCACGGGCCTGAAGAACTGGCCGTCGAAGCGGGCCAGCCCTTTCCGCGTCGCCACCCAGAGGTAGCCCTGCCGGTCCTGGGCGAGGCCCGTGACGGTGTTCTGCGGCAAGCCATCGGCGACCGTCCACGTGTCGGCCTGCAGATGGTGCTCAGCCTGTCCCCTCGGCACGGAGCCGAACAGGCTGCAGACGACAGTCACGAAAGTGGCGAGAACGAAGGGCCGCACGTCGAGTCGTTGTGGCAATCGGCAGTCGGTGATGCCGCATCATGGATGGGCGGTCTCATCCTCCCACGGTTTACCTCGCCGCGCATCCGGTGACAAATTTGGTCGGAATCCAGGTTCCCCTGCGCTTGACGCTGCGAGAGCCGCGGGGGATCCTGCCGCGACGCCTTGGTGCCACTGCACGACATCTCGACCGACATCGACTCGCCGCCCGCGTTCGTGGACGTGTTGCGCGTACGCCGGTGGGCGCTGAACCCACCCGAGTACGGCGGTGCGCGTGTCGCCGCGCTGCAGCGACTGCACTACCCGGACATTCAGCCGCTCGTCCTGACGGCGCCCCTCGCCACCGTCCACGCGGTGGTGCGCGACCTGATGGACGCCGAAGGCTGGCAGATCGTCGGCGACGCGGCTGCCGAGGGCCGCCTCGAAGCGGTCGCCATCACGCCCTGGCTCCGCTTCCGCGACGACGTCATCGTCCGGCTCCGTCCGCTGGGAGATGGGCGCGTGCGCGTGGACATGCGGTCCAAGTCGCGCATCGGCCGCAGCGACCTCGGCACCAACGCACGGCGTGTCCGGGGGTTCCTGTCGCGTCTGGAAGCGCTCACGCCTCGCGGCTGACGCCGCATGCCGCACGCCGCACGCCTTACGCCGCACGCCTTACGCCTCACGCGCCGTCCGGCGTCGAATGCCGACCCACCGGTGCCCTTGTTTCGTGGACCGCAGGGGCGTACTCTCCATCCGTGGAAGGTCATTCCGCATGGTGGAACGCCGGGTGAGCCTCACGTCGGTGGACAAGGCACTCGACCTGCTCGAGATCTTGAGCGAGCACGCCGAGGGGCTGCCGTTGCGGACGCTGGTGGCACGCGCGCAGTTGCCGGCGCCCACTGCCCATCGCCTGCTTGGGGTGTTGCGCCGGCGCGGCTTCGTGCGTCAGGACCCAGACACGCAGCGATACGGCCTGACGCTCAAGGTGCTCGACCTGAGCTTCCGCTATCTCCGTCGCTCCGAACTGCGCCTGCACGCGTACCCCGCCCTGCGCGCCTACACCGCGCGTGTGCCCGCGAGGGCCTTCGTGGCGGCTCCGGGGGCAGGCGAGGTTTCGTACGTGTGGGGCCGGCAGGAGGAACGCGCGGCGATGTACACCGCCTACGGCAAGCCGATGCCAGGGCACTGCTCGATGTTCTTCAGCGCGACGCAGGCCAGGCGACTGAGCTGTGCGCGTCTCTGCGGGCACGCCGATGTCGCCGGCAGCCGGACGCTGGTACGCCGCCTCGGCGAGGACACGTCGCACACGCCGCTGCGGCTCAACTGCGCGTGTGCGCCGGTGTGCGACTACACCGGCCAGGAGGTCGCTCGTGTCGGGGTGTTCTCGCACGGGCACGACGAAACGCCGCTGCACGACGAGCACGTGCGCGCGGCCTGGGAGTTGGCCCGGGCCACATCGCTCCGCCTCGGACACCTGCCGCGCGAGGCCGGCGCCACATCTTGACTCAGGAGGACACATGGCCTACGTCATCACCGAACCGTGCATCGGCACCAAGGACACCGCCTGCGTCGACGTCTGCCCCGTCGACTGCATCCATCCCCGGAAGGACGAAGGCGACTTCGAGACGACCGAGATGCTGTTCATCCATCCCGACGAGTGCATCGACTGCGGGGCGTGTGTGCCGGCATGCCCGGTGGAGGCCATTTACGCGCTCGATGAAGTACCTGACCAGTGGCAGGCGTATATTGAGAAGAACGCCAAGCACTACCAGGGCTGACAGCGCTCCACACCGGTGAGGGCCGGCGGGTCACGTTCCCGCCGTCCGCGCGTCCAGGCGGGGACCATTGCCAGCTCGCGCTCGTCCCAGCAGGAGCACGCTACGGATATGCCCGACGCCGCCCCCCCGTCACGTCTGCGCCCGCGACCGCGCGCCCGTCTCGTCGGCCTCGCCGCGATGGCAGCGGTCGTCGTCTCCCTCACCGTCCATCCCCGGGCGGGTGTCGACGATGCCGACACCGAAATCACGAGGGCCGAGACGCTCTTCGAGCGGGCGAAGTACCGCGAAGCCGTCCGCTCGTACGTCAAGGCCCGCGAGTTGAACCCGGCGCTCGTGGTGCCCTCGACCCGCGCGGTTGTGCGGGCGCTGTTGCGCGTGGGCGATTTCCGCGAGGCCGCCGCCGAGTCCGCCACGCTGGCGGCGATGTCGTCGGAGGCGCTCGATCTCTCGCTACATGGTGACGCGCTGTGGAGTGTCGGGCACTTCGAAGAGGCCGAGGCGCACTACCAGCGTGCGCTCGCGCACACGGCAGACTTCGCCGCCGCCAACCACGGCATGGCGCGCCTGCTCGACGCGCGCGGTCGGACCACCGAAGCGCTGTCGCTCGTCGAACTCGCCGTCGAGCGCGAGCCCGACGTCCCCGAGTTCCGGCACACCAGAGCCTACCTGCTCGAGCGGCTGCGCAACTACGGCGTGGCCGCCGACGAACTCGAACGCTACATCGCCCTGCTGCCCAGGCAGGGCTTCAAGGAGCAGATGAAGCTGGCCCGGGCCCGCATCAAGTTCCTGCGCCACTTCAAGGACCGCACGCCGCTCTCCATGTCCCCCGAGGTGGCCGACGCGGTGCACGTGGTGCCCTTCCGCATCGAACGCGAGAAGATGCTCGTCAAGGTGCGCGTCAACAATCGCTGGACGCGCGAACTGGTGGTGGACACCGGGGCCGAGATGACCGTCATCTCGGAGGACAGCGCCCGCCGGGCGGGGGTGTATTCGGTGGCCGAGACCCTCAGTGCGGGTGTGGGGGACGCCGGCCTGCGACGTCTGAAGCTGGCACGGCTGGCGAGCCTGGACATCGGCACGCTGCGCGTCGAACACGTGCCGGCGATGATCAAGGACCCGCCGCTGCGCCGTGTGCCGAGCCAGGACATCGACGCCATCTCGCCCCTCGCCCTCGGCATGTCCATGCGCGTGGACTACGACCGCGGCGAGTTGCTCATGGCGCGCGAACTGCCAGCGCTGCCGCCCGCGAGCGCCATCGAGATGCCGCTCTGGATGCACAGGCTCGCCACCGTCCGCGGCACCGTCAACGGCACCACGCCGGCCGCCTTCGTCGTCGACACCGGCGGCCAGGCCATTTCCATCAGCCGCACGACGGCCGTGGGTCTCGAGCAGCTCGGACGTTTCCGCCGCATCCCGTTGAAGGTGTACGGCACGTCCGGGTGGGACCGCGACGCGTTCCTGCTGCCGGGGGTGGACCTGGCCGTCGACGAGGTGCGCATGGACCGGTCGTCACTCGTCGTGCTGAACCTGCGGGCCCCGAGTGTGCTGCTCGGCTACGAAGTCGGCGGCATCCTGGGCCACAAGTTCCTCAGCCGCTACACGGTGTCGCTCGACCTCGGCTCGGCGACGATGCGGCTGGATTGATCCTGACGCCTGACGCCTGACGCCTCACGCCTCACGCCTCACGCCGTACGCTGGCCGTGTGCGGACCGTGGACCGTGGACCGTTCACTGCTCTTCGTGTTCGCGCATCAGGCGCCGGGCTTCCAGCCTGGCCTGGCGGCGCTGGTGGGCGGCTTCGACACGACGGTGGTCCTCTGCCGTCTCGATCACGAGCGGTACGACATCGGCGGGCCTGCCGTGTTCGTCGATCGCGACGAAGGTCAGGTAGGCCTGTGACGTCGACTTCCGCACCCCCGTCAGCGCTTCCTCACTGAGCACCCGCACCTGCACTTCGAGCGAGGTCCCGAAGGTGGCCGTGACCTCGGCCTGCAGCACGATGAGGTCGCCGACCTTGATGGGATGAAGGAACTGCAGGCCGTCCACCGCGGCCGTGACGACGCGGCGACGGGTGTGCCTGTAGGACACGATGGCGCCCGCGATGTCCACCAGGTGCATCACGGTGCCGCCCAGGATGTACCCGAGCGGGTTGGCATCGTTGGGCAGCACCACCTGCACCATTTCGGTGCGGGACGCCGAGGCGGGACGCGCCTCCATCCGAGTCGACTCAGGCATCAGGCAACGGCAGGCTAGGGGCTACAGACTTCCGGCCACACGGCATACGTCGCA
Source organism: Acidobacteriota bacterium (assembly GCA_023418055.1). Classification (GTDB taxonomy): domain Bacteria; phylum Acidobacteriota; class Vicinamibacteria; order Vicinamibacterales; family Vicinamibacteraceae; genus JAEZDP01. The sequence goes on from JAEZDP010000103.1 coordinate 6,068, forward strand.
CGCCATACGCCATTCGCCGCACGCCATACGCTGCACGACTGCACGACTGCACGACTCATCCGCAGTCAGTGGCGCACAAGGCATGAGGCATGAAACATGAGGCATGACGTCATGGTGTGAGATGCAGCGTCTGGCGGCAAGCGTTAGGCATCAAGCATCAAGCATTAGAAGTCGTACCCAATCCACACCTGGAAGCGCGACTTCCGGAACTGCTCGCTGCCACCCTGGAAGGCGAAGACGATGTCTTCCCAGTCCTTGTTGAACAGCGTCTTCCACGACCAGTCGAAGTGGATGGGGAAGCCGAGGAAGAACGTCTCGAGCCCGAGACCGTACGAGGCGCGGCCATCGCGCAGGCGGAGCCCCGAGATGACCCGTTCGGGCCCGTAGACCGGCGCCACCGGGAAGCCGAACTCGTCCACCTCGAAGCCGATGATGGGCTGGACGACCTCGTCGCTCGACGTGGCGAACTGGAACGAGCGGTTTGGTTGATTGGACCCGAAGCCGGCCGTCGAAGGCCGGCCGCCGAGACTCGCGCCGCCGAGCCCGGCAAAGAACACGCCCCGCACGCCGCCCAGTACCCCGATGGGCGTCAGCATGGCTTCGATGAGCGGAAAGCGCAGCTCCGCGTTGGCGAAGAACCCGGCGTTGCCGACGAACTCGAGGAAGTCGTAGCCGCGCAGTTCCGAGTTGCCGCCGAAGAAGAAGAAGTCGGGCACGTCGCCGACGCTCTTGAACCCTTTCACGCGGAACGCGGCCACGCCGTTGCTGCCGATGCGCTGGTAGTAGCGGGCGTCGCCGTCGAAGGTCTGGCGCGACAGCGTGTTGCCGATCTTCGGCGACACCTGGTAGGACAGGCGATAGGTGCTGCCGGCCAGCGGGCCGTACTCGCGAAAGACCGTCGACTCGTGCACGAGCGCGGCGCCGATCGGCACGGCGGTGCCGTTGTTGAAGATGCGGGCGCCGAAGTTCTGCTGCTGGAACTGGTCGGAGAGATCCTGCAGGGCCTGGTTGCGGAACTGGTCGTTGAAGTGCGTGATGCCGCCAAACAGCTCGACCCGCGTGTAACGCGTGAACGGGTAGATGCCAAACACGCTCGCGCCGTTGATGGACCGCGTGGCCACGGCATCGTCGCGGCGCAGGAAGAGGGTGAGCGACGGGTCGTAGAAGCCCGGCTGCAGCCCGTAGAAGAACTGGGTCTGCGAGAAGCCCTGGACGGCGTACTGGAAGCGCTTCGACAGGTCGGTGTACGAGAAGGCGAGCGTGCGGAACTGCGCCACCGAGGCGGCAAAGAACGTGAAGTTCTGGTCGCCGAGCACGTCGCTGAAGGAGATGGCGGTGCCGCCGAAGACGTCACCGCCGCTCGTCACGCCGAGGTTGACCGGCGGCCGTCCGTCCAGGAACAGCTTCTCGAACCGGCCCTTCACGCGTGCGTTGGCCGGGATGAGCGTGTGCGACAGCGGCGCCTGGAAGTCCACGATCGGGCCGGGCTCGCCGAAGTCGGCGGAGGTCGCCGTGACCACCGGCTCCGCGAAGGTCTGCGTGTGCAGGCCGTATTCGCCCTTGTAATAGGTCACAAAGGCCACGCGCCGGTCGTCGGCGTCGGGAATGACCACCGGCGAGACGATGCCGGTGAGCGTGTCGGTGTACTGGCGGAGGTCGCCGTTGCGCAGGTCGAGCGTCCACAGGTTGAAGATCTGGCCGTTGCGGACGACCTCGGGGTCGACCACGGCGGCCGGATCGGTGGCCGTCGAGGGAAAGACGAGGGTGTTGGCGTCGAGGAACTGCGCGGCCGCCTCGTCGTGGGTGCCGAAGGTCAACTGCGTCTTGGCGCCGCTCGCCAGGTCGAGCCGGAACAGCTTGTCGTTGCCGCTGATGCGCGAGAGGTAGATGAGCGAGTTGCCGTCCGGCGCGATGGTCGGCGCGTAGTCGGCGAAGCTGTCGCTCGTGAGGTTGCGCACCTCGCGCGTCTCGAGGTCGACCTCGAAGATGTCACCGACGGCGTCCCGCAGGGCCGAGAAGTACACCCTGCGGCCGTCGAGCGAGAACTCGGGCGACTCGGGCGCATCCACGCTGTCGAGATAGATGCGGTCCTCAATCTGGCCCGTGACGACGTTCATCAGGATGAGCGAGCGCTGCTTCTCGGTGCGGGCGAAGTAGGCGAGGCGGTCGCCCCGCGGCGCCCACGCGATCCACGGCACCGTGTTCCAGCGCGCACCAGGGACCGAGATGAACTCGTAGCCGCGGTCCTTGCTGAAGCCCGGCGTCAGGTTGCGCACGACCTGACGGTCCTTGGTCGAGATGAGCACGACGTCGAGTTCGCCGTCCTTGCGGTTGCCGAGCATGGCGGCCAGCAGGTCGCCCGAGGGCGATGGCTCGATGGACAGCAGCGACGTGAACCGGGTCTCGCGCGGGTCGGGCGCGAGGTTGCGCCCGTAGTCGGCCGGCCGTTCCTTGTCGCGGAACGGCTTGAACCGGTTCTTCATGTACGTGTCGAACTGCTGGTCGAACTCGTCGGGCGTGACGCGCAGCGCCTCCTCGAAGGCGCCCTCGCCGCCGCCGATGGCGGTCTTGCGCAGCGAGAACAGGAACTGGCGGATGCCCTCCTTGCCCCAGCGCTCCTCGATGAACTCGAAGGCTGCGTGCCCCAGGTTGTAGACCAGGCGGGGGTTGGCAAACCCGCCGTAGCCGTCGAACTTGCTCATGGGCGGGATGATGTCGGCCACGGTGGCGTCGCGCACCGTCATCAGGTCGAGCGGCCGCCAGACGCCGGCCATGTAGTCGGCCAGCCCTTCGTCCACCCACAGCGGCACGCCGCGGCTCACGAGCGAGCGCGGGATGATGTCGAACTCGAAGATGTGGGTGAGTTCGTGGGTGATGAGGCGGTAGAGCTGGTCGGGCGGCTCGTCAATCGGCACGAGCATCCGGTTGCGGGACGGCTCGGCAAAGGCCGCCACGCCCTCGCTCACGGCGCCCGGAATGACGTTCTGCTGCTGGAACTCGCTCTGCGTCTTGAAGATGAGCAGCGGGACCTTCTGGGCGAGGTCGTGCTTCAGTTCGGAACTGAGCTTCTGGTAGGCGCTCTCGGCGTAGCTGGCGATGCGCTCGAGGTGCTGTTCGGTCTCGGGGTAGTAGTAGATCTCGAAGTGGTCGGTCGTGTAGATCGTCCATCGGAACGAGTCGTATCGGATCTCGTTCTTGCCGAAGTACGGCACAAACGGGGTCTGCGCTGCGACGGGGGCGGCCCCGGCCGCAAACAGCAGGGCCACGGCCACGTGGCGCCACCACGCGCGCGACAGCATATGCATACGGTCTCCTTGGGCTGGGCACTTCGGCAGGGCGCTCGTCAACAGACCGGTCCAGTCAGGAATGGGCGTCATGGTACTTCGGAAGGACCCCACCCGCAACGAGCGGGATCCCGACCGGGCACGGCAGGCCGCATCCCGGGCATCTCGGAGCGCGACCCCAGCGGTAAGACGCCGGTCGCCCGGTCTTCGGTCGGGCCGTATACTGGGCCACCGGCCGGGAATAAAGTGTGGGACTGCGGTGTTCTTCCCACACAGTGAGTGATCGGCCCGCATGCACGATGGCGTTTCGACCCACCTCCGGATGGTTCCCCCGCGTCGTGCGCGGCGACCGCGACCGGACCGATCCGCTGGCCGGCGACGCCCTGGCCTACGTGAACAACCTGTACAGCCTGGCGCTGAAGCTCACGCGCAACCCGGCAGCCGCTGAAGACCTGGTGCAGGACACCTATCTGAAGGCGGTGCGGTTCGGGCCGCGGCTGAAGGCCGGCAGCAACGTGAAGGCCTGGCTGTTCACCATCCTTCACAACACGTTCCTGAACGACAGGCGGGGTGCCGGCCGCAACCCGGTCGACGTCGACAGCGACGTGGCCGAGGCAGTGGCGCTCGCGCCCGCCGCCGACGACCCTGAGCAGCGCCTGCTGCAGTCGGTGATGGACGCCGACCTGCAGGCCGCCCTCGACGCGCTGCCCGAGGTCTACCGCGAGGCCGTGTGGCTGCGCGACGTGGAGGAGTGCGCGTACCAGGAAATTGCCGACATCCTCGGGATACCACCCGGGACCGTGATGTCGAGAATCTCGCGGGGCCGCCGCCTGCTGCACGACCAGCTCGTCGCGGCACGGCGCCGCAAGGCCAACCCGGCGGGGACGCCGGCCGGGTCGATCACGTCTTAGCAGGAAGGACCATGAAGGATCACTGTCTCGAGATTGAACCCCTGCTGGCGCTGCACGCCGAGGACGCGCTGGACCCGGCGGAGCAGGTGCGGGTCACCCGGCACCTCGACGGGTGCGCGGCCTGCCGCGCCGCGGTCGAGGCGCAGCGTGGGGTGCGCGACCTGCTCGGGGCCCGCGCCGCGCAGCTGCGGACGCGTGCCTCGGACGACCTGCGAGACCGCGTGGCGGCCTCGCTCCATGCCAGCCGGCCCCGGCCAGCCTGGTCACCCCTGCGGCTGCCCGTGGCGGCGACGGTCCTGCTTGCCGTGCTGGTGGCCGGCGGGATTGGGCTGACCGGCACGTCCACAACGGTGCTCGCGGCGCAGTTGGCGCTCGACCACCTCAAGTGCGTGCGGATCGTGCAGGGTGGCGCCGACCATGGCATCGACCCGGCGCTGGCCGGCGAAGAGTGGGAGCGCACCTACAAGGGCCCGCTCGTGATGCCGGCTGGCCCCGCCGCTGACCGTGCGAGCCTCATCGGCGTCCGCCGCTGCCTTTACGGCCACGGGCACCTGGCCCATCTCCTCTACAACGTCAACGGCCGCATCGTCTCCCTGTTCGTGATGCCGAGGGACGACCACGACGCCTCGAGCCAGGCGACCCTGCGGGAGGTGTTCGGGCACCAGGCGCGGGTGTGGTCCGCCGGCGAACAGACGTTCGCCCTCGTGTCCGATGCCGACCTGGCTGGGCTGGACCGGCTGGAGCAGACGTTCAGGGGGGAATAGGGGAGTCAGGG